>JABIGL010000170.1 GCA_018650185.1 Chloroflexota bacterium
CTGATCTAGACGCAGTGGCTCGTCGCATCTCTCACCACATCTGTGGACGGATGACACCTAACAGTCGATGGTCTCCAATTATGGAGCGAATTTACGCAGCCGAGGCATTGGAGAGCAAGGCCGCCGGCTGGGCGGCCTACAAGATCCACCCCCCGGCTGACGATATCCGTGAGGACATCGCTGTCTGCCAGGCGGTCCGGAACGCGGTCGGCGACGACTATCGAGTGATGCTCGACTCAATCTGGGCCTATGACTACCCGGGAGCGCTCGAGGTTGGCAAGGCAATCCAGGAGCTTGGTTACTACTGGTACGAAGATCCCCTGGCAGGCGACGACCTGTTCAACTACGTCAAACTGCGAGAGCATTTAGACATCCCGATCATGGCGACAGAACACTCGCCCGGCGGGTTTACGGCCTACGCTCCCTGGCTTGTATCACAGGCGACCGACTACCTGCGCGGAGACGTGGCGGTGAAGGGCAGCATTACCGCGGTGATGAAGACGGCACATCTCGCCGAAGCATTTCACATGAATTACGAGATCCACCACGGGGGTAACTCGTTGAACAACGTGGCAAACCTCCACTGCATCATGGCGATCAAGAACACTGAGTACCTTGAGGTTCTGCTGCCCCATGACGCCCAGAAGTACGGCCTGGCCGAGGAGATCGAGCTTGGGGAGGACGGCATGGTGCACGCGTTCAATGAGCCCGGGCTTGGCGCAAACATCGATTTCGGCCTGATAGAGAGCAAAAAGGTAGCGGTTGTCACTTAGGCGTCATTTTGTCTACCGGGCGCGATGGGTACGTGGCGCGCCAACACCCGGACTTTTAATCCGCAGGTCGTCGGTTCGAATCCGACAGGGCCCACCAAACGCGTCGGTCAAATGGAAATGGGCTGTGGGCTATTCCCCGCCTGACGTAACAATTCAGTCCTTCTCGTGTCTGGTTGCGATGAATGGCAACTGACTCTTAACCAGGATATCCCCAAGTTGAAACCAACGTGCGAGGACATGGGGATCACAAACTAGAGATGGATCGGGCCGTAGCCTGTCAAATACGCCACGTACGTCGCCAGCAAATACCGATCCAGAACTGGTTGCGAGACGATTCGCCATAGGCTTCAACGACTTTTTTCACCGAGCATTTGGGCCAGGTTGAATTAGACCAAGCCTTTCGCATCAACTATCAGCACAGACGACTCAGTACGGATACGCCTTGCCAATCAAGAACATAGTGTCGTCCTCTCCAAACAACAGCGGCGCTTCCGTGTTTTGCCAGTCGAGGGCCTCACGCAATATTTCTATTGTGGCTTCTTCGAGTGGCATGTCGGTTTGCGTTTCCGACAAGATCACACCCATTTCCCGAATTCGGGTCCATTCATCAACCGGGACCATACGGTAGTTCGAATTCCAGACGGCGAGGAATAATTCAGGGTAGTGATATCCGAACGCAGCGCCATTTAGCCAGGCGGAGAACATCAAACTGGAGATCTCCGGATCCCGGATCTTGTCATTCAACCGCTTGTCGGGTGGTAACTGATTGATTTCGATCCCGATCTGTCGGAGTTCTGTTTTCGCGTAGAACGTGATGAATCCATCAGTGTCGTTGCCTGCATTTGTTACGTGTTCGTCTGCCATCTCTTTGAGGGTTGTGAGGAACTCCTTAGCTGCGTCGGTAGTGATATCGAGGCCGCCGTAAGGATCTCGAGAGATAAGTTTCACGAGTAGTGAGGGCTGATCTCGTAGTGAGAAACCTAGCAAACCTGCTTGTTGGAAGACCCACAAGTTGACTGTCAGGTAGAGGCGCCCGAATCTCACAAATGGCGTCTTTCGGAAAAATGATGTTTCCACCACTTGTTGGATCGCTGGGGCGCACACCAAGCTTAGAAAATTACCCATTCCACTCCTATTAATCTCGGATGACATCTGATGCTTTTCACGAAAGCTTGCATCTCAGGAAAATTCTAACTTTACGTGTGAGCCTTGGACGTCACCGTGACCTGACCCCCTTAGACGGTACCAGTCAATAAATTAGAGACTGGACGTTCCCAGAAGGGGGAAGACATGCCGAGAAGAGGGCATTCAC
>JABIGL010000066.1 GCA_018650185.1 Chloroflexota bacterium
ATGCTCGGCGGTGTTGCAAAGCTGCTGATGAAGCAGTTCTTCGGCAACATGAAGAAGCAGGTTCAAGCGCGTGTTAAGGCTGCCGCGGACTGAGATAGCAGCGCCAGCCTGGATGCCGATCGAACCGTCATTCCCATGCAGGTGGGAATCTAGAGACGTTGTTCCCGGGATTCGGGCGTCCTGGTTTGTAGTCGTTTCTGGATTCCCGATTTCTCGGGAATGACGGGTGGAGTTTTGCGTGGATCCCACCTTCCAGAGCACCTCTCACATTTTTTGTCGAGGCTCTCGAAGGGTTGGAGGTGTGTCGCGTTTCGGGCTAGCTGGCGGTCCAGTTTGGCTTTCGCTTTTCGGCGAACGCCAGTGGGCCTTCCCGGCGGTCGTCGGACGCCAGGAATTTGGCTTCCTCCGAGTACTTTCGGTCGAATGCGATCTCAACGGACGAAGCCAGTCCCTGGTACGCCATCTGCTTGCTGGCCCGTGCGGAAAGCGGCGCTACTTCGAGTATCTCGTTGGCCCAGCGTTCCGCCGTCGCCATCAGGTCCGCCTGTGGGACGACTTCGTTTGCGATACCCAGCCTGTAAGCCTCTTCGGCCTTGATGCGCTTTGCAGTCAGCATCATGCCCATAGCGATCTTGATCGGAATATGGCGTGGGAGTTTGTGGACTCCGCCCGCTCCGGCTATCAGTCCGACCCGTGGCTCAGGTAGCCCGACCTGAGCGTGATCCGCCATGATGATGATGTCGCAGGCCATAGCCAACTCGAAGCCACCACCGAGCGCGTATCCATTGACTGCGGCGATGATCGGCTTCCAGCACTCGAAATGGGATGTGATTCCGCCGAAGGGCGCCCGTGGCTTGTTGGACTCGCGTTCGGCCCAGTTCTCCGACGTGTAAACGAGGTCATTTCCGGCACTGAACGCCTTTTCACCGGTTCCGGTGATGATCGCCACCCAGGCGTCGGGGTCGTTATTGAACTCGGTGAACGCGTCGTATAGTTCCTGATTTGCCGGGGGGTGCAGGGCGTTGAGACGCTCAGGTCGCTCGATCGTGAAGTACGCGATGCGGCCTTTCTTTTCATATGAGATGAATTCGTAGGCCATCGACTTGCTCCTGATGTTCCTGGTGGCTGGGGATGGGTTGAGTAATTTGGACCGTAAATTGTTGGGCTAGAGACTAAGCGCGCAAACACCAAATCGGAACCCCGGGTGCGGGGAATTGTTTTGGGCGGGTCATTCACTCAGAGACGTTATGCCTGTGATACGGCGTACGAGCACAATCCCGATCACTCCTAGTCCCCGGAATCGCTACTTCCATGAGAAGTGGCCGGTTTTGCGGCGGCTGCGGGATCCGGTGTGGACGCAGATGTTCCCGGTGTTTCATTCTTCCGCAGTGTTTCTGGGACGAGGAAGTACACGCCTGACGCGCCCAGGAAGCCGAACCCCGCTATGAATAGAGACGACCAGCCAAGCGTCACGGCGCTAGCGATCTGGCCAACGACGATCGGCCCGCTAGCCCCACCAAGATCGCCGATCAAGCGCCATACACCTATGAACTCGCTTGCACGCTCACGTGGAGCAAGGTCGGCCCCGAGGGTCATCATCGCTCCGCTACTCAGGCCGTTCCCGAATCCGGTGAGTACCCCGATCGCACCGAATGTCCAGATATTCCCGGTTAACGGCAGTAGCGCCATCCCGGCACCAAGGATCAAGAAACTTGGAATCGACATGTACTTGCGGCCGTACTTGTCCATCACGTAGCCGACAGGAGCGAACATCGCCATGTCCATCGCCGCCGCCGCACCGACGACATAACCGATCTGGTCGACTTCCAGACCGAGATGAGTACCCCAGAGCGGCAGCAGGAGCTCTCTGCCACGCCGCACGAGTTGTAACGACACCATGGCGGTGCCGCCCCTAGCGAGGCCGGATTTGTTGTCGACAAGTGACTTGACGACTGATGAGTGGCCCTGGCGTTTGAGTTGATCCGCGCGGTCGCCGCCAATTTCCTTCGTGAACACGATCAACATCAGCATCGTCGCTGCGCTCATTACCGCCTGGGCGATGAACACGGCCTCAAGGCTTATATGCGCGCCGATCAATCCGCCGATCACGGGGCCAGCGAACGCCCCGACACGCCCAACTCCACCAAAAGTTGCCAGGGTTTTCCCACGTGCGGCAGATGGCACCGTATCCGAGACGTAGGCCATCCGGGAGATCGACCACAGTGCCATCGCCACACCCGAGAGCAGCCGGAGGACCATTAGAGGTGGGAATGACGTGGTGAATGCGGTCAGCAGTGCGAGAACGCCGAGGAGAGCCGTGCCCCAGAGCATCGTTTGTTTGTGCCCGAATTTGCCGACCAACAATCCTGCAGGCACGTCGAAAATCATCGTGCCGATCAGTACGCCGGACACGCCAATTCCGACTAGCCCAACACCAACGCCCATCTCTTCGATGAACGTCGGGAGCACTGGAATGAGCATCCCGACGCCTACTTGAAGCAGGAAGCTAGGGACGTACAGAGTCCAGAGAAGTGAGGATCGGCTGAAGCCGCCCGAGCCGCCAGACCTTGGCGGGGTTACGACGGGTCGGGAATATGCACCGGCCCCGGATGGAGGAGGGCCAGATGGGGAGTTATTGCTGGGGCTGTTCAATCTGTAGGCAGATTTCTAAACGGTGCTTGCGAATTGGAGGACGCGATAGTACAGGTTACCTAGACCAATTAGTCATGGCTTTGTAAACGGAATCCCGGAGCCCGAAGATCGACGCGCAAACATATTCGGTGCTTTTATGTTGTACGCCCTGGTGGCTATTTCATGGGAGGGAGGAGGCAGAATTCGTTTCCGTCGGGGTCCGCAACTATACCCATGCGATACGAGTCGTCACCTTCATTTCGGACTTTTTTTCCACCAAGCGCCAGCACCCGACTCACCGCCTCGTCCAGGTTTGTGACTCCCAGGTCGAAATGAACTCGGTTCTTGACGGATTTACTCTCCGGAACCTGCTGGAGATACAGATTTACACCCGGGCTGATGCTCCCGACCTGTAGATACTGACCACTCGGTTTGCCTGGCTCCTGGCCTAAAACGCCACCCCAGAAAATAGCGCCCCGCTCCAGGTCGCTCACATCTATGACCATGGTTGATAGACGGCCAACGGGTTCCTTAGCTGAGGTCAATTTCAGTTAATCCTGTCTGAATTCATTTCCGGGCACTATTCATGTTGACCGGTGTCAGATTCCACTCTTGCCGGGAATATGCGTGCGGCCCCACTCATCAACGGTGCGGTCTGCGATGGAAATGGGACCGGGACCCGTTGTGAACTCCACGGAGTTGCCGTCCGGGTCTTTGACCTTCATCGCCGGGCGACCATCGCCCCGCTTTTCCGGTCCGTCTATTTCGTAACCCAGCTCCACGAACCGTGCGTGTATGGCGTCGAAATCGTCTACCTCAAATGCCACGTGTGCCGGTGGGCGCCTGGGGCCGGGCTCACTCAGATGGAACATCGTTCCGTCATCGGTCTCCATCATCGCAACGCCCGGACCGTCCTCGAAAGCCGGGACGATGTGGAGGCCGAGAAGGTCACGGTAGAACGGTAATGTCTTTTTTCGATCGGTCATTTCATACATGACGTGCTGAACACGGTTCATATGGAATTCTGGCTTGATCCCGCTCAAGTCCGGTTCTGAACCGTCGGCTGGCCTTTCGGTTGTCCGGCCCCATTCATCCACGACCAGGTTATCCATCGAGATCGGGCCCAGCCCGGTCGTGAACTCGACCTGGTTGCCATCCGGATCCAACACCTTCAAAGACGGTCGGCCATCTCGACGCTTAACGGGACCGTTGACTATCTCGTGTCCAAGTTCAACGAGTCGTGCGTGCAGGGCGTCGAAATCATCGACCTCGAACGCTATGTGGGTTGGCGGGGTTCGCTCGGTTCGCTCACTCAGGTGGATCATCGTTCCGTCGTCGGTTTCGAACATAGCCACACCGGGCGATGTCTCGAATGCGGGAACCAGATGGAGTCCAAGTAGATCGCGATAGAAGGGGATCGCTTTGAACCGATCCTCAACAGGAAACATCCAGTGCTGGACACGGTTCATGTGGAACTCTGGCATTGGATCCTCCTGGGAATTATCTCTATCCGTCATTCCCGAGTAGTCGGGAATCCAGAGACGGTTTGCTGCGTAGACGAACCGTCGAGCATTTCAGGCGTTTCCTGGATTCCCACCTACGTGGGAATGACGAGTGTGTGGTCGGTGAACTCTAGACGTCAGTCGTGTAGCCCCATTCGTCCGCCACGCGGTGGCCGGACTTCAACGGGTCGTTCGAGACTAGCTCCACGTGGTTGCCGTCCGCGTCGTCAAAGTGCAACGCACGACGACCGTCCAGCCGATCCCCGACACGGGTATTTTCGGCATCAAGCTGCTTGACAGCATCGATAGCCACGTCGAGATCCTCGACCACGAATCCGCCGTGATAGGTGTGCGCATCACCCTGTTCGGTCTCGACAAGGTGGAGCATCGATCCGTCGGGTAGGGCCAGCCACGTGATCGAGTCAGACTCCACCATCTCCGGGATGATCTTGAGTCCGACCACGTCCCTGTAGAAAGTAACGGAGCGCTTCCTGTCGGTTATCGGGACGCCTGCGTGCTCTGTGGAAAGGACGCGTATCGGTGCGTCTGAAGTCTGGTGGCGCCCGGAGTGACCCTCAACGCCATCTTTGGCCCAGGACGTTATCCCCCACTCGTCGCAAACCCGGCCGTGGACCTTACGGTCGTTCACGCTGGCGAATTCGAGTCGATTTCCGTCCGGGTCAAATACAAAGGCAAACTCCTGGCCGTCGTGGCGTTCGCCGTGGCTGTTTATCTTGATTCCAGAGGCTTCTAACGAGGCCATGGCTTCAGGAACGCTTTCGACTCCAAATGCCAGGTGAAATGTTCCTAGTTTTCCCGGCTCGGGGGCCTCGATGGGGTGGACCATTGTTCCACTGTCCATCTGGGTCCAGATGACCGCTGGTCCGTCCACCATGGACGGGATGACGGCAAGCCCGAGGATGTCCCGGTAAAGCGGGAGGCTGTGCTGACGGGTCGATATCGGGTATGCGATGTGGTTGAAACCGGTGATGGTGAATCCGGCCATTTAACGCTCCAGGGCCCGAGGGCCAGTTATTTGTTCGGTGATGGCGAGCGAAGCTTAGTACTCAACAGGTTCTTGCGCTACTTCGACGATCATCTCCGCTTCAAACGGGATGTTGTTGGGTAATGACTGCATGCCAACTGCGGATCGGGCGTGTCGGCCTCGCTCGCCAAATACCTCGGCCATCAGATCTGAGAACCCGTTCGCTACGGCCGGGTGCTGCTCGAAATCGGCAGTGGCGTTGACCATGCAGAGCGCCTTTACGACGCGAGTGACGCGATCGAGGTCGCCGATCTCGTGGCGGAGCGTGGAGAGCAACCCGATGCCCGTGAGACGGGCAGCCTCATAGCCCTGTTCGACCGTCATGTCTGCGCCGAGTTTGCCGTTCAGCCACTGGCCCCCAGGACCCGCGCCACGTGGACCGTGACCCGCCAGGAACACAAGGTTGCCCGTGGATACGGCCTCGACGTAGTTGCCGAGCGGCGTTGGTGGGTGGGACAGATCCAGTTTGAGTTCGACGATCTTTGCTTCTGCGCTCATTCGTTTTCCTCTGTGGCTACTTCTGCTGGTTCAGGTCGCTGAGGTGGTTTGATGGCAAGGAAGGACATGGCCGCGCCGAATAGTAAAGCAGCGCCCACCAGCAGTACGACGGTATACGACTCTGTCCGGTCGTACATGTATCCCGCTCCTGCAACTGTCACTACCGTGGCGATGTTGTACATCGGCGCCAGCAGCCCGCGGAGTGTCGCAAAGTTCCGACGTCCAAACAGGTCACCTACAAGCGACCAGTTAACGGATGCGGAGGCTTGCGCCGGGGCGAACATGGCGAAGGTAATGAATACTAGGAAGGTGCCCTCAACGAAGTTCAGTAGCACGAGGCCAATGGCGGACGTGGTGTATGAGACAAAGAGCAACGGACCGCGTGGCATACGATCTGAGAGCCATCCCATGATCAGGATTATGGGGAAGGCTATGGCCGAAACTGCGCCCAGCATGGCGGCTCCCGCAACGGCGCTCTCACTCTTCCAGACGAAGATGGCGATGGCGTGGACCTGAATCGCGCTGGTGACGCCAAGCCTGAGTGTGGTGGCGAGTGCGAGTAGCCAGTAGGCGGACGTGTGTAAGGCTTCTCTGACGCTCCACGCCTGGTCTGATCTTCCCGAGCCGCCACGGGCCGCTGATCGTTCCGCCGCTTCTCGCATCTCCATCGTGTCGCCGTCGGGAAGCATTCCGTACGACTCGGGTGATCTCCGATAGGAGAGCGCGAAGGGCGCTACCCAGAAGATCATCATCAGGCCGATGCCGACGGAGACCTTCTGCCAGGAGTACTGGTCCAGTAGCCAACCGAGGGCCGGGATGAAAATCGCAGCGCCACCGCGCATACCGGCGGCGTTGATTGCCATGACGAGTCCACGACGTCGGATGAACCAGGTGTTTAGCACGGCCATTGAAGCCTGCATGAAGCTGGTGGACGCGCCGAATGAGATTACGGCGATGTAGACGATCAGGAACTGATAGTAGGTGTCCGTAGTCGCCAGGACGATATAACCGATACCGACCATCAGGGAGCCAAAGAAGGCCATCCAGCGGGGACCGAACCTGTCGATCAGGTAGCCGGTGAACGGGCCCATCAGGCCGTTCTCCAACCGGGCGAAGGAGAAGACCAGCGAGGTCTGGAATCGGCTTAGGCCGAGGTTTTCTGTGACCGGAAGAAAGAAGACCGAGAAGCCCTGCCAGTGGATCGCTCCACCGGTGCCGTTTGAGAACACCGAGGCGATGACGATCCACCAGCCGTAGAACATGCCGCGTTCGCTTGATGCTGCCGTTCCTGTTGCTGCTGCTCGTGGAACAGAATCAGCGCCGCCGGAGGGCACCGGCCGTTGTCCGCTGCCGCCGCTCTCAGGTTGGTCTGAGGTATTCGACGGTTCGCCTGCTGAATCGTTTGAGGTGTCGCTCAAGTTGACCGGCGCTCCCTAGGAGGGTTCGGTCATTGCGCTGGGTTCGAGGATCTCATCCAATTGCGCCGCCGTGAGGTCTGTGACCCTTAACGAAACCTCTTTGATGGTCTCGCCGGTTTCGGATGCCTCGTGGGCGATGGCTGCTGCTGAGTCGTATCCGATGACCGGAGCAAGAGCGGTGCAGATCGCAAGGCCCTGTTCGACCATGTCGGGACCCTTAGTGGTCGCTACCAGTCCGCTGATGCACTGCCGTGAGAAGTTCTCGCAGGTGTTGGCCAACAGGTCGATAGATTGGAGCAGGTTGTACGCGGCGACAGGCATCATGACGTTGATCTCGAAGTTACCGGACTGGCCGGCTACTGCGATGGTGGCGTCGTTACCGATGACCTGTGCGGAGACCATGGTGACCGACTCTGCGATCACTGGGTTCACCTTGCCCGGCATGATGGAGCTACCCGGCTGTACTTCGGGAAGCGTGATCTCACCGATTCCGGCGCGTGGTCCAGATCCGAGCCACCGGATGTCGTTGGCGATCTTCATGAGGCTGACGGCAATGGTTTTGAGGGAACCGCTT
Organism: Chloroflexota bacterium; assembly: GCA_018650185.1. GTDB lineage: Bacteria > Chloroflexota > Dehalococcoidia > Lucifugimonadales > Lucifugimonadaceae. The sequence goes on from JABIGL010000066.1 coordinate 7,669, forward strand.
GCTTCGACAACGGCGTCCAGTGAGCTTTGCGACTGGAAGTGATTTGCCGTCTCGCTCAGGTCCAGTCCAGTCATCTCTTTGAGCTTACCGATCATGCGGTCGGCGAACTCCGGGTGCATGCCGATGCCGGTTCCGACCGCAGTGCCGCCGATGGCCAGCACGCTGAGTTCGGCGAGCGCCTTGTTGGCGCGCTCTCGACCGTATTCAAGCTGACCCACGTAGCCCGAGAACTCCTGCCCGAGCCGGATGGGTGTGGCATCTTGAAGGTGCGTGCGGCCGGTCTTGACGATGGGCCAGAACTCTTCGGACTTGGCCCTCAGAGCGTCTTCCAGCTCTTTCATGGCCGGTAGGAGACGTTCCTTGATGGCTCCCGCTGCGGCCAAGTGGATAGCCGTCGGGATAACGTCGTTTGATGACTGGCCCTTGTTCACATGATCGTTGGGATGAACCGGGTCTCGTGAACCCAACTCGCCGCCGAGGCCAGAAATTGCGACGTTGGAGATCACCTCGTTCGTGTTCATGTTGGTGGAGGTGCCGGAGCCGGTCTGGAAGATGTCCACAACGAACTGGTCGTCGTACTCGCCGTCGATCACCTTCTGGGCAGCGGCGTCAATCGCTTCGCCCAGATTGTCGTCCAGTGCGTCCAGCTCCCGATTAACCCGGGATGCCGACTGCTTGATCTGTCCCATCGCCTTGATGAATGAGCGATTGAACCTGAGATCGCTGATCGGAAAATTCTGACGAGCACGCTCTGTGTTGCCGCCGTAAAAGGCGTTTGCGGGCACCTGAAGCTCGCCCATCGAGTCACGTTCTAGTCGGGTCGGACCACCGGCCTGCTGGGGCATTCAGATCTCCATGTCGTTGGCTAAAGGATGGCGTCCGGGATCGAACGCGCCACTAGTCCGTTTGAGCACTCCAGTCCCGAGACTTGAGGCGAAAACGGCCGGTGATTCGACCACCGGTACGGCAGTACTCGCCATCTTACGCCGGAGCGCGGCCCATGCCCACGAGATGTTCGGGGATTACGTGGTTGGCGCACGATGTTTGACGGCCGAGACTAAGATTCTGGGTTCTACTCCGGCCACGGCCGTCCAGGCGAACGAATTCGAGGCCGATGTCGCGCAGTCGACCGATCTCCTCCCAACCTATTGGAAAGTCGTGAGCGAATTGTCGACCGTTTCCTACCGGAGAAACCTGGATGGACAAGTTTGAGGTCCCTGACGATGCGATTACGAAGACATCATCTGTTCCTATGGCATCTCGATCTTTGTACACTGCCTTCTGCGGGGGTAGGAATCACTGAATAAAATTGCAGAAATGAAGCAGGAATCGCTGGTGGCGTTTCTGTAATGGGAATCATGATTCCAACGACGCACGACGAGGCCGCCCGGGAGAATTCCGACGGTACGGCCAAAAGAAAGGACGACATTGATTATGGCAACCATTCGATTGGGAGACACCGCTCCCGACTTTACGCAGGAGTCGACAGAGGGCGAGATCAGCTTTCACGACTTCCTCGGCGATGGCTGGGGCATCCTGTTTTCGCATCCAGCGGACTTCACGCCGGTGTGCACGACGGAGCTTGGCACGGTCGCTCGACTGAAGCCGGAGTTCGACAAGCGAAACACCAAGGCTGTTGGCCTGAGCGTCGACCCTATTGGCTCGCACAACGACTGGGTCGGTGATATCGCAGAGACGCAGGGAACGGCCATCAACTTCCCGTTGCTGGCAGATCACGACCGCAAGGTCGCAGAGCTGTACGACATGGTGGAAGGCGATGCTGCTGCCGCCACGGTCCGCTCAGTCTTTATCGTCGATCCGGCGAAGAAGGTCCGGCTCACGCTGACCTACCCGCCGTCAACCGGCCGTAGTTTCGACGAGATCCTTTGGGTTCTTGACTCACTTCAACTGACCGACAGCCATAAAGTGGCGACGCCGGTCGACTGGCACGACGGCGACGATGTGGTGATCTTGCCGACGATCTCTAACGAGGACGCCGATGGTATGTTCCCGAAGGGCTATAAGGCCGTGAAGCCTTACCTCCGGGTAACACCACAGCCAAACAAGTAACCCCGGCGCGGCGACCACCCGGGCGACAATTGCGCCTGACGCAGTGAATTTGAGAAGGCCCTCACCCACATTCGGGTGAGGGCCTTTTCTGTATTGTGTCCTTTGCTTCACTTTTGAACGATACAGGTCGAGTTTCCAGGAGTCGGATATGGTCGGAACAGCACCCGCTCCGGACTCAGACGCGTACCCGTTGGGCACGCGGATCGCTGTGTTTGGGAAGGGTGGAAAGACAACGCTTGCTCGGGCGTTGGCAGACCGATTTGATCTCGCATTCGTCGAGCTGGACGCACTCCGGCACATGGCCGGATGGGAAGAGCGTCCCGATGACGATATGCGGTCGATGACGGCGGCTATTCTTGACGGTTCACAGCAGGGGTGGGTGTTGGACGGCAACTATCAAATCCTCCGGGAGTTGGTCTTCGAACGTGTTGAGACGGTGATCGTGATAGCCCTGCCGTGGAAGGTCATGCTCTGGCGAACATTCAAGAGGTCCTTCCTGCGCGCCCTTAAACGAGAAGAGTTGTGGAACGGAAACCGGGAGAGTTTCCGGCTCACGTTCTTCAGCAAGTCCTCTGTGGTGTATGACCTGTGGTTTCGGCGGCATCATTTCCGAAACATGGCCGAGGAATTCACAGAACAGATCCCGGGCAGCATCGATACGTACATCATCCGATCGCCGAAAGAGTTGACGAATTTGTATGAGAGGCACGGCCTTCTAAGGCGACGACCGTGACATAAAGCGGTCCCGTGGTCGCAATCAGGCAACGAAAAGGGAGGACATATGACGACCGAGCAAGACGTCATCGGGCAGGTTGAATCGGCTTCAAAACACGAGCTGGATGACGTTATTCGCGCGATTTTTGAGGACCCTGCGGCAAGTGTTATTCCCGGATGGACGGCGAACTCTCTGGGAATGCCGGTGAATGGGATTGGGTCTTTGGCCATTCTGAAGGTCGAGGGTGCCGCAGTGGTAGGCGGGGCGACCATGGATTGGTCAGTGGTGCTAAAGGTGATGACATCGGGCGCCGACATCGGACCCGGGAAAATGGGCTCGGTCGACCGGGAAGTTGAAGCGTACCGACAGGGCATCTTCGAAGATCGATCAGTCGGATTTCGGGCGGCGCACGTGTACGCGATAAGCGAAAAAGAGCACGGCGACATCTGGTTATGGACCGAAGATTTATCCGGATTCGATGGCAACCCGTGGTCCGCTGATACATACATACAGGCGGGCGAGTCACTTGGACGGCTCAACGGCAATTTACTTCGCCAGCCTTCTGTGGCCGGGGCGTGGATGAACCGCAGGGTGAGTGCCAGCCGTTGGATACGGCCGGACTTCATGGCTTATCTCGATTTGCTCGCCGGTGCGCGTGAGTCTGAATACGTTCGCAGGGCGTTTCCCGGCAACTTGTACGACCGCGCCCTTTCGTTCCCTGCAGATTTTTCGCGATTGGTTGATCTGGCCGACCGGTTGCCTGAATCACTGGCTCATGCGGACTGCCACGTTCGTAATCTGTTTGCTTCGACCGACAACGATGGCCGATTCGAGTTGATCGCTATCGACCTGGCGGCCGTAGGGATCGAATCCGTTGGAACCGATGCTGGAACCTTGCTGGGCTCCAGCCTCACCTGGGGCGACGAAGAGGCAGACACCGTGATCCGAGCCGAGCCGGCCTTTTTCGGGTCGTTCATGGAGGGACTCCACTCAGAGAACCCAGAGGTGTCTGAAGAATTGATACGCCTGGGTTATTTGACAGCTATTTGTGGTTACGGTCTTGGCGCCTCGGCTATACCGGTCATGGTTGACGCCAGGGCTCGGGGATGGGAGGGCGTCGCGAAGCGATACGGCGAAGGAGACGCTATCGAAAACCTGCCAGATTCATACAGGGTCCGAATCGAGTTCATCGCAACCCTGTTTGACGAGGCAGTCGAACTTGTGGATCGTGTGATTTCGAAGTTATAGACTCGACGATTGGCAAAGCCGGGAATTTTGGGGCAGCGCGCCTCGCGACGGGCTGGCTATGGAGGACGCTCGCGGGTATCTTGCGCAGCGAGTCGTTGGACGCTGACCGCAGGGGCGGTTGGTTGAACCAGGTGACTCCAATCGCTGGAGCATGCCGAGATGCCTAACTACCCGGTCATCGACAGGATCGAGATCACCCGTTACCTGTTCCCGTGGCATGACGTGGGCGACGACCTGAATTTTGCGGTCGGTCCGTTTTACGAGAAGGGCTCGGAACGCACGCGCCGGTTGCTCGGCATCAAGATTTTCACCGATGAGGGTGTCACGGGCGAGTTCATGTCGAGCGCACCCGGGACGTATGAACAGATGCAGGCGGTCGCGCCACTGCTTATCGGCGCCAACGCCCTTGAGCGCGAGAAGTTCTACAACGTGGCCAAGACCCATCTCAGGAAAAACGACCGTATGGGCATCGGCCCGCTGGACATCACGCTGTGGGACCTGGCCGGAAAGGCCGCTGGAAAACCGGTATATGAACTTCTCGGCGGACCGGTGAAACCGTACATTCCAGTGTATGCATCAGCGCTGCATCCTGTCGGCGCTGAGAAGGTGCAGGCCGAAGCCAAGGCCTACGTCGAGGAAGGCTATCAGGCGATGAAGATGCGCTTTCCATACGGTCCCGGCCACGGTATTGCCGGCATGCGTGCCAACGAGGAGCACGTCGCAAATGTTCGCGATGCCGTCG
>JABIGL010000190.1 GCA_018650185.1 Chloroflexota bacterium
AAGGCGGCGATCGCCTCGTCCAACGGTAACTTTGATCCGTTCGAACATTACGGCGGCGTTGGGCCTACCATCCGTTCGGCAGATCCATATGCGGTCGTGTTACAGCACCCGGTGACGGACGCCGTAGACCACGCTCAGTCTCAGGTTGAAGAGACCCTGCACGCCATACACGACTCAGGCCTACAGGCATTCTGGTTCTGGCCAAATATAGATGCCGGTTCGGATGGAACATCAAAGGGAATCCGGCAGTTCAGAGAGGCGCACCCCGAAGCACCGATTCATTTCTTTAGAGGAATGCGGCCGGAGCACTTTATTCGCCTCATCAATGAGAGTGCCGTACTTGTCGGAAACTCATCTGCCGGTATACGTGAAGCTTCATACCTCGGCGTACCGGCTATAGACATCGGCACCCGTCAAAGTGGACGTCTGAAAGGTCCGAACGTGGTCAATACGACGCCGGACAGGCATCAGATCCTTACGGCCATAAGAGAACAGATCGGACAAGTCCGCCCCGATCCTGTTTCGTTGTATGGCGATGGTGGAGCCGGTGAGAAAATCGCCGAGGTCCTGGTATCGACTCCTCTCAGGACCACCAAAAAACTTACCTACTGATGTCTAACCAGGAAACCCCCTTCAGAACCCTCTGTGTGATTCCCGCACGCGGTGGTTCCAAAGCGGTGCCACACAAAAACATCGTACCGGTGCTGGGGAGACCACTTCTTCATTACGCGACCACCGCGTCTCTGGGCGCGACCCGCGTAACCCGCACGGTCATCTCGACTGATTCCGAGGAAATCCTGGAGCTAGCAAAATCCTACGGTCCGGAAGTTCCTTTGCTGAGACCAGCGGAGTTAGCGACGGACAGTGCTCCATCACACCCCGTTGCCCTACATGCACTCCGGGAGGTAGAAGGGCAGGGCGACGATGCGTACGACGCCGTGCTTTTGTTGCAATCCGTGGCCCCCATGGTCACACCGTCCGACATCGATGGGGTCCTGGGAATTATGGCCGAGACCGATGCGGATTCATGCGTCACGCTGGCCACAGTCGGAGATCTGCACCCGGGCAAATTGAAGGTACTTAACGACGGCGTCGTGAAGCCGTACATCGAGACGGAAGTCCAGTGGACGCGTCAACTCCTTCCGGACGTTTTCATTCGTAACAGCTCGTGCTACGCCACCCGAAGGTCGACGCTAGAGGCTGGTGATCTCTACGGCGAACAGATACGCGGACATGTTGTGCCCCGTGAAAGGTTCGTAAACATCGACGATCCCATTGATGTACCCATCGCGGAAGCGATGATGCGATGGGTTGCGGCACATTCAGATGACCCATGGACCGCCTCCTGGATATCGGGGGACAGCGAATGAATGCAATATTTGTTAGTCAGTCCTCATCGATCCGAGTTTTCCACGCTCTGTCGGAATCGTTGGCCAGACTGGTGTCGCTAGATCGGGTCGGGTACTATGTATCCGAGGACAAATATTACCAATCGTTCCTTGCTGAGACACCCGGCTTCGAGGACGCCAACACCGCGATCGTTAAATCCTGGGAAGTGCTCCGGGCCGCAGAATCCACAACGGCAGATCCAGAGCGGCTCAAATCGTGGGAAGACCGGTTACCCCCTGGAAACCTCTGGGACGCTCTCGTAAGCGATCGACGGGTGGTCCTGGGAGACCGGTTCGATGCCCGGATGGACTACAAACCTACGTTTGCTCACGACGAGGCGCTTGCCTATCTTGACCAGTCACTTCTGGCAATGGAGAAATTGTTCGATGAAGTGAATCCCGACCTCGTCGTCGGCTTCGTGTGTTCTACGCTCGGGGAGTACGCGGCTTACCTTGTGGCACAAGATCGCGGCGTCACCTATCTAAACCTGCGTCCAACCAGATTAGCTAACTACATGGGTCTTGGGACCACCCCAAACGAACCTTCGGAAATAGTCCGTGACCGGTTCAACGAATACGCCGGAGGCCTTCGTGATGAGTGGTGGGGTATAGCCGAGGAATATCTGGCTCGGACACGGGAAGGTGACGCGAGGTACGAGGGAGTGGTCCTCCCATCAAGATTGACGACTGCTCAGGCCTCTCGTACAAACGGCAAAGGGCGGAGCCTTAAAAGAGCATTGCGACTGGATCGCGTGCTCCGAGATGAGATCAAAATCCGCAAGTCTGCGCCCAAGGGGGACCACGGAGTACCAGGGCGAATCCTTCCCTTCCTGTACAAGAATGTATTCAACCCTAGGCTGGCTCGTCGTGTTCATAAATCACTGAGAAACGATTACGTCACGCTCGACGACATGGCGGGCAAGCCGTACGCGTTTTTCCCATTGCACATGGAGCCTGAGGCGACCCTCCTGATCTATAGCCGGGCATACATGAATCAGATTGAGGTTGTCCGGAACATCGCCTACAACCTTCCTGTTGGTATGCAACTGGTGGTGAAGGAACATCCTGTCGCTCTAGGGAAGCGTTCACCAAGTTTCTATCAGAAACTGCTGGACGTGATGAACGTAAAAATTGCGGATCCCTCGACGGCAGCCCGTCCTTGGGTTGAAGGAGCCACAATGGTCGCAAACATATCTGGTTCGGTAGGCCTCGAAGCCGCTATTCTTGGGCGTCCGGTGTTGACCCTCGGGAACACCCCGTACGAACTCCTTCCGAGCGGCATGGTTCGCAAGGTAACTGAACTGCCGCGACTCAGCTCCGAAATCCACTCGCTCATCTCTGAATACCGGAAAGATGAAGACGCACTGATGTGCTATGTAGCGGCGGTTATGAGCCGATCAGCCCCGGTGAACTGGTACACGAACTTGCTAGGCAGAAGCGCTTACTCCGCAGAGACCCGAGACTTTGGGGAAGACGTGGATATTCTGGCTCGGACCGTGCTAAAAGCTAAGAGCGACTGGGTGAACGCTTGATAAGTCAGGCATTTGAGGCCGAAATCCGAGCAAACTTTCCGAAGCGCTATGGCGAAGCCGGTAGAGATGTCACCGGACTACCGCAACTTGATTGACGAACTGAGTCAACACGGTCCCGGGGATGGCCCTCGCTCATCCCCCACAATACTGCTGACCGTGGGCTCTGGATTTGGCGCCCGGTACTTACTTGGGTCTGGCATAGCGCGCCGACTGGTCGAACGGGGAGCAAGCGTAATCGTCCTGTCGCCTAACGCCGGCGACCCCGAGTTTGAATCTACGTTCAAGCGACCGGGTATAACAGTCGAGAAGTTGAACCCTGACGGCTGGCCCGGCCATGCTAGAAAATCCAGGTTGCACAGATTCCTCCTGCACGTTCGATCATTGACCCTCGCAACTAGCAGGAAAGCGGCGACGCTGGACGCACACGCAGCCTCGGAAAACCACGGACCTCGCAAAGGTTTGAAGAACACACTTTCGACCCGGTTCGTCCATGGTTTGGCTCGGTTGCTTCGAACAAGCCGGACATCCAGAAGGTTCGTTATCGCCATGGAACGGCGGCTGGTGAAAGCCAACTACCATCCGCACATTTTTGAGCAGCACGATTTGGATCTAGTGGTAACCACTGATATCGGTACCACAGACGCAGGAAATCTGATGATGAGGGAGGCGAAGTCGCAGGGCGTGAAAGGGTGCTCTGTGATTCTCTCGTGGGACAACCCGACCTCCAAGGGCATCGGTGTCGAGTCTCCGGACGCGGTAATCGCCTGGAACGACGTGATGCGGACCGAGCTCACGGACTACCACAGGATCCCGAAGGAAAGAATATTCGTAGAAGGCATCGCCCATTTCGACAGTTACTTTGATCAGGAATTCAGTCCAGGCCGTGAGGAATGGCTCTCAAGACACCAACTTGATCCGTCTCGCCGGACCATCTTCCTGGCGACGGCATCCCCCTCCACGTACCTGTACAACGTAGATCTCATCCGCATGATCCTGGAAGGGATAGAGTCTGGCCGTGTGAGCCAACCTGTCCAACTGTTAGTACGCCTGCATCCCGTCTACTCAGCGCGAATTAAAGTCGGTGGTAACAGAGACCGGGAAGAGATGGCTGCTCTCAAGAAAGAATTCGGCGATAGGCTGATTCTGAATGAGCCAAGCATGACTGATCAACCTTTCGGATTTATCTATGACATTGAAGATCAACGAACCCTCGCCGGGATTCTTCGCCACTCGGACGTCATGGTGAACCTGTTTTCAACAATGATGCTTGAGGCCTGCATATTTGATTTGCCGATCATCAACTCCGCGCTACATACATATCGCAACACATCCATTCGCAACGCAGCCCTCGCTGAATTTACACATATCAGACCTCTTCTAGATATGTCTGCAATGGACATCGCCCATAGTGAGTCAGATCTGTTTGGTCAGTTGAACAAATATCTGGCCGAACCAGGATTTCGGGCTGAAGAGCGGGCGGAGGTGCGGGACCTGTATGGTGGCCCCAATAAAGGGCGGTCCGTGGAAGCGGTTTCGAATCGAATCATGGGTTTGGCTACCGAGGGCCGAAATATTGGCCCGGAATCAATATCACCAGGGCCATCTCCGGGTGTGTAAAGCATCTTCATGAATGACTACTCGGCGAAATCCCGCTATAGCGGGTCCACCGCCCAGAATTACGATGCGGCCAGAGAACGAAGTCCTCGATATTTGCGGGAGTCTGGTATCGCAGCGAATATCGCCACTGTAATCGAGCCGGATTCAGTCATTCTGGATGCTCCGGTGGGTACGGGCCGTCTCCTGGACTTGTTGGTTGATGCCGGGCATAGCGTCGTAGGTATTGATATATCGGAAGACATGCTGGCCGTCGCAGCCCAGCGCGAGTCGGTAAGGACAGGAGCTGCAACCCTACAATCCGGGGACCTGGAGAAATTAGGACTGGAAGACAACTCGGGGGACTAC
>JABIGL010000058.1 GCA_018650185.1 Chloroflexota bacterium
GAACGTGTATCAAAACGAATTGGCGGCCGCCGCTGACCATGGTGAAAGATTTGATGATGGCCTCTGCAGATACACGATCTTCCTGGAGATCAACATGTACAACGTCGAACCGCTGTTTGACGGGTCTCCAATACCAGGAGGGATCATGACGAGGGCCAAGGGTAGTCAGTGGGCCCGCGCGCAATGGGATAGAAATCAGACATACGAGCGTTGGCACGAAATCTTACGCGATAACGGGCTCGATCCAACTCTGTACCCGGCGTTGGTAGGCAGCCAAACCGGTGGTTAGAGCCTCTTGGTCAAGGGTCGCCCAGAAACCGATACTGCGCCCGGGTTGCTGCCAAAATTGCTGCCAAACGCAAAAGAGGCACCCATCTCCGGATGCCTCTCTCACGATTGAGTTACGTATGGTGCCCCGGGCGAGAGTCGAACTCGCGACCTGCGGTTTAGGAAACCGTCGCTCTATCCACTGAGCTACCGGGGCGTGCGTAAGATTTTACGGTGTCTTTGGCGCGTGGTGTAGCGGTGATGTTGGCGGATCGGCCACGCCCATGCTTCGCTCCGTGTCCTCCTGGGTGGGGTCCCGAGGCCTCGCGTCGCTGTTTGAGGGACCCTTCGAGAGCGTTAGAGCGGGTGTTGGGGCTGAACAACCGTTACCAACCGTCTTTCCCTCGACGGAGGGAATCCAGAAACGGTTTTTGGCGAGTTCGGTCGTGGTGCATGGGAAGCGTCTTCTGGAATTCTTGAGTTCTCGGGAATGACGGTGGGTTGGAGAATGCCGGCCGTCGGAAGGTCGCTGGTGCGGTAACAATTCACAAAAGGGCGATGCGCTACCTACCCGGGACTCTCACCCCCGCCCAAACAGAACTCGTTACCCTCCGGGTCCTGGAGGATGACGTTTCGGTAGTTGACGGCGACCTTCGGCGGGAACTCTTCTTCCCACGCGATCGTTACGCCCAGTGTCTGCAGACGGGTTAACTCGTGCTCCAACTCAACAAGTGATCCGGCGTTAAGCCCGAGGTGGAGTCTGTTTTTGATGGTCTTCTCTTCCGGCACGCGGACGAATTCCAGATAGGTTCCACCTTCCGGTGGTCTCGTGGTGGCGCCGTTTCCGCTTTCGCTTACGTGCGGCGACGTCCAGTGGAGAGCTTCACTCCAGAAGTGGGCTATGGACGCAGGATCATGGCAGTCAACGGTTACGCAGGTAATTCTCACATCGAACCTCCCACTGAGTGCTATCCGTCCAATCTCTATCGCGGGCCCAAACGAATGTTGAGTGATTTGGCGCTGATCCAGTTTCCGACTGATCTGAAATGCCAGCCAGGAGATCCTTCGCCTCAGGCTCAGGATGACATAAAGAACACATACGCGGTTTGCCGCTCAACACACCGATACCGAAATCCCAAACAAAAGACGCCGCCCATTACTGGACGGCGTCTTTGTAATTCCTATGTGGTGGAGATGGGGAGGATCGAACTCCCGACCTCTGCATTGCGAACGCAGCGCTCTCCCATCTGAGCTACATCCCCACGATAGCCAGAACCGGTGCCTTGCAATGCGCCGATCCTAACTAGGTTTAAGCGTAGCAGTGGCCTCGTTTGAGTGTCAACGAAATCCGCGACGACGCCCGGGATCATCGAGGAGTCCCGGGCGTCGTACGAAGGACCCGATCTCCGGCGCTAATCGAGGGACTCATAGCGCCGGAGACCGTTGCTTACCATGTTTGTCCGCTTACTGGACCGGGTCTGCAACCGGCTCTTCTTCGTCGGCCGGTGCGTCAAGGTCAAGGAGGTCGTCCAGTGAGCCATCGTCCGGCAATGCCGGAATGAAGTTACCGGCGGCGTCGAATTCACCGTCCAGCGAGCCATCGTCCGGCAGCGACGGGATGAAGTTACCGGCGGCGTCGAACAGGCCGTCCAGAGAGCCATCGTCCAGCAGAGCCGGGTCGATGTCACTGGGGTCGATCAGTTCGTCGATGCCATCAAACTCGCTGCCGAAACCGAAACCGTCTTCGATCAGCTTGTCACCGAGAGGGTCAATGATCTGGTCGATGGCTTCGTCGAGAACGCCTTCGATACCAATACCGTCGCCCGTCGTCGGGTCGGAGTCTGCGAAGTCCAAGAAGTCATCGATCGCTCGGTCTTCAAGGTCACGCTGTTGGTCACGCACTCCACGCTCAGCGAGCCGCATCTCACGTTCCAGGTCACGCACCTCGTTGTACAGGTCCTGCAATTCGTCTTCCAGGAACCGAATCTCGTTTTCCAAGGGCTGGATTTTTGTTGCGTAGATCAGGTCAGCCTCTGCCTGAACATCCTGATACGGGTCGTTGTTCTGGGAGTACAGGTCCTGCTGCTGCTGGTCCAGCAACCATCGCTGGTCGTCCAGGTCGTAGCGTCGATCTTCCAGTTCCCGTTGCGCCTCGTTGAAAGCGATCTGGGAATCGAAGTTGTCGTCTTCGCTGGCCCGGTACAAGTCTGACAGCTCGTCATCGATATCGAAGAGTTGCTGTTCGACATACTTGATATCAGCGTTCAACTGTTGCTGGAGCTGATCTGCCTGAGCCGACAGTGTGTTTACGGCGTCATTCTTCTCGAGCTGCTTCAGCTCAGACACCGTATTCAAGGCATTTATCTGATCCTGAAGTTCAGCGATTTCGGCGTTGGTTGCGGCCACCGGCGAACCGGCGCTTTGAAGCTCATCGATTTCGCTCTGGACTGACGACAGTAGGCCGGTCAGCTTGTCGGTCGTTTCCTGATAGACCACTTCGTACCCGGCTGTGACCTGCCCCCTGAAGCGGTACCAGGGATTATGTTAGTCCTGCCTCGTGTTAGACGGCAGGCATA
>JABIGL010000019.1 GCA_018650185.1 Chloroflexota bacterium
CCACTCGAGTCGCACGGGTGCGCTTCTCCACCCCCGCGGTCGCCCATTCGTTCTGCTGCGCATCGGTGAATGCTCCACCCACCCCCATCGCCAGGGTGAGCCGGCCCTCTGAAAGCTGATCAACGGTTGCTGCGGTCTGGGCAAGTAGAACCGGGTGCCTCAGAGCGGCCAGTAGCACCGATGTACCCATGCGTACCCGTTTGGTGGACGCCGCCACGGCCGCGAGCGCTGCAAGCGGCTCTAACCGAGGTTTGGCTACGAGGCTGTCTCCCACCCATACCGAATCGACACCTGCATCCTCAGCTAGCCGTGCCATGCGAACAATCAGCCCGGCATCAGGATCATCGCCACCGGCGAGTACGACCCCTCGGGTCGGCAGTACCACGCCCAGTTTTAGATCTGTGTCAATCATCTGGTTCCTTCAGTAGCCTGCAAAAAATTGGTTAACCCTGCCATCTGAATCTCATTTCGTAGCTCGTCCCAGAGGTTTGCAGATATCGAAAGGAGTTGTTCGACATCTGCTCCTGTGTCGATATCCAACCCGAGTTGTTCAGACCTCTGTACTGCGTACTTCAATTCATACTCGACAGCTTGTTTCACATGTCTTGAAAAGCTGTATTCACCGAGTATGGTCGGAAAATTTACCGTCAGATCCACCAGTAATGCGTTGGTTCCATCATCCGTTGAATCCGGGGCTATCGTGATCGTCGTCGCATGCCCGGTTTCGACAAAGGTGGACAAATCTTCAGGAGTCACCAGTGGTAAATCGGCGGGTAGGAACATCCCGAATTCGAACCCCTCATCACTCGCTTCCGAGAAGGCGTATTCCATGCACCCGTTCAGCCCCTTACCGGGGTCCTGACGCCATCCCACCCCGGCCGATTTACAGGCCTGCCGAACGGCTTCATCGCCTCCGTAAACGACCACGTCATATATTTCCGGAGTGGCTTCTGCCGACTGAACCACGCGTAACAATAGTCCTAAGGACAGGAGTGCCCTGTGTTCATCAGAAAGCACTGATGCGAGGCGCGATTTTCCCTCGGCGATCGGCTTCATCGGTATGACGGCTCGGATACGTCGGTGGTCGGTGATCTGACTCAGACCGGCACCCCGACCATCTCACACACGGCCTTCGCTAGCGCAATCTTGTGTTCCTCTGATGTCATAAGGGTCTCCGTGACGAGGACCGTGTATCCAAGTGCTTCGACTTCTGAACGACTCGCCTCGTCCACGGTATCCATTACGAAGTGCGTCGCCAATCCTGCGTAGTGCTGGGCTACCGCCAACGCGCTTGGCGGTTTGTTGGCGAAGGTCTCGAATATGCGCGCCGCGGGACCTTTGATCGCCTGTCCGCCGATTATGGGGCTGACGATCACGCGCGGTACTCCAGAGTCAGCGATCCCAACTTTGGTCCCGGGTATCGCCAGAATCGGATCAACGCTCAGGAAAGGGTTCGAGGGACAGAACACGATGGCGCTGGCGTTCTGGATAGATGCGGCAAATACCGGCGCAGGTTTCGCCAATTTCACACCGTCAAATCGCAATCCCAGGACATCCGGTTCCGAGCGGCGGTGGACGAAATACTCCTGAAAGGGCATCTCTCCGTCGGAAGATTCGATGACCGTGCTGACGCGCTGATCGCTCATCGGCACGATCGGGTGTCGCACACCCATTCGGTTTGACAGTTCCAGCGTCACCTCGGATAGCGTCATCCCGGAACGCAGCATGTCTGAACGGCGAATATGTAGCGCAAGGTCGTGATCGCCCAGGCCGAACCATGTGTCGGCACCTAGAGTGCCCAGTGTTTCGAGGGCGTTGAACGTGTCCCCTGCGAATCCCCAACCGGTTTCCGGGTTCGCGAGGCCAGCGAGGGAGTACGTCACCGTGTCGATATCGGGCGACACATGGAGACCGTAGAAAATCTCGTCGTCCCCGGTGTTGACGACAACGGTCAGGTCCTCAGGCGCCAGAACGCGGCTCAACCCCAGCGCCAGTTTGGCGCCACCAACTCCACCGGCCAGTGCGAGAACGCCGCCCGGTTTCGTATCTTGTGAGGAATCTGCCATCGGTCGCCTTCGTACCTGTGGGACTGCGAGCAACCATTTTGCACGCAGCGGCTCGGCTCGGTAAGTACCGATCAGGGATGACAGCGCTTATCCGACATCCG
>JABIGL010000133.1 GCA_018650185.1 Chloroflexota bacterium
ACGTTATTCCCGTTAGGTGTTGTTTTCCGGCCTGAACGGGTTGGTCAAGTCAAGTAAGTGTTCACGTATGTCCAGGAGGCTTTGTTGGATCTGGTTCTTGACCAGAACCAACTCCTCCTCCAGAACCCGGACGCGTGCTTCGTTATCGTCTGCCAAATCGACCTCTCGGTGTGTAAAGCGGTCTTCGTACGCCCTGTTGGGGCCACTACGATCACTTCATGTTCAGGATTAGCTCCATCTCTTCTGGGACCAACCTGGTAATTTGCAACGCGCCGTCCGCTTGCGATTTGACTTCGATAGTGAATTGGTCCCCCGCGCTAAGAGGCGGAAGGAGGCCGGAGGCGTCGTTCCGTTGTGCGACGGCTCCGGGTGTGTCAATTTCGTACTGCCCATGACGGTCAAGAAGCCAGACGGAAAGCTGGGCCTTCTCGTCGGTCTCGAGAACCATGTTTCCGTTAGAGAAACCCAGGAAGCTTGCGGTCCAGGGGACGTTCTCTATTACGACGTCTCCCTGCCTGTAGTTGACCGTTATCGGTGAGGTTGTCGCACCATCACTTATATCCGGATCTACGCCGACGCCATCGACCGTGTAATCACCGGACAGATCTACGGGGTCCGCGTCTGGCGCGCCTGCGATTACGAATCCAACCTTATATACAGCCGTGTCCCCGTCCGGGAGCGTGCCGGTAAAGCCGACCACACCGCCACGGGGTTCCAGGCCGCTGGAGGCTTCGTTCAGGTCTGCATAGACCGTGTCTCCGCCGCCCAGGGATGATGCGTAAAGCGTCGCCGCCATAGTGGCGACCACAGCGGCGCCGGAGGCGATAACGATCGCCGTCTCGGTCCCGGTAATGCCGCGCTGGGCAAAGGTACGCCCACCATTAAACATGCGGTCCAGGAGTCGTATCATCCTTGTTGTTCTCCGATCAGCTTTCGGCCACTCAGCTCTATGGCAAGGTCCGCGCTCGCGAACCGGACGAGGTATGGCCCCGGCTGTTCTTCACAAGGTATGGTCGCTACGTCTGACCGGACACAGGGAGCGCTCCAATACCGGGCATCGTGATATCGCCAGTCTCAATGCCGTCGAGTAACCCCGCGGCCCCATGCGTGCCAACCCCCATCCTGTGCGGTCGGACAACGCGTAGTAGCAGACCACGCGCGGAATCGCGTAACCGCCCGACTGTTCCAGCACTTACACGGCTGACACTATTGGCTCAGTGCAATTAACCGCTCAGTTCACGGGACGTTTAGACGAACGCACCCACGACGGTTCCGGTCCTTATAAATAAAGGGCACGGGAGAGCGGCGGAGCCCAGGTTGGCGGACCGGGGCCCGTATGAGAGGGGATCACCAAATCATGAAGAGCCACACTCAGAAGACTTCTGTCCTCATCGCTGATGACCACGAACTGCTCAGGGAGAGCCTCACGCTCATCCTTGGACGAGAGCCTTCGTTAGACATCGTCGGCGCCGTTTCGGACGGCCACGCGCTCCTCAAGGCGGTAGCGACGCTACAGCCGTCGGTCGTGATGATGGACCTGGCGCTCCCCCGTATTAACGGCATTGAGGCGGCACGGCGGATCCGAGAAACAGTCCCGGGCACGGGAGTAATCATCCTCTCAGCTCACGACCGGGCTGAGTACATGAAGGAGTTCCTCAAGGAGGACTCCGCGGGCAAGGCTTACTTACTAAAGGAATCCCTAAGCTCGACACGAGACCTTGTACGGACCATCCAGGACGTCGCAGTCGGACGGACCGTACTGGACCCGGTAATGGTGTCCAAGCTCACCTCTTCCCCGAATGTGCAGATCAACTCTTCACTCAAGGGCCTCACGAGCCGAGAACTACAAGTCCTGTCCCACATGGCGCAGGCGAACAGTAACCGGTCCATCGCAGAGGCGCTGTACATCCAGCCCCGAACCGTGGAGCACCACATCAGCAGCATCCTTGCCAAGCTTGGCTTCAACGCCAACGGCGAACTGCACGGCAGGGTGCATGCAGTACTGACCTACCTGGACGCCACGGGACAGCTGCCGCTCAAGCGACACGACCCGGCGGCTGCAGAAGAAGAGCAGTCACTCGCAGCCTGAGTTATCTGATGCCCCCGTTTCCTCCGGGGGCGGATAAGACCGGAAAAGCCGCCCATTGGCACTCCTCAATGGGCGGCTTTTCGCGTCCGGCGTAGTTGTTGACGACTCGTGTCAGAATTCGACGACTTTCGGGGAGATTTGGCCCACGTTCGTTACCGGATGGCTCGAGTTCGGACCTACAATACCGGCGTGACTTTTCCTCTCCTCCGACCACAGGGCCGAGCGCTTCTTGCGTTGCTGTTCGCGCTGACACTGTTCTTCTCGGTGTCCGGTACTGGCACCGCCCGGGCGCATAACGAAGGGACCGAGATATTTCGTGAGGTCGACGGGCCATTCGTTATAGCGGTGCGAATCCTCCCGTTGCAGCCGTTAGTCGGCAGGCTCCACCTGACTGTGACGGTTGATCTTCTTGAGACGGGTGAACCTGTTGAAGACGCACGGGTTCGGGTAACCGCACGACACCGAGAGGGTGAAGCCGATTCACAGTTCAGTCCGGCTCTGAACATTCCTACTGAGCGCCAGTTCTACGACGCCAATTTCGATCTGGAAGACCCGGGCGTATGGGACGTCGAGGTCGTTGTTGAATCGGACGTCGGCGAAGGCAGCGTGGAGGCACCGGTCTCGATTGCGCAACGCGTGCGGGGAGACAGTCTCGGCATACCCGGGACGATGATGTTCCTTCTCGTCACGGGAGCACTATTCGGCGGTGGTGGGTGGATCACCTACACGGCGCGAAAGAAGCAGCGCATTCGTCGTGAGCGCGCCCAGCGCGCCAGAGGTACCTGAACTCTTAGTCTGGACGCCGACAACCGTCCCTAAACGAGAAGTCGGCGGCGCAACAATCGCGTGGCGAGCGGGAAGAAGATCGCCGTCGCCACGATGATGTAGAGCAGCGACCACAGCAAACTCAGGTAGAGATCTCCGGTCGCAAACGCTCGAGCGATTCGAACCGGGTGTGTGAGCGGCAAGGCCCAGGCAATGGGCTGCACCCACGCCGGGAGTGTCGTAATCGGGAAAAAGGTCCCGCTAAAGAAGAACAACGGTGTGCCAACCATCGTGAACACGAGCGTCAACATGTGGGTTGAAGGCGCTATCGCCGCCGCTATCAACCCGAATCCGCCGAACATCAAGCCGGTCAGGATTCCGATGACGAGGATACCTATGGCCCAGGGTGATTCCACGAGGCCGGTGGCGGCGGAAAATGCCAGCACGGCGGCGGTCGTCATTAATGCGCGGGTCGCTCCCCAACCGATCTCGCCCATCGCCAGTTCCCGCATAGACACCGGAGCCGCCAGGATGCTGTCGTAGATTCGGTTCGTCTGGAGCCGTCTAAACGCGCCCCATGAGCACTCGAACAGCGCGTGCCACATGGCGTTTCCGACCACTATTCCGGGCGCAACGAACACGGCGTACCTGATTCCGTCGTCGTCGGTTTCTACTTCGCCAACCAGCTTACCTATCCCGAAAGCGACCGCCGCCAGGATGAATACAGGCTCCAGCAGGATGCCGGTCATCTCGATCATCCAGCCGCCTTTGAACGCCGTGTAGTGGCGCAGCCAGACGCCCGCAACGCCACGCGTACGAAAGTCGAACCGGCCCGGTGCTCGTCGTTCAGCCAGTGATTCATTCATCTTGAAGGTCCTTGCCCGTCAGCGACAGGAACACGTCTTCCAGGTTCGCAGCGCGATACGAGACCCTGGCCCCCGTGATGCCGGAGAGGTCTGCCCTGCTCCCGTTCTCTCCGCGCACCGTGAAGATGGCCCCGATCTCGGATATTTCGTAGCCGGAGTCCTTCAACTGGCGCTGCACGGAATCGCGCTGACCTTCCTCGGGCCGGACCTGTGCGACCTCCGCACCCGCCTGTTCGTGAATCAGCTCGTCCGGCGTACCTGAAGCCAGTATGTGTCCTTCATCCATGATGATGAGGCGGTCACACAGGATGGAAGCTTCTTCCATGTAGTGCGTGGACATCACTACCGTGACGCCGGAGTTCTTGAGGATAGCGAGCTGCTCCCAGACACGGTTTCGGCTGCTGGGGTCGAGCCCGGTCGTTGGTTCGTCCAGGATCACGAGTCGAGGGCGTGATACGAAGGCTCGGGCGATGGTTAGCCGTCGGCGCATCCCGCCTGAAAGGTCATCCACGGAGTCGCCACCACGTGCCCGGAGGCCAAAGAAGTCCAGCACCTCATCGGCCCTGCGACCTGCCATTCCACGGTCCAGCCCGAAGTAGAAGCCGTACACCGTGAGGTTGTCCCTGACGCTGATGTCCGGGTCAAGACCGTCGTGCTGCGATACGACCCCTATCACATCCCGAACGGATCTCGGGTTAGTTGTGGCGTCTATCCCGTCAATCTCAAGCTCGCCTGAGGTCACGGGAGAAAGTCCGCTCATCATACGTAGCGTGCTGGTCTTACCGGCGCCGTTTGGGCCGAGCATGCCAAATGTCTCACCAGGCCGTACCTCAAATGAGATTCCGTCCACGGCAGAGAAATCACCGAACTTTTTGGCGAGCCCTGCGGCGCGCACCATCGGCTTATTGTTTGCGGTCTGATTAGCGGTCAAAGCGGTCCGTCGTTCGCTCGCATTCGGTGCGGGCGTGGTGGAATTCGGCGTAAGCGAAGATGATATCGCGGCGATGCGTCCACCGGGTACCGTGTGGTAGCAATTTAATTGGCGTCACGCACATTGCTTGACCTTATATTCAGACCGGTGCTAGGTTGCCTGCATTAAGCCCCGAATTCGGGGCACCCAGACACGACCACTCACGACCAACATCAGGGGGTGTCGAAATGACCGAAGCCACTGGCCAGGTTTACGATTTTCAGGAAGGCTCGCCTTCGCCAACGGACCGAGGTCGGGCGACGGAAGCGGCACCCTTCATAGCTATGATTGAGCAACTGAAGACACGTGTCCGCAGCGCAAAACTCAAGGACCATGACGAAGTTCTGGATGATCTCCAGACGTGGATCGACCGCGCACTCAGGGGTGAGATGAACGTCGCCCGTGACGGTGAGGAGATTTCACACACGCTCTCCACAAACGTGGACGAGATGATTTCATCCCGCACGGTACTTCGCAGGGTCGCATCCCCGCTAGCGGGACTCGGGATTCTGTATCTGGTCATGGCCGGTCTCACGATCTGGACCGTCGCCGCAGACATCCTCTTCCTGGGCGCATCGCTCAGCGTTCCGATGGCCGCCATCATCATGGGTACCGTCGGTAGCTCGTTCGTAGTGTTGATCAGGACAGTCACGTTCCAGCATCAGCAGACGGAACGCGGCGCACTACTGTTCACCGGTCTTGCGAGGCCGCTGGTCGGTGGCGTGCTCGCACTTGGCATCTTCGCCCTGTTCGGATCCGGCATCGTTTCGCTGCCGATCGTTTCCGACCAGGAGACCAGCACCTTTATCGACTTCCTCGCCTTCCCGGGTAGCGGGCCTGGCCTGGTTGTCGGTCAGCTGGCCCTGTTCTCGTTCGCATTCCTGGCCGGACTGCTTGAGGGATTCATCGTCCCATCTGCCGGACGTGTAGCGCGTCGATCCAGCTAAGCAAACTCTCGAACTTGCAAAAGGGGCCGGTCAGTTGACCGGCCCCTTTTCATTTGGCCCAGATTCGCGTCCGGCAATGGCAGTCCCTTTGCTAGACTCGATGCCGGGTTTTATTGCTATCCACATATGCTCCGGTTTATAACGCCGGACGCTGTTTGAAATGGACAGATTCTTGGCCGACGAACTGACAGCGGACGAGGTCCGCCACATCGCCGCACTCACCCGCCTCGGGCTTACCGATGACGAGATAGAGACGATGCGCGGACAGCTATCCAGCATCCTCAAGGTGTTCGAATCACTGCAACAGGTCGATACCGAGGGCGTCGAACCAACTGGTCACACGACCGAAGTCCGTACCGTATTGCGGGCCGATTCCGCTCAGGAATCGCTGGAGCGCGAGGGCATCCTGAAAAATGCTCCGGATTCCGAAGCCGGCTACGTGAAGGTGCGGCCGATCCTTGGTTAACGCTGGAAGCGAACTCACTGGAATAACGGCGCACGAGGCACAGGATTTACTTTCGTCCGGGCAGGTCTCGTCGGTCGAACTCACAGAGGCGGTGCTGAAGCGGGTCGAGGAGATAGAACCGCAGGTCCACAGCTACATCACGGTCACGCAGGACCGGGCGCTGGACGCGGCACGAGCAGCCGATGAGGCGCGTGCGGACGGTAAGGCAGAAGGCCCGCTGGCCGGTATTCCGGTAATGGTGAAGGACAACCTCTCTACTGAGGGCGTCGCCACGACAGCTGGCTCTCGTATGTTGCTGGGCTACACCCCGCCATACGACGCCTACGTTGTCGAACAGTTCCGTTCCGGCGGTGCCGTGATTGTGGGCAAGGGCAACCTCGACGAGTTCGCCATGGGCTCGTCGACCGAACACTCGGCCTTTGGCGCCACCCGTAACCCCTGGGACACAGATCGCGTTCCCGGTGGCAGTAGTGGCGGACCGGCCGCGGGCGTAGCTGCAAACGAGTGCTTTGTGTCTCTTGGCTCCGACACGGGCGGATCAATCCGTCAGCCTGCGGCACTGTGCGGGATTGTCGGCATGAAGCCCACATACGGTCTTGTTAGTCGATACGGTTTGATCGCTTTCGGGTCTTCGTTGGACCAGATCGGCCCGTTCTCCCGGGACGTACGAGACGCCGCCGACACGCTCAGCGTGATTTCCGGGCATGACAAGCGTGACTCTACTTCTCTCGATACACCGGCACAGGATTTCACCAGTTCACTTACCGGCGACATCTCTGGGATGAAGCTGGGTGTACCGCGTGAGTACCTTGTGGACGGCATGGAGTCGGGCGTGAAAGCGGCTTTCGAGAAGTCGCTTGAGACGCTTGAGGGGCTTGGAGCGACGCTCGAAGAGGTGTCGTTGCCGCTGACTGATCAGGCGCTCGCCGTGTACTACATCATCGCTCCATCAGAGGCGTCGGCGAACCTGGCCCGGTACGACGGGTTCAAGTACGGCAACGCCGTGAATGACGTTCCCACCGCATGGGACGTGATGGACCAGACCCGTGAACAGGGTTTCGGAGCCGAGGTGAAGCGGCGAATCCTGATCGGCGCGTACGCACTGTCCGCCGGGTACTACGACGCCTACTACAAGAAGGCGCAGCAGGTCCGGACGCTGATCCGGCAGGAGTTCGCCGCTACTTTCGAGAATTTCGACGCGCTTGTCACGCCGACCTCACCGACGGTGGCGTTCAAGGCGGGCGACCGGATGGATGACCCGGTGGCAATGTACCTGAGCGACGTCTGCACCATCCCGGTGAACATCGCCGGACTGCCCGCTATCTCCGTGCCGGGCGGCATATCTGAGGATCTCCCGGTCGGACTCCAGTTCATCGGCCCGCAGATGGGTGATGGAACGGTCCTACGGGTGGCACACGCCTACGAGCAGGCGACGGAGTGGCACAGGCTCAAGCCCGGGATTTAGGGCCTTTGCGGCGTGTCGCTCGTACGCGCCTCACCTCCAACCTCCTCCATCCCAGGGAGGAGGTCAATCAATCACCTCGTCATTCCCACGAAGGTGGGAATGACGGTTCGTGGAAGGGGTTCTTTACCCGTAACCGCCTGCATCTTTGCGGAACGGTAATCGCTCCGTTATGCGCAAGAAGTCGGCGTGGGCTTCCGGGCTTGCGCCGATGATGGCCTCTGAGGGCATCTTCACCGAAGCGCCGTGGCGATCTGATACTGCACCACCCGCGCCCTCAATCAGTACGACGCCGCTGGCGATGTCCCACGGATTGCCGCCGGCGCAGAAGTAGAGGTCTACTCGTCCCGAAGCAAGATAGGCCATGCCGAGGCCAGTCGAGCCAAGGATTCGGATCGCCTGCATCCCAGGAAATACCGCACCGATCACGCCCCACACCCGCATGGCAAGTTCATCGTTGTAACCGAGATCAAGCCCGATAACGCAATCGGCCACGGTCGACTTCTCACTCACGGAAACCGGCTCACCGTTCAGCGTCGTCACCTGCCCGACCTGCCCGTAGAACATCTCGTCACGTTGCGGATCGTACGTGGCCCCGGCAACCGGCGTGCCTTTGTGAGCCAACGACACCATGACGCACCAGTTGGGCACGTGCGACACGAAGTTGCGGGTACCGTCTATGGGATCAGCGATCCACTGCCACTCATCGTCTCCGGGCTTTAGTCCAGACTCTTCACCAAGGAAAGCGAAGTCCGGGAACTCCTCAAGCAGGCGCGCTGAGATGAGTTCCTCGGACGCATGATCGACCTCAGAGACGACATCGCCGCGGCCTTTGATGTCGATGCGGCCCTGGTCGTGGTAGCGGCCCAGCACCATTTGCCCGGCTTCCCGTGCCGTTGACTGAATAACTTCCGAGATGGTTTTACCGGAACGGCCTGTGAGTTGGTCGATATCGGGCATGTGTTCCTTCTGCATTCGCTAATTGACGCCCGCAGTGTTCAGGAATCCCGGTGTGAGGACAAGTGCTGTCGGATGAGACCCGACATGAATTTTCTGTTCTAAACGGGAAATCGACCGGTGAAGGTTCCTCCACTTCAGTCGGGATCGCAGTTGGCCCAGGGCACTATTGATCATCAGTTACTGCTTACCATTGTCATCCTGAACTTAATTCAGGATGACATGAGGACGTGTTCGTCCAGAGACAGGTGCGGTTCCAACTTCGCGACGTTATCCTTTCGGCGGCGTCCTTTTGACGCAGTGACCCATTAAGAAGATATATAAGAGGTATGGATGCTCAAGACGTTTGACGGCAAGACGCCGAAGATCGACCCGACGGCTTTTGTGAGCGAAACCGCTTACTTGATTGGCGATGTCGAGGTCGGACCGTACTCGAGCATCTGGCCCGGCGTCGTGATCCGCGCCGACAGCGGCAAGATCAAGATCGGCAGCCATACCAACATCCAGGACAACTCCGTGCTGCACGCCGACTACCCGGCGACCATCGGCAACCACACCACCATCGGCCACAACGTCGTTTGTCACGCGTCAAAAGTCGGCGACAACTGCCTTCTCGGGAACGGCGCAGTGCTGAACGGTGGCTGTGAGATCGGCAACGACTGCCTGGTAGGTGCCAACTCGACTGTTGTCGAGAGCATGGTCGTCCCGGACGGTTCGCTCGTTCTCGGAACGCCCGGGCGTGTCCGTGGAGAGCTGAAAGATCAGCACAGGGCCATGATTAAAAGTGCCACAAACCACTACGTTGAGGCGATCCCGCGCTACAAGGCGAGCGGCGGCTTCGAGTAGGACACCACGGGGGCGAACTGGACGCAAAAAAGGGCGACCCCGTGCGGGTCGCCCTTTTCGTCTTTATGTCAGGGGACGCGAAAGCGTCAGAGACATTCGGCGGTCGCCGCCATCACTGGACGGTAATGGTCCCCGTCATCGACGGGTGGACTTCGCAGAAGTATGCAAAGGTACCCGCTGTTGTGAAGGTGCTTGAGAACGACTGATCCCTGAAGAACGATCCACTCTGGAATGCCGCGCTCGGATCAACGACTGGCGATACCCCGTGCGTCACCGTGTGTGGTGCGTTGTCCCGATTAGTCCACGCGATCACGTCCCCGACCGAGATGGTCAGGTCCTCAAGGTTGAACCCAGAGATGTCGGACGAAATCGCGCCATCTTCAGACATCATGGCGTCGCCATCAGACTCCATCGCAACGTCGTCGGTCATCATGGCGTCGCCCGACATCGCTATCGGAGCGCTGCTGGTCAGCTCGCCACAGGCCGTGTAGACCGCAACTTCGTCCGCCGATTTATGGAGATTCACGACGAAACCGTCCTGCATCACCTCGGATATCGGTGCGTCCCATATTGTTATCGACCGGCCGTCAACCACGTTGGTGAGTGGAATCGCTACATCGCCAAGGTTGTCGCAACTTCCCTGGTGGATGTGAACCGGCTGTTCCAGTCCGACATCAGCCGAGCCCACGCTAATCACGATCGCAGTACTCGCACCACTTCCGTCATCCCCGCCGCCGGGCCTGTCGATAAACGACACCGAGCCGTGCTGGCCCGAGCCATCGATGGCTTCAAGTGTGAAGGTTCCAGCCTCGATAGCATTTGGAACCTCTCCGCACGCGACGTACTCGCCGATCTGCTCAGCAGATTTATGGCCGTTTATAGCAAACCCGCCGGTTAATAGCTCTGCCAGCGAGGACTCAACAGTCGTAACAGATTCGCCGTTGACGATGTCACTCAGTGCGAAAGCCACATCACCAAGCGAACCGCACCCTCCCTGGTGGAGGTGGATCGGTTGGGGAACGTCAGTCTCACCGGAACTGATGTCCACGACCAGCTCCGTGGTGTCGCCCTGCCCGACCAGGATGGCCACTCCTTGTTGCCCGGACTCGTTGAGCTCTTCGAGCGGCACGATAATCGATGCTTCGGTCTGAGCCATCATCAGGTGATTTACATCATCGTCCATCATCGCGTCGCCATCCGCCACGGGTGCCGCGGTCGGTGCAGGCGCTGAAGTTGCGGCTGGAGGTACCGCGGTCGGTTCCGGTTCATCGCTCGAACAGGCAACTGCGACCAGCGCAATTGAAGCCAACGCTGCGATCACCAGCCTCCGCCGAAACATTCCTGTCTTAATCAAATCCCACTCCCGGGTGTCTTGTTTTTGTAATCAGGTGCTGACCCTATTTCGTCCAGAACAGTCAGACGGATCACTTAAATCTAGATACGCCGTTTTCTTGTCAACTGATCCAAATGAAGTTTGGAAACGAAATACCGGGAGAGAGGTATCGGTCTGCGGCAGACTTGTTCGCTCCTGTCGTGCCGTTGACCGGTGCTTCTCAGAAGGGATTCACCAGCCAGTGGCTACAATTGCTCTTCCGACCACAGCCGGAGGAATTGCCACGAACCGCAAAGTCAACGATAGCGTGCCCGCACGCATCGGTCGTGAAGAGGCAGATCGTCTCTCGTCTCGGTTGCGCGCCCGCGACCCGGAGGCCGTGGATGAACTGTACGCGCTAGTAGGCAGGCGGGCGTTCGGCCTGGCGTACAGGGTGCTTGGCGATGGGAGCGCTGCGGAGGACGCCGTTCAAGAGGCGTTCATGGATCTATGGCGAGCGTCTGGGAAGATAGACAGTCGGCGTGGCCGGGTGGACTCCCTGTTGATGACGCTCGTACACCGCCGTGCGATAGATATGTTGCGGTCCAGGGAGCGGCGTTCCGCGATATCTGACGCGTTGCCGGACGACATCGTGGATCAGAGAGCAGCGGAACTGGTCGACACAGTGGCCGACTCGCTTACGCATGAGCGCGTTGTCCAATGCATGGAGTCGTTGCCGAAAGATCAGAAGCTGGCGATAGAGCTCGCCTATTTCGGCGGATTAACGCACATGGAGATCGCCGACAAAACAAGCTCACCGCTTGGCACCGTGAAAAGCAGGTTGCGGCTCGGGTTGCTACGATTACGAGCGGATTTCGGGATATCAGAAATGGAATCGAGGTAGCGCCATGAATTGCGATGTTGTTCGCGATCTGAGCGGCGCTTACGCACTCGGAAGCGTGACACCGGAGGAGAAGCGCCAGATAGAGGAACATCTGGCAGGCTGTGATCTACATGACGAGATCGTCGGACTGAGGGCCACCGGTTTCGGGCTGGCTGATGCCGCCCCTGAAATGGTGCCCTCTTCTGGACTGGGTGATCGCATCTCGGCCGCTGTTCGTGCCGAGTCAGCCGCAGTGGCCCCGTCCGGAAAGTCCCGTTTCGGCGTATTCAAACTCAGAAGAGCCGCATCGTGGCCGATCGCAGCGGTGCTGGTGTTGGCCGTGGGCGCCCTGGTGGCCTGGAACCTGGTGCTTCAACTCGATGACCCAGCTGAGAACCTGGTTAACTTCGTTAAAGAGCCGGGCGGCGAGTGGGTGCGGGTTGAGGCAACGCTTGGCGAGCCGGGAACGACCTTCTCGCTTGGAGGGCTCGATCCCTTGCCATCTGGCCGTGATTATCAGTTGTGGGCGGTTCGCGACGAAGAGGCGCACAGCCTGGGTGTGTTTGACACTGACGATGACGGCAAGTGGTCAGGCGACATGGACTTCCCATTACGGCGTGGTGATCAGATTGCGATAACGGAAGAGACCGAGGGTGGTGCAAGCGCACCAACCACGGAACCGCTGATCAGCACTCGACTCTAGAGGCTACATGCGCTCTGGCGCGTTCATCCCCATGAGCGTGAGACAGCGGGCAATCGCTATGCGTGCGCTTTCGACCAGCTTTAGTCGGGCCTTCGATATCGGCAGATCGTCCTCTTCCTCTGAGATCACGCGGCAGGCGTCGTAGAACCTCTGTAGCGCCCTTGCCACTTCGGTTGCGTAGTGCGGGATCTGCTGGGGCTCGAGCCTGTCAGCGGAGCGCTCCACGACGTCTGGCAGCCCTGTGATTTGGCGGATCAACGCGATCTCCAGCTCGTGCGTGAGCAGAGACACATCACCGTCCGCCCAGTCGATCCCCGTTTCACGAGCGTTACGCAGAATCCCGGATAACCGGGCATGTGCGTACTGGACGTAGTAGACCGGGTTGTCTGAGGACTGCTTGCGCGCAAGATCGAGGTCAAACTCCATCTGCGACTCTGCACCACGACTCAAGAAGGTGTAACGCACGGCGTCTGAGCCGACGTCGTCGACCAGTTCACGCACGGTCACGATTACGTTCTTGCGCTTACTGAACCTGAGAGACTCACCGTCCTCCTTGAAGGACACGATCTGGTTAAGGATGATCTCCAGCTTGTTGGGATCGACACCCAGCGCAGTGGCAGCGGCCTTCATGCGTGCGACGTGGCCGTGGTGGTCCGCGCCCCAGACGTCGATCACCTGGTCGAAGTTCCGTTCCTTGAACTTCTCCGCGTGGTAGGCGATGTCGCTGGCGAAGTAGGTGTGCCCACCGGTACTGCGGATTACGACGTTGTCTTTGTCCTCGCCGAGCTGTGTTGAGGCGAACCAGCGAGCGCCGTCCCGATCAACGATAAAGCCGCCGTCTTCCAGCTCTTTCATTGTGGCGTCAAAGCGGCCCGTATCGAACAGGGACTGCTCACTGAACCACACGTCATAGCTGATGTTCAGCTCTTCAAGGTCTTCCTTGATAAGTGCCAGGTTGCGGTCGAGTCCCGGCTGATAAAGCGCTTTGATAGCCTCTTCTTTTGGAAGATCGACAAGCGCACCTCCGTCCTTCTCGTAGAGGTCCTTTGCGAGGTCCGCTACGTACTCGCCCGGGTATGAGGTCTCGGGCAGCGGCACATCGTGGCCCGCTGCCTGCATGTATCGAGCGTAGAGCGTTTCTGTGTAGACCCGCATCTGGTTTCCAGCGTCGTTGACGTAGTACTCACGGGTCACGTCTGCACCGGCGGCTTCAAGGAGATTTGCGAGTCCGCTGCCGATGACAGCGCCGCGTGCGTGGCCAACGTGGAGCGGGCCGGTCGGGTTCACACTGACGAACTCGATCTGAATCTTTTGGCCGGACTTGGAGTCCGTGTTGCCGAACTCCGCTCCGGCGGCTCGGATCACTTCGACCTGTTCCTGGAACCAGGCGTTGGCCAGGGTGATGTTGATGAAACCCGGTCCGGCGACCTCGACTTTTTCGACAACGTCGCTCTCGGGAAAGGCTTCAACGATTGCAGTGGCGATGGCGGGCGGCGCCATTTTCATGGTGCGCGCAAGTCTGAGCGGCAGGCTGGTCGCAAAATCACCGTGGCCCTCTTGCTTGGGCTGCTCGATGGCGATCTCGGACGCGCCGGCTGAGGGAAGTACACCGGCAGACTGTGCGTTTGAAAGTGCTTCTGCGACTGCGTCGCGAAGCTGAGCGGTTATTCGCATTAGACCGGAAATCGTAGCACGCCGCAGCCGATGGACGAATAGCTATTTCCGCGGCGTAATGGGGTGAAGTGCGCAGGTGATGGGTTGGAATCTAAAAGACGGGTAGACTCCAACTCACCAGCCATCACCGCTCTGGAGCCGCCGTTGTGACGACCGATAGATCAGAACCGGAAGCCCTCCGGGATTTCGTTGAGGCTACGCTGGGTAGCGATATCCGGATTGAGGAAAGGTCGCGCGCGTTCGGTCGGAAGTCGGTTACGTGGAGAATCAAGGCAACGGATGGGACCGGCTTCTACCTGAAACGTCACGAGTTCAATCATCACTTCGAGGCAGAGGTGCGCGCGCTGAATCAATGGGTGCCTCTTTTGAAATCCGGGCCATGGTGGTCGACACCTCAGGTTGTAGCCGTTTCGAACGAGTTGGGAGCGGTATTGCTTACCGAACTTCCGGGTCAAATACTTGAGGATCGGGAGGGCGCGCCTACGGATATTAGCGAGCTGCGTACCGCCTACAAACACGCCGGACGATTGGCGCGCCTGTTGCATGACGCTGACATAGATCTATCGCGGGAGATCCGGGTCCAGACCTATACGCTCGAAGAGATCACGCGTTTCATGGAGCCGTCCCGTCCTTACCTGGACGCTGCCACTTGCGATTGGGCAGAGGAGATTCTCACCGCCGACGGTGCGTGGGCCGGACTCGACATCGTTCCCATGCACGGTGATTATTCGCCACGTAACTGGATCATCGAACGTGGGGATCCCACATTAAATGTGATCGATTGGGAGCGTTCTCGTCCAGGTTACTGGGTGGAGGATATTCAACGGATGACCCACGACCATTGGCTCGATGAACCGCGACTCGGGGACGCTTTTTTTGAAGGGTACGGAAGAACGCCAACGGATGCAGAATGGCGACACTCCAACCAGATCACGCTGATCAACGCCGTCGGCGGCGTCGGTTGGGCGATCAACCATAACGATGCGTGGTTTGAACAACACAATCGAAGAACCGTCGAACGAATAAGGGACATCCTCTAAATGACCGCACCCCAAACATCGCTAACCGGATCCGTGCAGGCGGTGAGTGTTAGTGAGACGCACTCGATGTCGAAGCCGAACCAGTCATCTATACGCGTGCTTGAAGGACTCGGGGTTGAGGGCGATGCGCACCAGGGCGTGACGGTCAAACACCGTTCTCGTGTTCGTCAAAATCCCACGCAGCCAAACCTCCGACAGGTACACCTCATTCATGTCGAGCTCTTGGACGAGTTGCGAGAGAAGGGTCTTGTGGTGGAGCCCGGTCAGATGGGTGAGAACGTGACCACACGGGGGATTGATCTTCTGGGCCTGCCGTTGGGGGCGAAGCTTCACATCGGCTCTGATGTGGTGGTGATGGTCACCGGTTTGCGCAATCCGTGCGCCCAGTTGGACGATATCCAGCCGAACCTTATGGCGGCGGTGATCGACAAGGATGAGGACGGTAAACCAGTCTTCAAGGCGGGAGTGATGTCGGTGGCGGCAGAAGGTGGTGAAGTTCGTCCGGGTGACCAGATCACGGTGGAGCTTCCGACAGGTACTCACGTGGCGTTGCAGCAGGTTTAAGCTTTCGCCATTCATTTTGTCCCGGAAAACGACCGAACCCAGAAAAACCCAGATTAACAAGGAGAAAACACAATGCGAGGAGTTGGAGTAATCGAGTTCGGCGGGCCCGAGGCACTACAGATCGTTGATCTTCCAGAGGTCCATGCGGGGCCGGGCGAGGTGCGCATCAGGGTGCACGCCGCCACGGTCAATCCAACTGATACGGGTCTTCGCAGTGGCGGCAGGCCACAGGAAGATCCTCCGCCTTACATCCCCGGTATGGACGCTGCTGGCGTCATCGACGAGATCGGAACTGGTACCGAAACCGATCTCAAGGTCGGGGACGATGTGATGGCGATGGTCATCCCACATGCAAGCCACGGCGGGTATCGAGAAAGCATCGTGTTGTCTGCCGATTCGGTGGTACGCACGCCTTCAGGCTCGTCCCATGCAGAGGCGGCGACGCTGCCCATGAACGGTCTGACTGCACGGCAGTCGTTGGACCAGCTAGGCCTGAAAACTGGCCAGACACTGGCAGTGACCGGTGCCGCTGGATGTTACGGCGGCTACGTTGTCCAGCTCGCAAAGGCGGACGGCCTGCGTGTTATCGCAGATGCGTCCAGTGCTGATGAACAATTGGTCCGGGATCTGGGTGCGGACGTGGTCGTGCCACGCGGTCAAGGTATCGCAGAGCAGATACGCAAGGTGGCTCCCGACGGCGTCGATGGGCTTGCCGACGGTGCGGTTCAGAACGAGCTGAGCGTGGGCGCGATACGCGACGGTGGCGGGTTCGCATCAGTAAGAGGATGGGACGGGACCGGCGAACGCGGCATAACGTTCCACAAGACCATGGTGCGGAGCTACGACCATCGGGCGGACCTGCTGGACAATCTTCGTCAGCAGACCGAAAGCGGTGCCGTCTCTCTGAGGGTTGCGGCAACATACCCGATGGAGGAAGCGGTGGAGGCGCACCGACGTCTTGAAGCCGGTGGCACCCGGGGTCGCTGCGTCATCCTTTTCTAGCGAGTCGGATAACGATGGCCGTCCCTATAATGCTGGCCGGATGACGGCTGCTACTTGATCCAATCCCCAAATAATCGGCCGACTGGCCCCACCGGAGCGATGTGATGCCTGAAGCATCTGGAAATTCCAGCGTAGGTGATCGACGGCGAGATGTGGCACGTGCCGGTCTGAACTTGAGCGAGGAGCGGATCAAGCTGCTCATGAGCAAGTTCGATGATGTCGATGCCACCGCCGCAGCTATCCGAATGCTCAACGTAGGTGACCACGAGCCGTTTGCTGTATTTGCACCGCGGCCGCCGAAGTCCTGAGCCAACTCTGGAGAACTTGATTGCCTGATATCGACCTCGCATTCGCTTCCATAGACGACCTCGCGCCGCGTATTCGTTCCGGTGAGCTGTCGCCGGTGGAGCTCACCCAAAACACGTTGGATCGAATTGAGCGGCTTGAACCACAGTTGAACGCCTTTCTGGACGTATTTTCGGGGAGCGCGCTCGCGCAGGCACGCGAGGCGGAGGCTGAAATAGCTGGCGGCAGCTACAGGGGCCCGCTTCATGGGATCACAATCGCCCTGAAGGACCTCATCGATGTTGAGGGCACCCCCACGACCGGCGGCTCAACGGTCCTGAAGGACAACATCGCGACGTCTGACGCCACGGTCACACGGCTACTGAAGTCGGCCGGGGCGATCATCATCGGCAAGGCGGCTCTGGTCGAATTTGCTATGGGTGCGACGGGGGTCAATCCCCACTACGGACCGTCACACAATCCCTGGAATCTGGACCGTATCTGCTGCGGTTCCAGCATGGGATCAGCGGCCGCTATCGCTGGTGGGTTGTCGGTGGGTGCGCTCGGCTCCGATACCGGTGGCTCCATCCGTATGCCCGCCGCTGTGACCGGGATCGCAGGCCTCAAACCAACATATGGCCGGATCAGTCGAGCGGGCGTACTGGACCTGAGTTGGTCTTGTGATCACGTCGGCCCGATGACGCGCACAGTGGCTGACTGTGCACACATGATGAACGTGCTTGCTGGATACGATTCTGCGGACCCTGCATCGTCTGAACAGATGGTCCCGGATTTCACCTCGGAATTAGACCGTGGTTTTGACGGTTTGCGAGTTGGAATACCAAAAGAGTTTTTCTTCGATAACGTGGACCCGGAAATTGAGACCGCCGTCCGCTCCGGTATCCAACTCATGGAGCGCGAGGGCGCTTCCGTGCGCGAGGTTTCAATGCCGTGGGTGGCGATGGGACGAACCATTAACATCGGGTTGCTCGGTTCAGAGGCAGCGGCGGTTCACCGCGAAGTGGTGCAGACGCGCGGTGATGAGCTTAGCCCGGCGATACGCGCTCGATTGGAGAGTGCGATCATCATGCCGGCGGTCGACTACATAGACACACAGCGCGCGCGCCGACAGTTCATCGAGAAAATGGACGAGGCGATGAGCGACCTGGATGTACTTGTAACGCCATCGGTACCAATACAGACGCCGACTATCGAAGAATGCACACCACCACCCGGTGAGGCAGATGCACCCGGCGGCGTGGGTCTAACGGAGTTCACGGGTGTGTTCGACACGACTGGTCAGCCGTCCCTCAGCTTGAACTGCGGGTTCACACAGGATGGTATGCCGATAGGCATGATGATCAACGGCCGGGCCTTCGATGAGGTCTCTGTCCTGCGGGCTGGGGCGGCATTGGAACGGACCCTTGGGCTAACTGGCAAACGACCGCCCATCGACTGAACGGAATCCTCGCCACACGTTCTCTTATCCGCCACCTGTCATCTTGAACTTGATTCAGGATCCGGTTGAGTGAGATCACGTTCGGGTGCCAGCGATGACGGGCGTCAGGATCAGTCCGTGGTCCGATGCCCAACCTGATTCCAAGATAGGTGGATCCTGAATCAAGTTCAGGATGACAGCCGAAGAAGCTTGTCGCCGCCACAACGGCTAGCATTATCCCTAATCCTGTATTTTAATGACACTGTTAACGCCAAATACAATTCTTCAGTAACACTTCAGTAATTCACGATGTGTTATTGCATTTAACTCGTGAATAATTAAACTCATTTTCCACGTCTTCACAATCTCCATATTTCCTTGTAATTATCTAAAACATTCATCGGTAACTTGATTGCCATCGGGTCGGCGCAACAAGCCGCTGGCCACATCACAGGGCAGGCGGACCCCACAGACATCCGGCGGTCCGAATCACACAGGGGATTACCGATATGAAGAAGACACTCAAGATTGCAGTTGCGGGCGTCGGGGTCGGCGTCGTTTCGCTGGCAGGCGCCGGTCTGGCAAGCGCACACTCCTCCGGCGACGGAGAGCGACAGGACGAGATCCAGGACAGGGTCGCCGAGATTCTCGGTGTAGATGCAACGGACCACGGCAGCGCTCTCGACCAGGCCCGGGAAGAGTCCCGGGACGCGGCGATGGACGAACGGCTGGACCAGGCGGTTGTCGACGGGACCATCACGCAGGAAGAGGCGGACGAGATTCGGGACTGGTTGGACGCCCGGCCCGAGGTTCTCGATGAGCTGAAGGGCCACGGTCCCCGCCACAGCAAAGACGGCGCAGGTCTCGAAGCACGGCTCGCCACTCTGGTCGAGGACGGCACGATCACCCAGGCAGAGGCCGACGCGGCGATTTCATGGTCCGAGTCACGACCCGAGGCGATGGAAGATCTACGACCCGAAAAGGGCGAAGGTGAAGGCCACCGAGGACGCGGCCATGACCGAGGCCCGGGACGTGGTTTCCAGCAGCGGGTTGACCCGGGCGAGGACGGAGAGATCGGTCGTTTCGGCGGATTCAGATTCCAGCTCCCTCCGGGTTTTGAGGTCCCCGAGGACGCACCCCCGGTAGACGAAACCGCTATCTAGCCGAGACCCCGGCACACCCTCCCCATAGAAAAGCCCCTTCCGTTCATTCGGAAGGGGCTTTTCTTTGTTACCCGGTGCGTTGTCACGGTGCCCATCTCAGCGGCGCCCTTTATCCTGTCTGGCATGGCAGATGAACAGCACACCAAGCGTC
The DNA here is from genome assembly GCA_018650185.1 of Chloroflexota bacterium. Classification (GTDB taxonomy): domain Bacteria; phylum Chloroflexota; class Dehalococcoidia; order Lucifugimonadales; family Lucifugimonadaceae. The sequence goes on from JABIGL010000133.1 coordinate 19,584, forward strand.
AGAAGTCAGGGCGACACAGCAAGCGCCAATCAGGGCGCCCTGAACGCGGTTACGCCATCGTCGCCCTGGACGGCCCGACGGATCCGGTAAACGTAGGCCACACACTTCGTGCTGCGATGTGTTTCGACACGCGCATGGTAGTTCTCGGCAATCCGGATCCAGCCATCAATCTTCGCCGACTCTCGACCGACCCGGGACGGACCTGGCGACACACACCTGTAATGAGTGTCGAAAACATTTTTGAGTCGCTGCCCTACCGTTGCATCCCGGTGGCTATAGAGCTCACCGATGACGCCGAAGACCTGGTCGATTTTCAGCATCCGGAGCGTGCCTGCTACATCTTTGGACCCGAGAACAGTTCGCTAAGCAAAGAGACACTGGCAAAATGTGACCATGTGCTCAAGATCCCTGTTGACCTGCCCTTGAACCTGGCGGCAACGGTGAACGTAGTGCTCTATGACCGGATGCTCAAGATGCGCCGCCCGGAGCTAAAACCCGGCGGAAACAATCCGCATACGACGCGCTGAAACGACTACGGGTATCGTGATCGAGATAGCGAACCCAACGAGCTTGAGGCACCATTAAGGTCGCGACCCTGCTTCTCCGGGTTGTTCTTGCACCAGGTTTTCTGAACGCGCTCAATTCGACGCATTGATCTACAAGGATCGTCCACTGGAGATCGACTTTCAGCCGCTCCTGATCATCCTTGGACTGGCCTTCGCCATGCCCATCGTCGCATCGCGCTTCGCCCGTGGTCTCGTTCCTATTGCCGCCGCTGAGATCATTGCGGGCATGGTGTTCGGCCGTTCAGGTTTCGACCTGATCGAAGAAAACGCATGGATCGACTTCCTATCGCTTTTCGGATTCGCCATGCTGATGTTCCTTTCCGGTCTTGAGGTCGACTTTCACCGCGTATCGGACGCAGCACACTGGGGGCGCTGGCGCCTTTCCACTCTGACCTTTAATCCAGTGGCGATGGGATTGGCAATACTGGTCGGGACACTGATCCTGGCCTTACTCCTGGCTCGGGCGATCCTCCCGGATGCCCCGATTAGTCATGTCGTATTTTTTGCGCTCGTGCTCTCGACCACGTCCGTCGGGGTAGTTGTGCCTACCCTGCGTGAGCGCGGATTGACCAACACATCTCTTGGTCAAAGTATCTTGATGGCGGCAACGCTTGCAGACTTCCTGACCGTCCTCGCTCTCACCATCCTCGCAGCGTTGATCGCGGGGGGACTATCTGGCGAATTGTGGTTGACAGCGGTGCTTTTCGTGCCCTTTGCCATCGTAATAACCGCTGGGGCCAGGTTGGGACCGATTCGCTGGGTACGACATCTCGTGGCCGACCTTGCTCTTGGTACCGCCCAGATCAGGATTCGGGGAGCACTCGTACTGCTCGTGCTGTTCGTAGTACTGGCGGAGTCTGTTGAGGCCGAACTGGTTCTTGGGGCGTTCCTCGCCGGGGCTGCAGTGTCATCGCTTTCGAGGGAAGAAGGTTCTGATCTCCGTCAGAAGCTGGACGCAATCGGTTTCGGCTTCGTCG
>JABIGL010000171.1 GCA_018650185.1 Chloroflexota bacterium
AGCCACAGCGGCGCCTGCGGCAACTGCCGCGCCAGGCCCTTCCGGTGCGCCCGGGGTTCCCGGTGCCTCCGGTGTTCCAGGAGATCCAGGGAGCCCTGGTACTCCCGCCGACACCGGCTTCGACAACACGTTCTTCGAGGACTACGGCGTTAATCCGTACATCGCAACAGAAGACGAGCGTTTCTCGACTTTTGCGATGGACGTGGACACAGCTTCGTACACCATCACCCGCGGCTATCTCCAGCAGGGTCAACTACCCCCATCGGAAGCAGTCAGAGTAGAAGAGTTCGTCAACTACTTCGACCAGGGCTACGCGCCATCGACCGACGTGTTCAGCATCGAGTTGGACGGTGTACGTTCGCCATTTGGTGAAGACAACAAGCACTTGCTCCGGGTCGGCATCCAGGGCAAAGACGTCTCGTTTGCGGAACGCAAAGACGCGGTAATCACTTTCGTGATCGACACGTCAGGGTCGATGGGGACCGACCGACGCATCGGGTTAGCAAAGCGTGGCCTTACGTTGCTCATCGACAACCTTCGTGAGGGCGATCGAGTCGGCATCGTCGAGTACGGTTCGGAAGCACGTGTCTTAATCAACCCGACCGATGACAAACAAGCCATACGCGAATTAATTTCCGCCCTCGACACAGGTGGCTCGACCAACGCCGAAGACGGCTTGACGACCGGATACGCGATGGCGACAGCGTTCTTCGAGGAGGGAAAGACCAACCGCGTCATCCTCGTCTCAGACGGTGTCGCCAACGTTGGTCAAACCGGGCCGGACGCAATTCTCACCAAGATCAAGGAGTTCTCAAACGACGGCATAACCATGAGCGCAGTCGGGGTCGGTTTCGACAACTTCAACGACGTGTTGCTTGAGAAATTGGCAGATCATGGCGACGGTAATTACGTCTACATAGATACCGATGACGAGGCGACGGATCTGTTTGGCGACGGCCTGACCGGGTTGCTCGAAGTAATCGCATCGGACGCCAAGATCCAGGTCGAGTTCAACCCGGAGACCGTGGATCGCTACCGTCTGATCGGCTACGAGAATCGTGCGTTAACTACGGAGCAGTTTGAGGATGACTCGGTGGATGCGGGAGAGGTCGGCGCTGGCCACTCGGTCACTGCGCTATATGAGTTGCGGTTGGTCGATGGTGCCCCGGAAGGGACGGTGGCAAACGTTCGGGTCCGCTACGCAGATCCGGAGAGCGGCGAAGTCAGCGAACTTGATTCGACGATCACCAATCAGGCTCTGAACCCGGAGATCGAGGGCGGCAGTGCCAGGTTCCGCTTCACGGCCGCCGTGGCCGAGTTCGCCGAGTTACTCAAGGAGAGTTTCTGGGCGCAGGAGGGCACGCTTGAGGCGGTGCTTGAAGAAGCGCAAATTGCCATCGCTCTGATGGACGCAACGCCCCGGGATCGGGAGTTCATCACGCTGGTGGAGAATGCCATAGCGTTGTCGAACTAACGAGCAGGCGTGGGAGTGATGTAGGCTTTCCGTGCAGTATCACAAGCCGGAAAGTTGATCACCCCTATGCGCATTGGACTGATGGTTGAAGGCCAGGCGAACCTAACCTGGGAACGCTGGATTCACATCCTTCAAACCGCCGAAAGACTGAACCTGGATTCTGTCTTTCGGTCCGACCATTTCGTCATCGGCGCTCCGAAGAGTGCGCTGGACGCGTACCTGACTTTTGCCATTGCGGCCAGGGAGACGAGCAACATCCGGTTCGGCCCGCTCGTGACCCCGATAACGTTCCGCTCTCCTCAAGACGTAGCCAGGATGTCGGCCCAGATCAATCAGCTCAGCAATGGCCGTTTCCTGCTTGGACTCGGCACGGGCTGGCACGAACCGGAGCACACGCAATTCGGGCTACCGTTCCCTCCGCTGGGCGAACGATTCGACCGTCTGGAAGAAGGCATCAACATCATCAAGACGCTATGGGGAGAGGGACCCGCTTCCTACGAAGGCAAGTTCTACAACGTCAAAGATGTCGACATGTTGCCGAAGCCCGTATACGGCGCGGACACTCCGATATTGATCGGCGGTAAGGGGCCGAAACGAACGATCCCACTCATCGCCAAATACGCCGATGAGTGGAACGCAGTAAATGTCCGGGTTGAGGAATACCGACACCTGGTGGGCGTACTGGCGGATCGATGCGCTGATCTCGATAGAGACCCGGCAACCGTCCAACAGTCGATCATGGCATTCCCACTGGTGGCCGGCGACGAACGATCGCTTGACCGCATGACGCGCTGGCACATGTCCATGAGCGGAGCAACCGGATCACCGGCTGCCTATCGAGAAGATAAGCGTGCGAATTCCAACATGATCATCGGCCTGACCAATGAGGTGATCGATTTGATTGGTCAGTTCGCCGAGCTTGGGGCCGTAGAGATGCAGTTCGAGCACTTCAATTTTGGCTCGGATGAGTGGCCGGACTACCTGGCGAGTGAAATCGCTCCACAGGTCGCCGGGTTCTAATCAGTCCTCGAGTCAATTCGATTGTCGACGAACCTGTTCCTCGTACGTCACGCGCACTCAGTCTGGACACGTGACGAAACGCGCCCGCTGTCGGACAAGGGACGCATCGGTGCACACAAAGTAACCGAGGTTCTGCGGAGTTTCCCGATATCGAGAATCTTCTCTTCACCAAGTGCGAGGGCGCAACAATCGGTTACGCCGCTCGCCAAGCAACTCGGCATCGTCATCCAGCCAGAGGCGGATCTCCGGGAACGGAATCTAGGCAATTGGGTTAAGGGAGGATTCGAAGACGCCGTGAAAACGACCTGGGATGACGCGTCATTCGCTCATCCCGGCGGTGAATCTAATTCATCCGCTCAAGAGCGTGGAGTCGCGGTCGTCAACAAGATCGTTTCGATGTACCCGGACGAAACGACCGTACTCGCCACCCACGGCAACCTGCTGGCACTGATCCTCCAACACTTCGACCCGTCAGTCGGTTTCGAGTTCTGGCAAACTCTAACGATGCCGGACATCTACCGACTCGATATTTCAACCGGCTCGTCTGTCAGCGTGGAACGCGTATGGTCTGATGAGACCAACATCGGTGGCACGTGAATTCCTCCATGACAATCGGCTCTCCCCCTAACCACCCTCCCTCCTCTCTGGAGTAACCCCTATATGGACTACAAACCCTTCGGTCGTACCGGCGTCAACGTCAGCCCACTCGTGCTTGGATGCATGATGTTCGGCCAGAAAACCGAGCTGGACGAAACGAAGCGCATCGTTGATCGCGCACTGGACGCCGGGATCAATTTCCTGGACACGGCCAACGTGTACGGAAACGGTCGCAGCGAGGAGTTCACCGGCGAGGCACTCAGCCGAGACGGCAAGCGTGACCGGGTTTTCCTGGCGACCAAGGTCCACCAGCGCATGTCCTCCGATCCCAACGGACTTGGCAACACCCGACTTCACATCATCGAGCAGTGCGAAGCCAGCCTGCGTCGGCTCAAGACTGACCACATAGACCTGTACCAGCTTCACCGGCCCGATCCACATATCGCCATCGATGAAACCCTGCGTGCGTTTGACGATCTCGTGCGCGACGGCAAGGTGCGCTACTTCGGTACCTCTAACTTTGGTGCGTGGCAGGTTGTCGAGGGGCTCTGGGCATCCAAGGAGCTTGGCCTGAACCGCTTCGTCTCAGAACAGTCACCGTTCTCACTGGCAGACCGACGAGCGGAACGCGAACAGATCCCCATGGCGCGGACCTTCTCGCTTGCCTTCATCCCGTGGTCTCCCCTCGGCGGTGGCGGACTGACCGGCAAGTATCGTCTTGGCCAACCGCTGCCCCCGGGTACCCGTTTCGGGGACGAGACCGACCCGGGAAAACAGAAGCGTTTCTCAGAGAATGTCGCTGAGATCGTAGAGGTGATCGCACCGCTCGCCGAGGCGAAGAGCTGCACTATCGCCCAGTACGCGCTGGCGTGGGTAATGGCCCAACCCGGTGTGACAGCGCCAATCGTGGGACCTCGCACGCTGGAGCAGTTTGAGGACAATCTCGGTGCGATAGGCGTAGAGCTTGGCGATGAAGATTTCGCAGCGATGGACTCGGCGATAGCCCCCGGTGAATATGCCGCAGACTTCTTCGAAGCAAGCTTCACCCCAAACCAACACCGCATCTGGTAGGCCCGGCTGGGCGGCTATTTGGATGGCGCTTCGGACGGGAATCGCTCTTGGACCGTATGCTGTCGCAGGTCCGCCCGTAAGTGTGCCGTCGCGTGATCGGACCCTTCGAGAGCCTCAAGGTGGGTTAGCCGCAATACCGTTTGCCCCCACTCCTGGCCGGGACCGCACCAATCCCGTAACCCGTCCTTCCCTCGAAGGAGGGAATCCAGATACCCTTTCCACACAATCAAGATCTGTACCTACAAATACCGCTACTGGATTTCCGACGACTCGGAAATGACGGTTGACCGTGAGGTTGCACCCTGGAAACTCGGGACGGTGACAGCCTCTCCAAAAGGGCCAAACACATGTCTCGCTTCGACGGCAAAGTTGCTCTCATCACCGGCGCCGCGAGTGCGGTCGAAGGCGAACTCATGGGCTTCGGGGGGCGGGCCGCGTGGCGAATGCTGCGTGAAGGCGGGAGCGTCGTAATCGCGGACATCGCAGACGAGCGTGGCGAGAAATCCGTCGCCCAGATGCGAGATGCAGGACTCGATGCTGCATACCTCCACCTGGACGTCACAAGCGAAGGCGACTGGTCGGCAGCAGTCAACGCTACCGTCTCTCAGTTCGGCCGACTCGACATCTTGATCAACGTTCCGGGAACCTCAGACCGAGACTCCATAATCAACACCGATGCCGACACATGGCAGACCGTCATGGACGTCTCCAGCCGTGGAATGTTCCTTGGTTCCAAGACCGTCGCGCCGACGATGCAAAAATCCGGCGGAGGTGCAATCGTCAACGTCGCCTCCATGGCAGCCCGATACGGGGGTCAGTACGGGGCCGCCTACTCATCATCCCGTGCTGCAATCGTAGCGTTCGGCGGCTCAGCTGCGGTCCAGTTCGCGCCGATGGGCATCCGGGTGAACTCCGTCCTCCCCGGTTGGACCCACACTCCGTTCACCGACGCCCTGTTCAACGACTCCGACGCTAGCCAGACCCGCATCAATCGAACACCGTTGAAGCGCTGGGGCGAGCCTGAGGAAATCGCCGCCGGAATCCTGTTTCTATGTTCCGACGACGCCTCGTTCATCACCGGCACCGAACTGGTGATCGATGGCGGGGTTACCGCCGCACTGCAATAGATCGGACCCTAACCATCGCTCTTCAGAACTCGCTCAAACACTTCCAGCGTCTTCTCCGTGAACAGGTCCATATTCTCCGCCCTGTCGGACTTGCCGGTCTCCAGCGTCTCGGTGTGTTCCGACGGACCAGTCACCGCTATACAGGTGTGACCCGCGTCGTCGCCGTAACGATTCCCGGTCGGCCCCGCAGCGCCCGTCTCGGCAAGCCCCCACGTAGTGCCAAGGCGTTCCCGCGCCGCATTCGCGCATAACAGAGCGAATGGCTCACTACTGGATCGGACGCCCGGGTGGTCATCCAGGTTTATCTGGGCAAACGCGTCCCGCGCAGCTCCGGTGTAAATAACCATCCCACCCATGAAA
>JABIGL010000173.1 GCA_018650185.1 Chloroflexota bacterium
CCATCAGCACCGATGAGGGCATCGATGGACATGCGTTCCTCGGGTCAGCCAGCCGTGGCGCCAACATGGACGGTCAGACGCTGATCAGCTACCTCAAGCCCGTCGTGATGGGCCAGGACCCGCTCGATCGTGAGCGGCTCTACCAGGGCCTGCAGAAGAGCTACCGCAACACCACACCACGGGCTATCGGTGCAGTCGACATTGCACTCTGGGACATCGCCGGTAAAAAGGCCGGGCTGCCCATCCATCAGCTACTCGGCTCGTACCGAAAGAGCGTACCGGCGTATGCCAGTTCCGCCGTCCTCGATTCGCCGGAGGCATACGGCGAGCAGGCCGCGCAGTACAAAGCGGACGGCTGGGCGGCGTACAAGATCCACCCGCCGACGGCCGGTGCCAAGGGCGACATCGCGGTCTGTGAGGCGGTTCGAGAAGCGGTCGGGGACGACTACCGGATCATGCTGGACTCGACGTGGGCCTACAACTACTACGAGGCGCTAGAGGTCGGTAAGGCCGCGGAACGCCTGAACTTCTACTGGTACGAAGACCCGCTCGCAGACGACGACATGTACAACTACATCAAGCTGCGGGAGCACATGGACATCCCGATCATGGCGACCGAGTACTCGCCGGGCGGGTTCACGGCCTACGCTCCATGGCTGGTTTCGCAGGCGACCGACTACTTGCGCGGGGACGTGGCGGTAAAGGGCGGCATATCTGCGCTCGTTAAAACCGCCCACCTGGCTGAAGGCTTCCACCTCAACTACGAGGTACACCACGGCGGCAACTCTCTGAACAACGTCGCAAACCTGCACGTGATCATGGCGATCAAGAACTGCGAATACTTCGAAGTGCTCCTGCCCTCAGGCGCACAGAAGTACGGGCTCATAGAGGACATCGACCCGGACGCCGACGGCCTCGTGCACGCATTTGATGAGCCCGGCCTCGGAGCAAAGATCGACTTTGAACTGATCGAACGCAAAAAGACGGCCGTGCTCAGCTAACCGAACGATTGTCATCCTGAGCACAGTCGAAGGACCTTCACCGAAACGACGGTTTGGCAAACCAGAACGATAGAGCGAAGACCTTTGTCCTCCCTCACCCCAGCCCTCTCCCACCGGGAGAGGGGGTATCACAGGCAACAAAATGAAAATCACTGACCTAACGATCAAACTTTTCAACTGGGAAGGCATCCCACCGCGCAGACCGGGTGACGCCTCAACCAGTCAACTTGGCCTCGTCACTATCAGCACCGACGAAGGGTTACAGGGACACGCGTTCCTGGGCTCGTCGATGGCCACGGCGGAAGACGATGCCCCCGGTCTGATTCGTTATCTGAAGCCCCTGGTCATGGGCCAGGACCCCCTCGACCGAGAACGGCTGTGGCAGGACCTCTGGTCACGTAATCGGCAGACCACCTACCGCGCTATTGGTGCGGTCGACTGCGCACTCTGGGACATCGGTGCCAAAGCAGCGAACATGCCTTTGCATCGTTTGCTCGGTTCGTACAGGACCAGCGTTCCCGCATACGCCTCCTCCGCGCCGATGGATCATTTGGAGCTGTTCACTGACGAAGTGCAGCACTACAAAGAGCGGGGTTGGACCGCGTACAAGATCCACCCGCCCCGGAAACCCGCGTACGACATTGAGGTTTGCGCCGCCGTCCGTGAGGTCGCAGGTGAGGACTTCACCTTGATGCTGGACTCCATGTGGTCGTACGACTACCCGTGGGCGCTGCGAGTCGGTAAGGCGATTGAGGAGCTCGACTACTACTGGTACGAAGACCCGCTCCCGGAGGACGATCTCGGAGCGTACGTAAAGCTGCGCAAGAACCTGGACATTCCGTTAATGGCGACCGAGTACGCGCCGGGTGGGGGTTTTACGGCCTTTGCGCCGTGGTTGCAATACGGCGCGACCGACTATCTGCGTGGCGACATACAGGTGAAGGGCGGCATCACGCCGCTCATCAAAGCAGCACATATGGCGGAAGGGTTCGCGCTGAACTTCGAGATGCACCACGGCGGCAACTCGCTCAACAACATCGCCCAGCTACACGTGATCATGGCGATCAAGAATTGCGAGTTCCTGGAGGTTCTACTTCCGGACGTGGCCCAGAAGTACGGCATCTCAGAAGACATCGAGATCGACTCAAACGGCCTCGCGCATGCAGGTGAGAAGGTCGGAATTGGCGCGGAGATCGACTTCGCCATGATCGACAAGATGAAGGCGGCGGAGCTGAGTTAAGAGCGAACCTGGTGGACGGGCGATACGCCCTAATCTACGGAGCCTTTAACCTCTCTCCCCTAACTTTCTCCGTCAAGGAGAGGGGATAACGACGGCGATGTAAGGAGCGGCCCGATGGTGCGTCCAAACAAGACCAAGGCGAAACTTAATTCAGGTGGCGCCGCATTTGGTGTGACGATCGGCCCGAACGACATCGATCTTGTCGAGATGGCGGGTCTTCTTGGATTCGATTTCGCCATCGTCGACTGTGAGCACGACCTGTTCGACGAAAGCGCGCTGGCCGGGTTAATCCGGGCCGGTGATGTACACGGTGTGACGATCATCGCCCGAATGCAGAACAATTTTGAGCTGGCGCTGCACGCCCTGGATGGAGGAGCACAGGGTGTCCTGATCGCCCGGGTTAAAACAGCCGACGACGCACAGGCGATAGTGGACGCGACAAAGTTCCAGCCTGAAGGGAAACGAACGATTTTCTTCAGAAGCCGCGGCGGTGGATACGCACTGGACATCCCATCGCCCCAACAGTGGACCCTGGACACCAACGCACAGACCATGGCGGGCTGCATCATGGAAGAGATCAGCGCCGTGGAAAACCTGGCGGAGATACTGGCGGTGCCGGGAATAGATTTCATCGACCTCGGCCCGCTGGACCTGTCGCACTCCAAAGGCTGGATCGAGCAGTCCGAGTTGAATCAACTTGTGGACAAGATCGTTACCGATTCAGTTAAAGCGGGTAAAGCCGTAAACAGTCCGGCGAACGTGGACAACATTCCCGAGCTTCTGGACAAAGGATTCCGTATGTTGTCGGTCTCACCGACCGAATTCTTCCAGACCGGCGCAATACAGTTTCTGAGCCACGGCCGGGATGTGCTGGCGTCGAAGGGGATTCCAACCGAGTAAGGGGCACCATGAAGGCAGGACTTTTCTACGGCGAAAAAGACATCCGGGTGGAGAACAGGCCGACGCCGGAGCCCGGTCCGGGCGAGGTCTTAATTGGCATAAAGGCCGCCGGGGTGTGCGGGTCTGACCTGCACAACTATCGCGGCAATCGGGCTGCGACTCAGGATGTCCCGTGGGAGCAGGGCCACGAGTTGGCGGGCGTTGTGGAAGCGCTCGGGTCGGGGGTCAATACGTTGTCGGTTGGAGATCGTGTCGGGATCGAGGCCGAGCATCTCGTGGGTTGCGGCCATTGCCGCGAATGTGTTCGAGGCGACTATCACATCTGCCCGGAGCGGGGCATCGTCCACGGGTCTCGCCACGGCAGTCACGGCTTCTCCAGTCACGACGTGACGGTTGCCAGCAATTGCTTCCCACTGCCCGACCACGTCTCGTTCGACGATGCAGCGATCCTTGACTGTTACGCCTGCGGTGTCCACGCGGTAAACCGGACGCCCGTGCCGGTAGATGGGACCACCGTAATAGTTGGAGCAGGTGCGATCGCATTCACCCTCGGACAGGTGGCGAAAGCCTACGGAGCGGGGCGCGTCATCATGATCGGCACGAGGCCCGAACCACTACAGACGGCTATCGACGCTGGAGCAGCAGATCAGGTCATCATCAACGCGACCGAAGACCCGGTGCAGGGTGTCCTGGATCGGACCGATGGCGAGGGCGCAGAGGTGGTGTTCGAGACGGTTGGCGGTGAGTCACAGTTAATCGCGCAATGCACGGCGATGGCCCGGCGGGGTGGCACCGTGAGCGTTGTCGGCTTGTTCACGCAGCCGCAGACCCTGGATTCGCAGACACAGGGGATGGCGAAGGAGCTGGTGCTGACCTGGTCCAACAGTTACTCAAGCTGGCAGGGCATCTCCGAATACCAGACGGCGCTCGATCTCTTGGCCTCGGACCGACTCAACGCGGCACCGATAATCACACACCGCTTCCCGCAATCTCAGATCGCCGAGGCCTTCGTTGCCGCGGACGACAAGCGCACATCGGGTGCGATCCGCGTCGTGGTGAACCACTAGCGGGCCTCGCTAACTACTCCCAGTCCTGTCCTATCAGATGGGGGGGTAGATAAAGCCTCCTCTCTGGGAGGGAGGAGGTTTGGTGGTGGGTCGCGTATCACCAAAACAGATGCTCATAGCGAAAACGGACCCCCGGTAAAGTACGAACCATGCCCACCAAAACATCTGTCTACATTGCAACATCACTTGACGGTTTCATCGCCCGGCCCGACGGGTCACTTGACTGGCTTGATGGTAGTGGTGATAACGAGACAAACGATCATCCTGAAACGCAATCTAGTGGAGAGGACTACGGCTTCAAGGACTTCATGGACAGGATCGACTCCATGATCCTCGGCCGCACCACGTTCCAACAGGTACTCAAATTCGGCGAGTGGCCGTACACAGGCAAACACGTCATCGTCCCCAGCAGTACGCTCTCCCCTGAAGAAGTCCCGGAGCGGCTTCAACCGGAAGTGAAGATCGCCAACGGAGAGCCTTCAGAGTTGCTGTCTCTTTTGGACATCGAGGGCTACAGGCACGCGTGGATCGACGGCGGTAAAACCATTCAAAGATTTCTGCGAGCTGGATTGATAGACGAGATCACGGTTTCGCGCATCCCGGTCCTGATCGGCGCTGGTATCCCATTGTTTGGTGAGCTAGTCCGAGACGTCGATCTGGAACACGCCCAGACGTCGTGCTTCGATTCGGGCCTCGTCCAATCGCGCTACCGTGTGGTACGAAGTTCGGAGGAACATTAGCGACCGGGTGTTGCGGCATAATGCGATTCGGGGGCGTTCGGTATCTTCGAGCAGTCCGGGCTGACTTGATACGGCAATCGTGTATTTACGATAGAGGCGATGAAATGACCCTTCAGTTAAGAGCCGTGACGATCGACGCGTTGGATCCTGTGGTCCTGGGGCAATTCTGGTCTGCGGTCACCGGGCGTGAAATTATCGCCTCAAGATCGGACCTCGTCCGACTGGCCAGCGAGACAACTGACGGTCCCGTCCTCCTATTCCTGAAAGTGCCGGAATCCAAATCAGGGAAGGACCGCATACACCTCGATCTAGAGACCGACGACCGCGCTTCTGAGGTGAAGCGGATCATGGCCCTCGGAGCCACGTATCACAGCGAGGTCGAGGAGACCAAACACGCATGGACTGTGCTACAGGACCCCGAGGGCAATGAGTTCTGCATCATCGAGTCCATATCCTGAACACCTCAACCATATCCAGGCCCTCAGCACCGGAGCACCACCATGACTCAGACCCTCTCCGCCAACAAACACGGCGTCGCGATGCGCACCACACAGGGCATGCTCGGTGCGGTGGATATTCCGTGGAATGAAGACCTCACGCTGGACGAGGCGTCATTCAGGACCCTACTCGCCCGGTTGTCCACGCTTGGTGCGCACCAGCTCTACATCATGGGCACCGCCGGTGAGGGTTACGCGATGACAGACGACCGCTTCAAGCGCGTCGTAGACGTCTTCGTTGACTCCATGCGCGGCACCGGCGTCGGCATGCAGGTCGGTGTGATCACGCTAGCCACGGAAGAGGTGATCGACCGGATCCGATACGCTCACGATCTCGGCGTCCGATCGTTCCAGATATCGCTGCCCTCATGGGGAGCCGTGACCGATGCCGAGATGATGAATTTCTTCAGGACGGTCTGCGGTGCGTACCCGGACTCCGAGTTTCTTCACTACAACCTCGTAAGGGCCAAGAGGATTCTCGACGGCGACGACTACCGGATGATCCTGGATGAGGTTCCGAATTTAGTCGCCGCCAAACAAAACACTTCCGATATGTCTCTCATCAGGAGCTGGATGCAGAAAGCGCCGGAGATGCAGCACTTTATGCTGCAAGCGGCCTACGGATATGCGTCTCAGTTTGGCGAGTGCTCGCTACTTTGCAGCATGCACGGCGTCTATCCGGAACTGACCCGGGAATACTTCGCGGCTGGCTCAAGTGGTGATGTCGCCCGGACCCTGGAGATCGCCGAGGAGTTCAATCGGCACAGGGACGGCATCTTCGGCCACGTGGATCGGACCATGATCGACGGCTCGTACGACAAGCTCCTGGTGTGGCTGACAGACCAGTCATTCCCCCGCCGATTGCTGCCACCGTATGAGGGATTTTCGGATGCAGAAGCAGCCGTAAGCCTGGAGTATTACCGGCGCAGTATTGCCTGACGTATCACCGACACGACACCCAGGTCTAAGCTAAATATCGCCCACGGCCTTCCGGCTCAGCCTGCGTTTTAGGTGTGTCCGCACCAGTCCCACGCGCCCAGAATAATTCCCCATCCTCACAAAATCCTCACGCGCTTTCGCGCGATCTATCACGCCTTCCTCATTAGCGCCCTGAGATGTTGGATGTGTCGACGCCGCAAGTGTCCAAGATCGGTGGCCCCATCAGCCAGAGCGGCAGCCAAGCGGGGTTGTTGAGACCATTCGACCGGGACGTTTGCGGCAGTCGACAATTTAATAAAACGGCGAGAGGGGGTTCAGGCAAGCGCCTGAAACGGGTCCACAAATATCTTGGACCCGGCAATTTTGCGAGGAGCGCAGGCGACGGCGGATACCCGCCAGCGCCAGGATGCACCCGACCGGGGCAATGGCCAAACCTCCCGGCTTCCACGGTTGCGGTGAGCTTCTCCAGCGACGGATCGGGCTACGTCGGGCCCGACCGTCGCACTTTTTTTCGGCTCCCATTCCGGGGGCCGTTTTCGCGCCTACCTCACCTACCGGATGGCGCGGCAGCGTTCGTTTCGCTAACCTGTGCAAACTTCCGATTATTTCGGCACAAACAAACTTCGATATCTGCCCAAAACTACCGGGTCCCACAAGACTTCTGGGCAATTCAGGAACGATGAGGCAACTCAATGACTCAGTTTCGGATCATGCTCAACCGCCACTCAGCCTTTTACTCCCCGGTACTGGGAACGGTTGCAGGTGGCTTTCTTGCGGAGGAAGGACTGGACCCGCACTACGGGGGCGAAGTTCCTCCGGGCAAGTCATCCCCGGAGATGCTGGCCGCAGGTGAGTTAGAGATCTGCCAGGGAGCGGTTTCCGCGAGCTGGAGCTACCTGGAAAAAGGTGAGGCGCCACCGGTAGTCCATTTCGCCCAGATCAATGAACGCGACGGTTTCTTTGTTGCCGCCCGTGAACCGGATCCCAACTTCACCTGGGACAAGCTCTCGGGTGCAGATGTTCTGGCCGACCACGGCGGTCAGCCACTTGCGATGTTCAAGTACGGTGTCCACAAGATGGGGGTCGACTACGGTTCCCTGAACGCCATCGACGCTGGATCGACGGCGGAGATCGACGCTGCGTTCCGATCCGGGACCGGTCAGTACGTCCACCAACAGGGACCGGCGCCGCAACAGCTAGGGGCTGATGGCGTCGGACACGTTGTGGCGTCTGTCGGTGAGGCGGTCGGACCGGTCGCTTTCTCCAGCATCCAGGGAACGCGTGAGTTCGTGCAGTCAGATCTTGGCAACGCGTTCATCCGTGCCTACCGGAAGTCACGGCAGTGGGTAAACAACGCATCTGCGGAAGAGATCGCCGACAAAGAGGCGCAGTTCTTCCCGGGAATCGACATCAAGGTCCTGGCCGACACTATCCGCTTCTACCAGGGACTCGGCTGTTGGAACCCGGCGGTCGAGATCTCACGCGCCAGCTATGAGGCCGCTCTGGATGTTTTCCTGCACAGTAATCTCATCACCAAACGACACGATTATGACGATGTAGTGGTAGCGCCGCCCGCAGGGTAGGGGTGAGGGGGACGAGGCCGAAGTCCGAGAATTACGATCAAAAGACTATAAACATCTCAAGAGGTCCAACAACAAATGGCATTCGCCGCCGTACCCGTTTCTGAAGTTGACAGCCACCGCACAACCGTCACCACAAACGGGCTCAAATACTCCGTCCTGGAGTACGGCTCACCGGACAATCCACCGGCGATCCTTCTGCACGGCGTCTGGAGCACAGGTGCGGTGTGGCACGACATATCGGTGGCGCTTTCCGAAACTCACCACGTGCGCTCCGTCGACTTTCGCGGCCGCTCCCAGACCGAGTGGTCTTCAGAGGGCGATTACTCCACCGAGGCTTACGTAGCTGACGTTCTGGGGCTGTACGAGGCGTGGGGGCTGGACAGTGCCACCGTGATTGGTCACTCCATGGGGGGCGGAGTTGCCACGGCACTGGCGGCAGGCCACCCCGAAATGATCGACTCCCTGGTCATCATTGATTCCGGGCCTGTAATGCGTGCAGGTTCCGCGGTCGAGTTCGAGCGTCAGCTTGCCTCCCTGGCACAGGACTTTCCGAGCATGGCAGCGGCGCGCGCGTGGCAACATCACGCCCTGCCAAACATCTCCGATGATGCCGTTGAGCGTCGACTCGATGCGCGGCTGGTTGAGCAAGATGGCCGGGTAGTCTGGCGCGAAGACCCGCGCATCCGGACCTCACTCGGACTCATAGTCCGGCCGTCAGAGGACGAGATGTGGAAGCGGTTCTTGTCGGTGAAGGCCCGCACCCTGTTCGTGCTCGGCGGCAACAGCCAGTTGGTCACAGATGAAGCGGAAAAACGCCTGACCACCGAGATGTCGGACGCGAAATCGGTGCGAATCGCCAACGCAGGCCATAACGTCTTCGAAGATAACCACGACGACACGATGATCGCGATCAACGGATTCGTTCCCGGGTAGGCCCGTACCTACCTACCCCCCGCTGGAGATCTCGCCGAACAACTCTGTTTCCGGGTGGAACGCGAACCAGCCGAACCAGTACGACACGTGCCCCGGCAATCGTGCCAACGTCTCTGTCCCATCCGATTGGATTAGCGTGTCCTCTTCGACCCGCCACTCGACACCTGACTCGTCAAGAATCACGTCAGGATCCTGCGTCGGCGTAAAGGTGTGGCCGTCTCTGTCGTACGGACGTGCTGCCTCCGCCAGCGGATTGAACACCACCACTACCTCCTGTCCGCCCAGGGTGTCGTTTACCACCGGTGTCTCCTGTAAAGCCTCCAGCGAATACGCCTTTGGAGAGTCGCCGAAGTTCAGCGCTAAAACACGATCCTTCAAGTCCAGCGCCTCGTTCGTTTGGAACGTCGGGAACATCCATTCCGGAGAGTTGAAATAGTCGTAGTACGCCGAGCCTCGTTTATTCAGGTTGCGATACGTCCTGTCGTAACCCGTGTCCAATGACAGCACGGTGGTCTCAGGATTCTTCTCCAACCAGTCGCCCCAGGTCGTCAGTGTCAAGGGCAACTGGGTGAAACGTTTACCGCTAAAGGCCAGCTCCCCGATTACCGGTTCCCCTGTTAGTGAGTGCCACAGTGTGCGCGTTCCGGAGTCGTACATGAGCTTGTTGCTCTGGTACAAGAATCCGGACGTGCCGATCCGCTGGACCTCCCCGTCAAGCTCGGCGTCGTACAGGACGCCCGTTCCGCAGAGAGTTCAGTAAACGAGGGCGATCGGCTTCCCGCCGACCACGTCATTCGATAGCTCATGCCACGCCAATATCCTCAGCGGATAGGCACGCGTCTCGCCATTAATGCTGATGCCGAAAACAGGCTCGTCGAACTCAAGATAAGTAGCGCCATCAGGTGGAGTCACCTTTGGATTATCAAGCGGCGGAATTCCATCGACGCCAACACCACCCCACTGTGCGCCGGAGAGAGGAACACTTGCCGGTACGCCCTCATAGAAGAAATCTATGAAGCGTCTGTCGACAACGCTGTAAAGATCGCCTTTCCAGGCGTCGTACCCGGGAACAGCAACTATTTCCGGATGCTGACCAAGCCAGCGATAGGCGTCCTCGTAAAGATTGAAACTTGCCGGGTCAAACTCCTGACCCGTCAAGCGCGTCAGAGCGTTCGCTATGGCGGCGCGCTCTTCATCAGCGAACCCGGCCGCCGCAAGGTCCACGATGGGCGGTATAAACCCTGTATTCCCCGTGTCAGCGGCCTGCCGAACGGCTGTGATCTCGACGCCTTCTTGCCGCGTGAACAGGTTATTCAACTGTCTACGCACCACGATCTCCCCGTCCGGGATCGCTGTAGCGATTTCAGATGGCCGGGCTGTCTCCGTTGGTGAGGCCGTAATTGTTCCTCCATCTCCACCGCACGCGCCGATCAGCGCCGCAGCCAGTCCGAGGGCCGGCAGCGACACTAAACGGTATGTAAATTTATGGAGTGGGAAAAACATGGTGAGGGGCCAGCCCATTACGCGACTCAGTCAAAAACCGCGGCTACGCCCGTATTCCTCTTGTCGATGAATACGAAGCGGCCCCTAAAACGGTTGTCCCTGCTGACCGCGACTTACTTGGGAGGCTGGATGAACTCCAGCCAGTTACCTTCTGGATCCTGGAGGTAAATGATTCCCCGCGTGCCTTCGTCCGTTTCGGTGAAGATCGGATCCGTGACGAACTGGATACCCTTCCCTGTCAGGTCGTCGAAGATCGTCTGTAGATCCTCCACCAGGAAGCAGATGTGCATGGCACCGAACTGATTTTTGCGCAGGTACCCCGGCTCGCCGGGCGGGTTGTGATAGGCGACCAGCTCAATACGATGGTTGTTCTCGATGCCCACGAACCTGAGGGTTCGGCGTGCACCCGGAAATCCGGTGTGATCTCCGGACGGCGGCGCTACCGCATCAATCTCACGCTCGACCACAAGACCGAGGGTTCCCACGTAAAAGTCGGTCATTACTTCAAGGTCCTGGACCACAATTCCGGTGTGGTCGAACTGCATCACCATCGGGCATATCCCCTTATTGATCCATGGAAATCAGGTACTTGTAGAACACCCGCTCAACGGGCCGCCCAATCCTAGACGAAACCGGACGATGACGCGCGGACGACAACCCGCGGTTACGGCCGCTGCGTGAACTCCAGCCAGTTGCCTTCCGGATCCCGTCCGTAAACCAGCCCCACGGTGGTTCCGTCTGGACGGGTCCGCCACTTGGGTTCCGTAACGAACCGAACCTTGTCTTTGATCTCTTCGTAAACCGAAGCCAGGTCATCCACGTCCCAGCAGATGTGGGCCGAACCGAATCTATGGACATCGACGTGCCCCTCCGTGGCCGGAGGATCGATGAAGTAGATGAGTTCGATCTCGTGATCACCCGGGATTCCCACGAATCGCAGGGTGCGATGGACGTTGGGTACGCCAGTGTGGTCGCCATCCGGTTGAGGCCGGGCGTCGATCTCATGCAAACGCTCAAGCCCGATGGTGTTCACATAGAAATCGGTCATCATCTCAAGGTCTTCGACCACGATACCGACATGGCTCCAGTTTTTGACTTTCAACGTTTCCAACCTCTCGAAATATCACCGGGTCCACTCAGCATCCCGATCTTACGCCGGGGTTGGCCGTTTAATCCTGTATTCACGAAGAGCCGAGAATCCAGATTCCATTGACATCCTTCAGGAGGGGGACGTTGAGCTCCCGTACGATGGATTGCCACTTCGGAGGAAATGACGGTGTATCTCCAACAGGATCCGACTCGTTGGGAATAGCGGATTACGGACGCCCCCTGTACCATCCGGCCACACCGAAACTTAGAACGCACGGCAATAAGGAGTACGGTCATGGCAATCATCCAGCGAAGAGTTTTCTACGGGAAGGTTGGAACCGCAAACGATCTGGTCGCATGGGCGAATGAAATGTATGGCATTCTCCAGATCAACAGCCCTCAGTTGTCGCAGAGAATTTTTTCCGACTACCACAGCGGCCAGACTGACCGCGTTGTCGTAGAGTTCGAAGTCGACAACATGGGCCAGATCGATGAGGCGCTCGAGAAGACGATGTCGGACCCGGTCACCCAGAAACAGTTTGCTGAGGTATTCGAGCGACTCAAGCCATTGATCGACCGGGCAGAGGTCGAGCAGTGGAACATCCACTGAACCTTTTGTAACTCTCGAGGACTTCGGGCATCGGCAGTGGGCCCAAAACCGTAATGGAGCATCTGTAACCATGAAAATCGGCGTCGTATTCCCTCAGACCGAAATTGGCCCAGACGCAGGCGGCGTCCGCGCCTACACGCAGGCCGTCGAGCAGATGGGCTACAACCACGTCCTTGCCTATGACCACGTTATCGGTGCGAACCTCGCCAACCGGTCCAACTGGACGGGCGCTTACTCACTTGAATCCCAGTTCCATGAGCCGTTTGTGCTCTTCTCCTTTATGGCCGGGATTTCCGAAACACTGGAATTCGCCTCCGGCATCATCATCCTCCCACAGCGCCAGACAGTCCTTGTAGCCAAGCAGGCCGCAGCGCTCGACGTGCTTTCGGATGGCCGATTCCGAATGGGCATCGGGATTGGTTGGAATACTGTCGAGTACGAATCCCTCGGTCTGGAGTTCAAGGACCGTGGTGCGCGCTCCGAGGAACAGATCGCTTTGATGCGGGCGCTCTGGACCAAGGAATCTGTCAACTTTGAAGGTCGCTGGCACTCGATCCCGGATGCCGGGCTCAATCCACTCCCAATCCAGCAGCCGATTCCGATCTGGCTGGGCGGAGGTGCCGATGCCGTCGTCAAACGGATCGCACGGATTGGCGACGGATGGATGCCGGGCTGGCAGCCAGATGAGGAAGGCTTGAAGGAACTCGACAAACTTTTCGCGTATGCCAAAGAAGCAGGTCGGGACGCCTCAGATATTGGGATAGACGGGCGCTTCACTGCTGACCTGGCAACCGAAGACTCCTGGTCAGACAACGTGAAAGCGTGGAATGACATCAAGGCCGACTACATTGAGGTAAACACGATGGGCCAGGGGCTCTCCGGAGCTGACGCACACATCGAACGCCTGGAGAAGTTCCGGCCGGCGGCTGGACTGTAGACCGTGGCGTACCCCCTTTCCCGGCGGGAGAGGGTTGGGGTGAGGTAGGACAAGAGTCCGACCTTATCGCTATCTGATTACGCGAACACAGCGTCGGTGAAGATCCCTCCTCTACGCTCGGAATGACGGAAAAAGCGACCAGTACTTCTATTCACCACGTCACCGGAGGCTCCTTCGCATGACCCAGTACAGCAAACAAATTCCGTTGGAATTTGACCTAACCGGTCGCGCCGTCATCGTTGCGGGCGCAGGGCGTGGAATCGGAAAGGGAATAGCGCGTGTGCTGGCTGAAAGCGGCGTTCGGGTGCTCGCCACCGCCCTCACCACCACGTACATGTCGCAGGTCGCTGACGAACTTGCAAACGCCGGACACCCGATCGAGTTCATGGCGGCAGACGCCACTTCTGGCGATGACATGGCGGGCGTCGTGGATCATGCACTATCCAAATTTGGACGTCTGGACGGACTGGTCAACTGCGTTGGCGACGCTATTTCGAAACCCATCGTCCCGCTTCCCGACGACTCAGACGGCGGCTCCCCGCTTTCGGACGAGGAATGGCGCTTTATCCTGGACGTCAACCTGACCGAGGCCTTTGTGGGTTGTAGGGCTGCCGGAGACCATTTTCTGAAACAACGCTCTGGTCGAGTCGTCAACATCGCCGGGTACGCAGCGGCACGCGGCGGTGCAAACTCGGTCGCGTATGCCGCAGCGAAAGCGGGACTGACCCGCATGACACAAGCGCTGGCTCTCGAGTGGGCACCCTACGGGATTAACGTAAACGCCATCGCCCCGGGCGTGTTTCCTGACCCCGTCACGTCCGAACAGGCTGTGGAACGCGCCGCCGAACGAGCGGCCTCCGGTGCGATACCGCTGCGTCGTCCTGGAAATCTGCGAGAGGTCGGCCTACTAACCCATTTCATGCTTTCAGACGCGGCCGATTACATGACCGGCGAGACGGTCTACATCGATGGCGGAGCGGTGTTCGGATGAGCACGCCTATCGAGATCTCCCGAAACATACTTCTGCAAACCTACGCCGAGGCCCGTACGGCTTACCCGGCGGAGTGTTGTGGCTGGTTGGCAGGGCCTCCTGAAGGACCGGTCACCATAGTCCGCGCCTGCGAGAACCAGCAGAGCGCCGGGAACCATCCGACCGTTGCGGACAGACCAGCAGAAACCGCGTACGTGATTGATGGTGAAGATCTCATGGCGCTTAACCGTGACCTGGACGGAGACACGCCACCGCTCGTCATCTACCACTCTCACCCGAACGGACAGGCTTACCTGTCAGCAACAGATCGAACCGTGGCCACCAACCCTCCTGAATGGGGTGGAGGCCCGGCCTACCCCGTTCAGCAACTGGTCATAGGGATAGACGGCGAGCGCGTGGTGGAAGCGGCGCTATTCGCCTGGTCTGACGATGAAGACGGATACGCAGAGATCGCGCGTTACGAGGGTGCGCAGGTCTAGACAGGCCCGCTCCATGTAAGAGGGGGTCTCGGGCATCGTTACCTGCCCGGCTGCTGAACCCGACCTACCTCCAACCTCCTCCCTCCGGGGGAGGAGGCTTTCTACCCTTACCGCAACTCCCTGAACGTCCGCGACCGCGCGAACATCACCACCGTCACACTGATCGAAAACCCGTTACCAAGAACGAGCGCCATCTCGGCGCCCAGCGTTTCGGCAGCAAATCCGCCCAGCATCCAACCAAGCGGGAAGAGCTGCAACGTGAGCGCGTACACCGCCATGATCTTGCCTCTAAGGTGCTCCGGGGCGTAGGTCTGGAACAGCGTGCTGACGGTCGAGATGTAGAACGATGCCCCGACCCCAAACAAAAACAGCAAAATGGTCGAAAAATAGAAGTCACGTGAGAATCCGAAAAGGATTGACGTGGGATCGCCTATGACGACTGCTAGCATCAGAAGCCAGCCCTTGTGCTTGACGTCCCCAACAAACGCCAAACCGAGCCCGCCCACAAACGCGCCGATGCCAAACGCCGCCATTAATATCCCGAATCCGGACTCCCCGACCTCCAACACATCTCGTGCGTAGACCGGGATGATCGGGAAGATGAACCCGGCGATCAGCCCCAGTGTGTTCAGCGTCACCAGGATCCGCAGCGGCGGAGATGACTTGACGTACACAAGTGCTTCTTTGATGTCGGCCAGTGGATTAGATCCCGGCGGTCGCTCTGTACGAGTCCTTGTCTTTATCTTCCACGTGGCGAAGATTGCAGGCACATATATGGCGGCGATGACGAAGTAGACCGGTGCCACCCCGATCACGCCGAGCAATGCGCCACCAACAGCCGGCCCCGCTATACCGCCTACGGTGGCCAACGATTGGTTTAGCGAGACGGCGGAAAGCAGACGCCCACGTCCAACTACGTCCTGGACAATCGTCTGGCTGGCCGGCATACCGAAGGCGATCGCTCCACCCTGTGCAATTGACAGGAACAGAAGGTGCCAGATCGAGATCACGTCGATCACCACCAGGTAACCGACCACAAGATTGACCATCCCGAGTCCAAGCCGCACCCACAACAGGATGTCGCGCTTCGGCCAGCGGTCAGATGCCACTCCGCCGATCAATCCCAGCAAGATGATGGCGATGGCCGGAGACCCGTTGATCACGCCGACCCAGGCCTGTGAGTCGGTCAGTTCCAGGGCAAGCCACGACTGCACAACGTTCCGCATCTGGAACGCCATGAACATCATCATGTTCGCCATGAACAGGTATCGGAAATCCGTGATCCGCAAAACCTGAAGCGCGGCGGAACCTCCGGCCGATTCTTCGGCCGGGGTCACCACATCTTCGTTTTGCTGGACCTGATCGTCCGAGACCGGTTCTCGGTCAGTGCCTGGGATCGCCATGTCACCGCGTATTTAGCTGATAAGCCTGAAAAGAAGGAGCCGCCAGGACTTCGGTGAACGAAGCTGGCGGCTCAACACTCCAAAACAGGTTACGCCTCAGACGCCGAGTTCACACCTATCCGCCGCCTCGCAACCGGACCGGAATTCGGTGATGGACGAATACGTCCTGTATCGACTCTCGCTCCTTGATCACCTCGGCATCATCGTCATTGACCAGCACCGTTGCCGGGCGTGGCACCCCGTTCATCTGATTCGCAGCCGTCTCCGCATACATACCAGCGTCCAGGACGGCGATGATGTCATCGCGTTCAACGTGCGGGAAGTGTCGGCCAGCTCCGAGGGGAGCTCCAAGGCAGAGCGGTCCAACGATATCGACCACTTCATCGTGACCATCTAA
Organism: Chloroflexota bacterium; assembly: GCA_018650185.1. Taxonomy (GTDB): domain Bacteria; phylum Chloroflexota; class Dehalococcoidia; order Lucifugimonadales; family Lucifugimonadaceae. The sequence goes on from JABIGL010000173.1 coordinate 16,310, forward strand.
CAGATGATTCGCTGCCAACACGTGGTAGGTGGAGTGCGCGGTCTCGATGCGCATCAGGTTGTTGATGGAAACGTCCACATTGACCCACACCTTCTCAAGGTCGCGCTTCACAGACCCGACCCGACCCAGCAGCACGACGGCGTTACCCACTACGTAACGACCCGGCTCCATCCACAACGCCGGTATCGGGATTCCGGCCTCCTCCAGTCCTTCAAGTAGAGGTCCGGTGATGGATTCCGCGTATTCCTCTATTTCGTAAGGATTTAGGGACAGACTCCGGGACTCAGGGTCCCGCTCACGTGCGTAGCCCCCGCCGATATTGACGATATCCGGCGTGTACCCCGTGCGCTTTTTCAGCTCGGCAATAGTCTCAACGTAGGCCCGCGCCAGCGTGCGGTAGTAATCAGGCTCCGAGTTCGATCTGCCGACGTGGAGATGGTATCCGTCTAGCTCAATGCCCGGAGCCGCCAGCATCTCCGGCACCATGG
>JABIGL010000080.1 GCA_018650185.1 Chloroflexota bacterium
CACCCACTCAACCTCGCCTATCTGGTCCATCATGATGAAGGGATCGGCCTGTTCGAGAGGGATTCCGCCGAAGCCGCGTCGCACCGGAAAGCCCTCTCCCTCAAACCCGGACGGTGCGGTCGTGATGCTAACCACCGGTCGCTCAAGCGACTCGGCGGCGGGACGCTCGATGCGCTTCAGGTCCAGGACGTTATCAACGGTTACTGCGGGCAATTATTCAATCCTTGTTTATTCTGACCGTGGGTCCATACCAGCCACCGGCCGGTCCTTTGGCGCGCTGGCATAAGCGCCACGGAAGTCTCTGAACGGGCCGTCACGCCACTCCAACGCAGCCTTGAGGCCCTCTTCCTCTACACGCCTACGCCATTCAGATGCAGCGGCACGCTGAGAGGATATCGATTGTATTTCGGTGCCCGAAGCTAGCCCCTGCCGGATGCCCATCGTCTCGTACTGTCGGTTCACGGCGCGTTTGGAGTACATCAGCATCTCGTTATCGATGTGCGCCATGCGTCGAGCGAACTTTTCGGTGAAATCCCCAAGCTCTTCTTTTGGCACGGCGTAGTTGGCCCAACCGGCCGTCACCATGTCGGTCCCGGAGATAGAGTCGCCGATGTATGCAAACTCTCGGGCTTTTGCTGGCGACATGAACCATGGAGTCCACATCATGTCCATTGTCGTCATCGCTCGGACCGGTGGGTAGCCGATCTGAGCGTCCTCGGCGACGATTCGGAAGTCGCAGACGGTGGCGAGCTCCGTCCCTCCGGCAAGGCAGTGGCCCTGGATCTGGGCGACAACCGGTTTGGCCAGCTCCCAGATGATCCAATTCGTCATCACGACACTGCGCGCCCACTGGTTCTCGCCCGGGTGCATGGAGCCGGTGTCCGGCAGTCCGGAGCGTGAGTCAACGAAAGAGTCGTCGATCGCCTCTCGTGCCGATGAGAGGTCGTATCCCGCGGAGAAAGATCGACCGGCGGCACGGAGGATAATGACCCCCACCTCGTCATCGGCCTCCGCCTCCCGCATGGCGTCCATCACCTCGGCGCGGAGATTGTTGGACAGGGCGTTCAGCTTCTCAGGCCGGTTTAGCGTTATGTAGGCCAGCCGCCCATCGGTCTCGTACAGAACCTGGCTGTAGTCAGGCAAGTTGATCTCCAGTGAATCGGTATCGGTGCAGTTAAACGCGGTATTTGATCCCGGCAGTCTACCCTCGGGTCTGGTGACAGGCCCGGAGTATCATCGCCGCACCGTTCAATTAGATAAGTAGCACATTACGGGAGTCGAACATGGACCAGGCCAGAGCCGAGGCGTTTGGCGACAGGATGGTCGAAACGCTGAACGCGGGATCGTTGGCACTGATGACCTCAATTGGCCACCGTACAGGGTTGCTGGACACCATGGCGGGGCTGACCCCATCAACAAGCCAGCAGATAGCGGACACGTCCGGGATGAACGAACGGTACGTTCGTGAATGGCTTGGTGCGATGGTCGCTGCACGGGTGATTGAGTATCAACCGGACGATGGCAAATACTCGTTGCCTGAAGAGCACGCTGCATTTCTGACGCGTGACGCTGCTCCCGATAACGTCGCTGCCTTTCTTCAGTACATCCCCTTACTGGGTTCTGTGGAAGACAGCATCATCGAGTGCTTCAAAAATGGCGGCGGCGTCCCCTACGCTGAATTCCCGCGATTCCAGGAAGTGATGGCGGAGGACAGCGGGCAGACTGTGGTCCCAGCATTGTTGAGCCACATCGTTCCGCTAGTTCCGGGTTTGCAGGACGCACTTACAAAGGGCATCGACGTACTGGATGTTGGCTGTGGCAGCGGACGTGCGCTCAACATAATGGCGCTGGAGTACCCGAACAGCCGCTTCACCGGGTTCGACCTTTCGGACGAGGCCACCGCAATTGGTAGGTGTCAGGCGGAAGAAAACGGGGTCACGAACCTGGTGTTTGAGGCCAGGGACGTGACGAAACTCGGGACGCCGAAACAGTACGACCTGATCACGGCCTTTGATGCCATCCATGACCAGGCAAATCCGGCATCGGTGCTTGCCGGGATTTCGGACGCGTTGAAGGACGACGGGGTGTTCTTGATGCAGGACATTGCTGCGTCGTCGGAACTCCACGAAAACATCGATAACACGATCGGTACATTTCTGTACGCCATATCGGTGATGCACTGCATGACCGTCTCGCTGGCGCTGGATGGAACGGGGCTTGGGACGATGTGGGGAGAGGCGACGGCGAGGGAGATGCTGTCGGACGCAGGGCTATCCCGCGTCGACGTCAACCGGCTCGACCATGACCTTCAGAACGCTTACTACATCGCCCGGAAGTGACGAACGCGGATATTCTTCGGTTCCCGGATTCAAAGAATCAAATTTCCGACGAGAGTATCTAAATGAGACCGTCGCGCTCGGCTCGAGCCAGGGCCGTGCGTCCGCGGTCGGTGATCTCGAAAGTGTCGCCACCGGCGGCTTTGATGTCGCCCGCGACAGCAAGTTCGTTCAGCGTTGCTTCAGCCGCTTTCATACGCTGCCGGGACAGTGCAGCAATCTGCCCGGTCGGAGGAGCGGGTTTTCCGCTCTCGTCGAAAGATAGAAGTACGCTCAGGATTGCAATTTTAGAATCTGCCAATTCGGGCCTCCACAGCCACACCCTCTCGGGAAATTTGTTCGCTTGAGAACCAGCTTAGGATTACCCGTTAACAGGCAACGTCGTGAGAATGAACATCATCGCTACGTGAAAACCCGCACTCCATTCCGAATGTTCTGGCATCTGAAACCGAACAAGTACCACCTTAGGAGCTGAGAAATGGTCCGACCGGCTACGAAAGAGACCCGATACGAACCCGTAGTTGGATGGCCCGCCGTCCCCCACGGTTTTTTTCTCCACGAGGCGACATCGGTCGGCGTGGATTCGCAGGACCGCGTCTACATCTTCAACCGCGGTCAGTGGCCGATGATTGTTTTCGACAAAGAGGGTAATTTCCTGGACGCATGGGGCGCGGGAGAGTTTGAAGTCCCGCACGGAATTTCGTTTGACGCGGACGACAACATGTACCTGGCTGACAACGCCAACTACGTGCAGAAACGAACGTCTTCTGGTGAAGTGTTGCTAACCCTGGGTGAACGCGGCGTTGATAAACCACGCCACACCGGTGAACCGTTCAACAGCCCGACGCACGTGGCGGTCCACCCGGGGAATGGCGACTGGTTTGTCTCCGACGGATATCGCAACTCATCGGTACACCACTTCGACCCCTCCGGAAAGCACATTAAGTCCTGGGGTGAGTCAGGCAGCGGCCCCGGCCAGTTCGCTCTACCGCACAACATATGCATGGTCGGAGATGACCGTGTGCTGGTGGCTGATCGCGAGAATTACCGGCTACAGATGTTCACCCTGGACGGGGAGTTTCTGCTGGAGAAGCACGTACACAAGCCGCAGGCGTTGTTCGCAGGAACGGGCGACGACACCAACATCTACGTCGCAGAGGGACGGCCTCCGTTCGTTATGGAAGGCGTGGCACGGCTCGGCAAGCGCGTTGCGGTGTTTGACCGCGATCTCAACGAACTGCTGAGTATCGGTAACGAGATGTCGGGGCAGGCGCCGGACCAGTTCATCTCACCGCACGCAATGGCGGTGGACTCTGAAGGTTCGATCTACGTGGCAGAGGTGTCGTACAACGGACTCGGTTCTCGACTGGAGCCGGCGCGGGAGGTGGTCAGCTTACGGAAGTGGCGACGCGTTGATGGTGATGCCGCAGATGGCTTGTCAGGCCGGGCACTGGAGCAGTATGTCAAAGGCTTGCGAAATGACGGTCCCGGTGGGGGAGCGCCTATCAACAGTCCATACGATTAGCGGTCTAGTTGGTCCCAGGGAACAGCGCCTAGAGCCTTCAGATCCAGCGCGAGTCCGGCGGTCATCGAGATCACCCGGTCTGCGTGTCTGGCAAATGTGGTGTTGACGCGTCCGAGGGCGTCGCGGAACGCACGGCCGGATTCGCTTGGAGGGACTACGCCCAACCCGACCTCGTTCGTGACCACGACCCAGGATGTGTCGCCTTCGTCGTAAGCGCGCAGCAAGGCGTCGCTGGCGGCGTCGTAATCCGGGATTGTGGATTCGTCTTCCAGCATCAGGTTGGCCGTCCAGACCGTTAGGCAGTCGATCAAGACGAGATCGTAATTACCGGACTGTCGGGCCAGTGCTCCAGCAACATCGAGCGACTCTTCGAGCGTGTCCCATGTGTCCGGGCGTGAGGCTTTGTGTGCGGCGATGCGTTCCGCCATCTCGGCATCGCCTGCCTGCGCTGTTGCGACGAACAGAACGCGATCGTGCCGGGATGCCATCTTTTCTGCGAGCGAGCTTTTGCCGGAGCGCGCTCCGCCGATGATGAGGGTCAGGGATTTTTGAGCGTTATACACGATTAGCTTTCTCCCTCACCCCAGCCCTCTTCCACCGAGAGATGGGGTCCGGGACACCCCTGCGATTTCAAATAGCAGGTCCATATCGAGATGTTCGGTCACAAAATCGGCTAGACGGTCGAACTCTGTATCCAGGCTGTTGGCAAACCTTTCCGGACCCAGTTCAAGTCCTCGACGGACCGCCAGGTTTTGGAGCACGGTCTGCCGTAGTTCGTCGTTATGGAATAGTCCGTGCATGTATGTGCCGAGCGTAAGACCATCGTCGTCCAGGCAACCGTCGAATCCGCTCGCGGGCTTTCGGGACCGTTCGTTAAACGAGATCGCTTCTTGTCCGGCGGCAACGTTAGTCTGACCCATGTGTATCTCGTAACCGGACACAGCCGTTCCGTCAGCCCCAGCCAGCAAACCGCGATCCGCGGCCACGACCCCGGACACCTGCTCGGTCGATTTATCCGCGCTGAATTTGGTTACCACCGGCAGTAAGCCAAGCCCGGACATCTCAAGCGTCGAGGATTCATGCCCCTCGGGGTCGAGGACCTTCTCGCCAAGCATCTGGTAGCCGCCGCAAATACCTATCACCGGCTTTCCGTCCTGACGCAATCGCACGATGGCTTCACTCAGCCCGGTCCCTTTCAGCCACTCCAGATCGGACGCCGTTGTTTTCGTGCCAGGGATGACGACAAGGTCCGCAGCTTCAAGTCCTGCTGGCCCGGTTACGTAGCGCAGCGATACTGATGGCTCGCGTCGCAGCGGATCGAAATCGTCAAAGTTGGCGATGTGTGGGAGTCGGACAACAGCGATATCCAGCATCGCCCCGCCTGCGTCGTACCCGGCCGGTGTGTCCAGGTAGAGGGCGTCTTCTTCCGGGATGTGGATGTCCGTGTAGTAGGGAAGCACCCCAGCGGTCGGAATTCCGGTCCGCTCCTCCAGCATTACCAGTCCAGGGTCGAGGATCGACTGGTCGCCGCGGAACTTATTGATGACGAAAGCGCGCACCAGTGACGCTTCGTCAGGTTCCAGAAGCTCAAGGGTTCCTACAAGTGACGCAAAGACGCCGCCCCGGTCGATGTCAGCGATCAGCAGGACCGGCGACTGCGCGTACAGCGCGACGGCCATATTCACGATCTCGCGCTCTCGGAGGTTGATCTCCGCCGGACTACCCGCTCCCTCGATCACGACCACGTCGTACTCCGCCCGGAGCCGGTCAAGTGCGCCTGTCACGATGGGCCATAGCTTGCCTGTACGCCCGAAATAGCCCTGCGAATCGGCATGACCATCCGGCCGTCCCAGCACGACAACCTGTGACGATCGCTCGGACTCCGGTTTGAGGAGCACCGGATTCATGTCGACCGTCGGTTCAACCCCGGCGGCCTCGGCCTGCACCGCAGTGGAACGGCCAATTTCTCCACCGTCGGGCGTGGCGAATGAGTTGAGAGCCATGTTCTGGGCTTTGAAGGGGGCGGTCTTATACCCGGCGCGTGCAAAAACCCTGCATAGAGCAGCCGTCAGCACCGATTTGCCAACGTGCGAGCCGGTGCCCTGGACCATGATGGTTTTTGCCAGTGGAGACATCAGAGAGGAAACTCGACCCGGCCATCGAGTAGCCCCGGCCAGTGTTCGAATAGCGCGACCGCGGCGATCAGTGCAGCGACCTCCGTGACCTCGACAACGGCCCCGTATCCATCGCCGGTCAGCCCGCCCAGCAACCTCGCCATCCACGCGCCCAGTAGAACGGCGATCACCGTCACGATACCCATCAACAACATGCCCATGAGTCCGGCGATAAGCACTGTGGCGACCAGCGCAATCGCAGCTGCGAGTAAAGGCGGCCAGATGCTGCGATTCTCCATGAACGACGACCCGGTGCCGTTCTTCCTTGTACCTTCGCGGGGCGGGATACCTTCGCGAGACGGGCCATACGCGAAGGTCTGCATCACGGCGACTACCGACCAGCGGGAGAGCACCGGGAATAGCAGGATGATTGGCAATCGAACCGGGCCGGTTAGCGTGATCAGGGCCGCCCACTTGAGGAACAGCACGCTGACGCCGCCTATGGCACCGAATGCGCCGACCCGTGGGTCTTTCAATATCTCCAGTCGGCGTTCCCGGGTGTACCCACCAAGTAAGGCATCGCACGAGTCCATCAGCCCGTCGATGTGCAGCATTCGGGTTGCCGCCAGCAAACCGACAACGATCAATGCCGCCGTGAGTTCGTCGCCGAGCGTCCCGTTGACCAGCCAGTCGAACCCCGCCAACACGCCACCCAGCGCCAACCCGACCAGCGGAAAGTAGGCCCGGGCCGATCCCAGACCCGCACCGGAGCGTGGACCCACCGGCAGGATGGTCAGGAAGCCGAAGGAGGCCCGGATAGCGTTCAATTTGTGGAAGTCTTCTCGGGCTCTGCGTCCGAGACGCCCGCCTCATCAAACGTCGCCATTTCGGCAAGACATGCGGCCGCAGCATTGATGATGGACATCGCAAGGACCGCACCGGTCCCTTCGCCGAGCCGCATATCAAGGTCCAGGATCGGTTCCAATCCGAGGTGGTCCAACACTATTGAATGGCCGGCCTCAGCGGAGCGATGTCCTGCAAACAGGTAATCGCCCAGCGCCGGACACAACCCGGTGGCGATCAGGGCCGCCGCCCCGGATATGAATCCATCGATGACCACAGCGCTACCACGTGACGCCGTTCCCAGCATCACCCCGGCAAGCACCCCGATCTCGAACCCGCCGACCTTGCTCAGGACATCCAACGGATCGTCGCCGTTTGGTTGATTGGTCTCGAGCACACGGGCGACGACCTCCGTCTTTCGTCTTAGTTCCTCGGAACTTCGACCCGTACCCCGGCCGGTCGTGACCTCCGGTGGCATGCCGGTGATGGCCGCGGTGATGGCGCTGGACGGCGTCGTGTTGCCGATGCCCATGTCTCCGGTCGCTACAAGGCCGTTTCCCGCGGCGGCAACTTCAGCCCCGATGCGCGCACCCTCAAGGACGCAGCGCTCCGCCTGATCTCGGCTCATCGCAGGACCCACGGAAATATCTGAGGTGCCGGGCCCTATACGTAACGAGATCAGGTCAGGGTGTTCGGGAAGGTCCGATTTCACGCCTGCATCGACCACCGTGACCTTCACGTCTAGGGAACGAGCCATTGCCGTTGCCGCAGCGCCGCCCGAGAGGAAGTTAAGTACCATCTGGCCCGTGATTTCCGATGGGTAGGCGGTCACACCCTGCGCCACGACGCCGTGATCGCCTGCAGCGATAACCAGCGAACGCCCCGCGACTGCCGGTCTGGAGCTACCAAAAATTCCGGCAAGCTTGACGGATATTTCTTCCAGCCGCCCCAGGCTGCCCGGCGGCTTGGTGAGACGTGCCTGTCGGATACTGGCCCGCTTCATCATGTTCGGGTCGGTCGGCGTTATGCCGTCAATGAGTTCTTGAAGTTTCGGGCTGAGTGGCATGGCGAGCTAGTAGTCGATTCCGACGATAGCCGGGCTGCTTGCGTCCCGCTGTTTGATGGCGCGCATGTTGCTGACCAGGTCTGCTATTTCGATGAGTTCGGATGGTGCGGTTCGGCCGGTCACGATGATGTGCAGTAGAGAGTCGTTCTGTTCAAGGACAGTTGTCGCCTCCTCGGTCGACAGCCAGCCTTCACGGACGGCGTCCGCAAGGCCATCGAGCACCAGCACACCCTCCTGGACGATCGAGATGTGACGCACGGCTTTCTGCCACAACCCCTTCGCTCCTTCAGGACCTTCTTGCGCCATGTGATGTGACGAGATGCCGAGTCGTTCAAGGGCCAGGTCGTCTCCTGATGGTGGCTCCGACGGGGTGGCGAACTTCATGTGTCGTACCGGTAGCCCCCGTCCGTGCGCGCGAAACAGCACGCCAAGCGTGGCGGCCTCCTTGCCGTCCCCATCGCCGTGATACACCACCAGCATCCCCTTACGGGCCGGGGCTGATTGTTCAGGCGAGTCGGGCGTTACAGCCGGGTCGCTTCTTGGAAACTCTTCACTTGGATTCGTTGGCATCGTTAAAAATCCAGTCCGGGCTGCGCCTTGATGCCCTGATCCCGATACGGATGTTTGATGTCTTCCATCTCCGTCACCACGTCCGCTATTTCCACCAGCTTTTCATGCGCGTCTCGACCCGTGACCACGACGTGGACGTGTGGCGGCCGATTGGCGATAGTTGATACCACGTCATCTGCGTCCAACCAGCCGTAAGTGACCGGGTAGGTCGCCTCATCGAGGATGACCAGGTCCGTGTCACCGGCCTGGATGGCGGCTTTGCAGCGCTCCCACTGATCGACCGCGATCGCCGTGGTCTCGTCCATATCTTTTGAGAGCCAGGTGAACCCATCGCCGCGGGACTCGATCGAAAGCCCGAATTTCTCTGCTGCTCGATGCTCACCAAATCGGGCACCGGTGTGCTTCAGGAACTGGAACATCTTGACGCTTTTGCCCCGGCCCCAGGCACGGACCATTAGTCCGAGAGCGGCGGTCGTTTTGCCCTTGCCATCGCCCGTGTGGATGATGAACAGGCCTGCCCGAGCGGATGATTCGGTCATTAGTTGTTCTCCTGCTGGCCGTGGGCCACGCCGGGTAGTCCGGTAACCAGTGCCTCTAACTCCGACCATGCGGCAACCGGCGACAGACGTTCAAATAACCTGGTCGCCTCGCCGTCCGTGAAATCACGCCCGGCGAATGGATCCAGCGTGGCGAGAGCGGTCCGTGGAGCTTCTGCCAGGGCCTCAAGTGAGCGGACATTACCGGTCCCGAAGGCAACATCGCTCAAAATTGCGATATCGCATTCCTTGATTAACCGCAGATGTTCCTGGTGTGAAGCATCGTCCAGACCACCAAACGCCTGCACCGGTACATACTCCACGCCGAGCGAGTCAGCCGCAGCGCGATCCGTGTCTCCGTTTCCGAGTGGCCCTGCAGTCACCGTGAACCCGGCCTCGCTTAACCGGTACATCAGCCGCGCTCCGGTTCCTCCGCCACATACGACGTGGACACGCGTCCCGGCGCCGACTCCAATTGCGGGCGCACCCGGGTCCATGACAGACAGGCTTAGCGCACCGCTACCGGGATCTGAAGATACAACCGCTCTCACGCCGAACGCCGTTTCGATGTTCTCCGGCGTTAGCACCTCGGCGGGCGTCCCTTCAGCTATGACGACGCCTCCGTTGAGCAGCACAAGCCGGTCGCAGAACCGGGCTGCCAGCGAGAGGTCGTGTATCGCGGCCACCGCGGTCATACCGTCCCGGACAAGTCGCTGCACGATGTTGAAGAAGCGCGCCTGGTGATTGATGTCCAGATTAGATGTCGGCTCATCAAGCAGTAGTAGCCGTGGTTCTTGTGCCAGCGCGCGGGCCACGAAAACGCCCTGCCGTTCGCCGCCCGACAGCGTGTCCACGGTTCGGTCCGCAAGATCGCCAGCACCGGCGATTTCCAGGGCATCCCTAACCGCCTCCCGGTCTACGGCCCGCTCCGATTGCACCCGACCCATATGCGGGTAGCGGCCCATCATCACGACTTCGAGCGCGGTGAATCCCTGCGCCAGCGGGGCAAGTTGCGCGACGTGGGCGATCGATTTCGCCCGTTCGCCCGTTCCCATCTGCCGGACCTCTTCGCCGTCCAGCAACACAGCACCATCACGAGTTTTTAGCAGACCACCGATAGCGCGAAGCAGTGTCGTCTTACCGGCACCGTTTGGACCGACTAGACCGACCAGTTCGCCTTTGCGGGCATCGAGGTCGACCCGGTCTAAGAGGCGCGTCGCGTCTATCTCGAACACGATGTCACGCGCTTCGAGTCGTTGTTCCGCCCTTTCAACCGTGTCTGTCATGCGCTTTTTGTCGCTTTGCGACTACTCCGGGAAGCTGAACGAATCGAACGAGGCGTCACCCAGATCCGCCGGCCAGAGATCACGTGCCAGTTCTTCAGCACCTCTCAAGTTCCAGAACGACAGGGTGGTGAAAAACTTGGGGTCAGCCATGAAGACCCTGCCGTCCCGTATCGCCGGAACGCTTGCGAGTGCCGGGTTGGACAGTAGATCGTTAAGGAAATCTTCACCGCCCCACGCGGCCGGTTGTGGGATGAAAATCACCTCCGGGTCCATGGCGATCAGGCTCTCATAACTGATGACCGGATTGTGCTCGAGCCCCTGTTCAGCGGCTACATTGATGCCACCGGCAGCGTTGATGATTTCACCTTCTGTAGATCCAGCTCCGGCAGTGTAGAGGGAGTCTGAGTAAAGTGTTGCCGACATCACCCGTACACGTTCACTCTCCGGTTTGCTCTCCCAGATCGAACGAAGGGTGGCCTCGCGGTCTGCCACCTCTTGAACTACCTCGGCGGCACGCTCCTCTTCACCATACGCGTAACCGAGCAGCATGATGTCTTGTCGCCGACCATCTGGATCGTTATGCAGGTCTGTTTGCAATACGACCAGCCCGACACGCTCAAGCGCATCGATCAACTCGAGTGATGTGAAGGGCGATGCGATCACAATGTCTGGCGATTGGGCGATGATCACCTCTGCGTCCGACGTGATCTCAGGTAACCCGTTGGCGAGATGTGCGACGTTGGACTGGTCAGCGGCCTGGGTGAACTGGTTGGCGGCTACCACACGGCCCTTCGGCACAATGGCGTAGGTCACCTCGTCGTGCCCGAGTGAGATCGTCACGATGCGCTGTGGCTGCGACGGGATGGCTACGCGGCCGTTGAGCCCCTCGACCTCCCGCGGCCAACCCAGGTTGGTCGGGTCCAGGATGCCGCTGACGTTTGTAAGCGAATCAGACGGGTTTGGTGTGGCGGTCGCCGGTATGGAGGTCGCGGCCTCTTGTTCGGCCGGGGCATCAGAGCTACATGCCGCAAGTACGAACATCGCGGCAAAAAGCCCGGTAGCGAAGGCCGTAAATTTGCTGAGGCTCACTTTTTCAAGTCGGTTGGATGCGATGGTCACTATTGCTCCTCTGATTTGGAAACTGGTTGGAACTCGCTCACAGCGAGTTCACCCGGCGGCTGTGTCGAAGTAGCAGAAACAGGAAGAATGGCGCACCGATAAAGCTGGTCACGATGCCGACGCGTATCTCCGCGGGGGCGATGACTGTCCGTGCGATCTCGTCCGCGAGCACGACGAACACGGCGCCACCGAGAGCGCTGAGTGGCACGAGTACGCGGTTGTCCGGGCCGAACACGAGACGCAGCATGTGCGGAACGATGAGGCCCACGAAGGCGATCATGCCGCTGACGGCGACGGCAACCCCGGTTATCACGGAGGCCGCAGTCAGCAGCACGGGCCGCATGACCCGGACGTTGACCCCGAGAGACCCGGCATCGTCGTCGCCCATCATCAACAGGTTGAGATCACGGGCGAAGGCGACGATCACGCCTCCGCCGATGAGGATGAGCGGTCCGGATAGCCAAACGTGATCCCACGATCGGGAGTCGAGCCCACCCGCAAGCCAGAACAGGATGCCGCGCAGGGTGTCGCGTTCAGGAACGGCGACGATAACAAGCGATATCAACGCGCCCATGAATGCGCTGACAGCGACCCCAGCCAGGATCAGCGTCGCAACGGAGAATCGGCCGCTGGCGATTGCAATTGCGTAGACAAGAAATGCCGTTCCGATAGCCCCGGCCAGTGCGAAGAGCGGCAAAGCCAGGAAGAACCACAAGGATGCACCGGTCGCTATCGCGATGACCGCCGCCGCCGCCCCGCCGGATGCCACGCCAATTGTCCCGGGGTCGGCTAGAGGATTGCGAAACAGTGCCTGCATGGTCGTTCCCGCCACACCAAGCGCCATGCCCACAAGTGCGCCGACAACGATACGAGGCATGCGGATCTGCTCGACCACGAGTTCTTCGGTACGGTCGTAATCCGCGAGATGGACGCCAAGCGGTTCGGCGATGATCGCTATGACGTGAGAAACGGGGATGTCGAGTGGCCCGGTGCTCAGCGAGACCAGGACAACGAAGATGAGTAGGCCAGTAAGGAAGATCAGGCCCGCGCCAAGACGCCTGCCGAGCGCGGCTTCACGCGGCGGCCTGAGTCTGGTTACGAGTGCGAGCGCCATGTCCGAACGGGGTTCCCTTCAGCGCTTCGCTTAATACGGGAACCCGTGGGTGCGCCTTCCGGCGGACTCATCGAGTTGGTTTGCGCCGTTCCATTTCTGGAACAAAAAAACCCAGCGATTACTCGCTGGGGTCGTGGCGGCAAAGCCGATTGCGACGGTGGATCTCCATGGGAGATTCAACGCCGACGGACCCCTTATTGAGCGAAGAGTAGTCCGTCGTCCGACCAGGCAGGTCTCCTGGCTTTCGGGATCTGGATCCCGATTCACAGTGGCGCTTCCGCAGCGGATTTTCACCGCCTTCCCTATTCTCCCCGGACGTGTAGTCGAGGGGCACCAAGTCGAACGAATATTCAGTTGTCTAAGAGGCAAATGACTGTAGCGGAGACGCGGTCGACGGTCAATGAGCGGCGGTGAGATGGTCCTGGCGAAGCACCCACCCTGAGGCACTCGAAGGGCGGGGATTGGCGAGCGGATTTGTCGTACGGATATGGGCCGGAAGGGCAACCCCGCCGCTATTTCCAGGCCAACGCTTCGGTATGGGTAATCGAGAAGAATGCGTCGGGTGACTGACCCCACCGGTGAAGGCCCTCTCCGACCGTGGCCAGCTCCTCGCGCGTCGAAATCCCAACCTCAAGCGCAACCGTGGCGATGTTGGATTTCTGGATACGTTCACGCCACAGATCGCCCCACTGTTCGGCTGAAGCGGCGTCACCGAAGGTCCACGCCAACGCACTTATCTCAAGGCACGACACACCCAACGGTTCGAACATAGAACGTAACCGTCGGCCGAAATCCGGGTCCGCACCGTTGTGAAGCGCGACCTCATCGTAGATATCCAGAAATCGGTTTGTTTCCGGCGTGCGAGGCCAGAAGACGGCAGTGTCCCAATCGACTTCGGTGACGCCGAACACCCCGCCTGGCTTCAGCACTCGCATCGCTTCACCAACGGCCTTGCGTGGATCAGCCAGATGCTGCAAAACCTGGTGCATGTGTGCAGCGTCAAAAGAGTCGTCAGGAAATGGCAGGTCGTACGCGTCTGCCACCCGGTACTCGACATTAGAAAGCCCGGCAACTTCCGCGTCAGCACGCGCCCGATCCAGGGCCTTGTCCGACATATCAATCCCGATCGTCTGCCCGGGCGAAACTGCCTCCGCAAGCCCGGCCGTGATGCTGCCCGGCCCACAGCCGATATCGAGCATCGACATCCCGAGCTTCAGGTGCGGCAGCAGATACGCGGCGTTCCGATCCGCGCTACGGCGAGCGTGCTCGTCCACCACAACCGGATGATGGCCGTGTAGATAAATCTCTCGGTCTGGCGAGTTGTCGTCTTTCATGATCTCCCGTGGCGGTTACCGTCATTTATCCCAGCATATTTGTAGAAAACCGTAACTAAAAGTTAACCGCTTGAGGGCAATGTGGTGTACAAATAAGGGCTGTTTGCAAAATATTTCACGAAACCCCGGCCTATAAATGCAGCAGTACCGAAACCTGGGTCAGATTCGCACAGAAATCCTGGCCGGACTCACCGTCTCCCTCGCGCTCGTTCCTGAAGCCGTCGCATTCGCCTTTGTGGCGGGCGTCGAGCCGCTTGTGGGCCTCTACGCCGCGTTCATCGTCGGGTTCATCACATCCCTGGGCGGCGGTCGACCCGGAATGATCTCCGGCGCCACCGGTGCGCTCGCCGTCGTAATGGTCGCACTCGTTAAAGACCACGGCGTAGAGATGTTATTCCTCACCGTGATCCTCATGGGCATCATCCAGGTCGCGGTCGGTGCATTGAAACTCGGTGGGTTGATACGGATGGTCCCGTATCCCGTAATGCTGGGATTCGTAAACGGCCTCGCCATCGTTATTTTCCTGGCCCAGCTTGAGAGCTTCAAGGTAGAAAACCATGATGGCTCCGAGTCGTGGCTCGCGGGTGGCGATCTCGGGATCATGCTTGGGCTAATAGCGCTCACGATGGCAGTGATCTTCCTCGTCCCGAAACTCACCTCACGCTTCCCCGCGGCACTGGCGGGAATCCTCGTCGTTTCTGGTCTGGTGATCTTTGGCAACATCGACACCACGACCGTAGGCGATCTCTCAAGCATCTCGGGCAGCTTCCCGGCTCCCAGCGTTCCAGACGTTGCCTTCAACCTGGAGACTCTTGGCATCATCCTGCCCTTTGCCTTGATCCTCGCTGGTATCGGGTTGATTGAATCCCTGCTCACGCTGTCGTTGATTGATGGCATCACGGAAACCAGAAGTCAGAAGAACCGTGAGTGCATGGCGCAGGGTACTGCGAACATCGTCACCGGCTTCTTTGGCGGCATGGGCGGCTGCGCCATGATCGGCCAGAGCATGATCAACATTAAATCGGGCGCGCGGTGGCGAGTATCCGGCGTGGTGGCGGCAATCCTGCTGCTCACCTACATCCTGTTCGCGTCGTCGCTAATCGAGAGAATTCCGATAGCGGCGCTGGTCGGCGTGATGTTCATCGTCGTAATCGGGACCTTCTCATGGTCCAGCCTGCGGATCATCCGGAAGGTGCCGCTTTCTGACGCTCTCATCATGGTTCTCGTTTCTGCGGTGACGGTTGCCACAGACCTTGCGATAGCGGTGGTCGTCGGCGTGATCGTGTCCGCACTTGTGTTTGCGTGGAACACAGCGCGATCCATCTACGTCGTGGCTGAGGACGAGAACCCGGAGGACGGCGACGAGCCGTTCAGGCGTACTTATACCCTCCACGGCCAGCTCTTCTTCGCCTCTGTGACCCACTTCCGTGATCTGTTTAACCCGGCGACGGATCCGGCAGAAGTTGTGATCGATTTCCAGTACTCGCGCGTCTGGGACCACTCAGGTATGGAGGCGATCGTCGAGCTGGCGCAGCGCTATAACCGTGCCGACCGGCAGTTGCATCTGTTGCACCTGAGCCAGAACTGCCAGCGAATCCTGCAGAAGGCAGACGTAATCACCGATACCGACCCGACCAATGATCCGTCGTACCGGGTAACGGTGTCAGGCCTCGGCGGTTCCGGCGGCGGGCATTAGGCTCAGTGGGTCGCTTCCCGGGCTTGCCACGTCAGCCAGGGACTAAATTGGACGCGTTGTCATCCTGAACTTGATTCAGGATGACAGTAAGTAGAGTTTGATCGCTCTCAATCCACGCGTAAGTGTTTAGTGTCGTACACGCGGCCCAAAATACCCGCCCGGCGTGTAATGCTCTTGTGTTGGCATCGGAACATCCGGCCCGGATCCCGTCTCTGACCTCCACACTTCCAGTCGTTCACGCATCTCCGCGACGACCGCTGCGTTCCTAGGATCTGACGCAACGTTGGTCAATTCCGCCGGGTCCGACTCAAGGTCGTACAGCTCGTCCTGATCAGGGCCCGCCATTGGATCGTGAACGTACTTCCAGTGCGTCGTGCGGACCATCCGTCGGTCGCCCTCCGCCTCTCGCCACTGGAGGCTACCGATCAGCGTTTCGTACCCGTACGGCCTCGGCATCAACTCAAGATCCGCCGCCGTGAAGGGAGGGCCACCGCTTCCGTACTCGGAGAATGCGGCATCCCGTGGTGTAGCACTGGTGACCGTCGGTAGCGACTCGCCGTGGATTTCGGGTGGCGCATCGATCCCTTGCAACTCAAGCAATGTCGGCACGATGTCGATGGTGCTCACCATGCTGTCGTCCCTGACACCCTGCGCCACCTGTCCGGGCCACGAAACGATAAGCGGAACCCGCACGAGGCAGTCGTAGAACACGCCACCTTTCACGATCATGTCGTGCTCGCCCATGAAGTCGCCGTGATCCGCCGTGAACACGATGATCGTGTTGTCCTTGAGGCCGGTTCGCTCCAGCGTGTCGAGGATCCGACCGATTCCGTCGTCCACGAAGCGGGTCATTGCGTAATACACGCTTATGGCGCGCCTGATGTCCTCTTCGCTGTCGTCAGACAGACCAAGGATCTCGTGCAGGACGCTGTTCCGTTCCGGGGCCGAGTCATCAAACTCGTTCTCACGGCTGGGCGGCAGGTCCACCGATTCCAGGGGGAACATGTCGGCGTATCGACGCACTGCTTCATATGGCTCGTGCGGGTCCGGGTAGGACACCCACAACGCAAAGGGGTTTTCACCCCGATTATTTTGGGTGGCATGGCTTTCTAAGTAATGCTCTGTCTGAGCGGTGATTACCGCAGTCCCGTAATCCTCCTCCGGGAAGTCGGAGATGGCGTGGGCGATGCGCGGGCTCTGGCGCGGGATGTTCTCACGGATAATCTCGGCTTCTCTGACCTTGTCGGTCGGGCGCACCCACTCCATGCCCTTGAGGGTCGACTCGTCCAACAAACCCCGGTGCCACAGTTCGCCCCGGACATCTATGAGGTCGATGTCTTCTTCTCGGTCAAAGCAGTGATTCTTACCGATCAAGCCGGTCGTGTATCCGGCGTCCTTCCAGACGCCATACACGTGTGCGACGCCCGCAGGCATAAGCGTCTCGTTGCGACGGGTGCCGAGCTGGTGCGGATAACGGGAGGCCATGATCGCGGTGCGCGCCGGGACGCAAAGGGGATGAGGCGTAATGGCGTTCTCAAACGTCACACCCTGTGACGCCAACCGCTCCAGCGACGGGGTGTTGCAAACACGGTTTCCGTAGACACTCAGGGTCGTGGCCTTGAGCTGGTCGCACATGATGAACAGGACGTTGGGGCGAGTCATGCGGTCGCTTTCGCTGGGTTTCCTCAGTTAGCCAGGGGGTGATTTGGTCTACCGGAAGCCTGAGTGCCACCCGGGCGATCCCGCTCCTTAGGCGCAAGTTAGAGATTCGGGAGTCCAACTCGAAGAACCAACTCCCGTTGAGCGACTCGGCTGGTTCAACTTCTAGCGGATGCTGGACGCTGACCTCGTTCCCGTAAGCCGTGATGGTCGAACCTCGCCCGGATTCTGAATCGTGTCCATTCGCAACGGTCTGGGTGCCGTTGACGATATTGAACAGGTCTACCAGCCCATCCATAGAAAGGGTGCCTTCCCTGCCATTTGTGATCTGGTAATCCACTATAAGAAAGCGGTTTTCAGGGACGGAGGGTGAAATGGAAGCTCCCGTTCCAGAGAGTCGTGTAGGCCTCCAGCGGGTCCCGGTGACCACCAGGGTTACGTCAGCGACCAGCAGAACTGGCGGCCCATTCACGGTTATGTCGCGAACCTGACTTCCGCCGACAACCGGACCGAACATGATCTCCTCGGCCAGATTCGTAGGGCCGCTGCCGAATAAATATGATGCAGCGAACAGCCAACCGCCGATTACAGCAAACCCGATTACGGTCGCGAGCAGCGCAGCTTGAGCGTTGCGGTTGGTCACCATCTTCGTCCTCCCCTGCCGGTCAAATCTCCGTGATCACGTTCGCGTCGTCGCCCGGCTACTCTAATCGACC
>JABIGL010000175.1 GCA_018650185.1 Chloroflexota bacterium
ACCTGTAGCACCATTTGTGCCATTTGTGCCAGCTAAACCTTGCACACCCGCGGGACCAGCAACCCCTATAACCCCTTTATCACCCTTTTCTCCTTTGGGACCAGGTAGCCCTACAGCCTCACCGTCTATCCCATCCGCACCAGCCGGACCAACATCTCCGTCTACTCCGTCTTCACCAGCTGGACCAACATCTCCGTCTACTCCGTCTTCACCAGCTGGACCTTGAGGACCAGCGTCACCATCCGCACCAGCCGGACCAGCCGGACCAGCCGGACCAGCATTTCCGTCTTTACCATCTGTACCTTGAGCACCAGGTGGACCAGCTATTCCATCTTCTCCACCGACACCGTCTTCACCGACCGGGCCTTGAGCACCAGTGTCGCCCTTAAGACCTTGAGACCCCTGTTCCCCGTCTGATCCGTCAGAACCGGAACAAGAAACCACAAGCAACATGACGATCAGGGTTGATAAGAAAATGAACGCGCTAGGACGCGTTGTGATGAATAACGACATTGGGCTAGCTTATCCGATCGTGACCTCTGGTTGGCGATTAACGGGTAGCAATTGGTGACACAAGACACCCGAACTTCAAATGCACTCGCAGGACTTCTTCACGCCGTCCTGGACCATGACGTGAGCCTGGAGGACGTGGCGCGATCTAGACGGGTAGTTGCGCCTTCGGGAACGGTCGTTTGGCGGCTCCCGGACACGCGAGAACTAGCGGTGCTGTGGCAGGTGACGGACTATCGGAGTTGAGTGGAAGTGCGGCCGGGTGATGCCTGGACGCGAAACGACCCCTCCGGAGTGCGAAGAGGGCCGTTTTTCAATCTCAGTTGGTATACAACATGGTGTACATGCCGTATCCACAGGCCAATTGGTCAAACATTCGTCACGTTTGGCTTAGGAGTGGTGGGCGATACAGGACTCGAACCTGTGACCTCCTGCGTGTGAGGCAGGCGCTCTAACCAGCTGAGCTAACCGCCCGGAGTCATCTGTCGGCTTGGGTCGCTCTTAATCGAGCAACAAGAGGGTTGGTGGCAACGGCTGGGCTTGAACCAGCGACCTGACGCTTATGAAGCGCCCGCTCTAACCAGCTGAGCTACGTTGCCCCGTTCCAACATCCTCCGCCAACAGGCCAGTACACGATGGTAGCCCCGCCTCCAAACACCAGTCAACGTCCTCGAGGGGGCATTATTTTGGAGGCATCGCTGCAGAATCTTGTTTCCGGCGAAATCAACTGCACCCGGATAGATGGCCTTCGGGGACGCCTGCCCAGTTAGCCCAGGCGTGCCTTCACCTTATTTTGATTGGCGTTTGCGTGAGTCTGATTGGCTCGACTGATCCAGGCGTCTCTTTAGAGGAGTCCACCCAGGACCCGCCTGCCCGGCGGGGGCCAAGTGTCCCTGGACCTTATTTATTTTCCGGTGCCGACTTTAGCTTGCTTCGAAATCTCCGCTTTTGCCACCGGATTTCTTGAGCAGGCGCACATCGCCGATCTCCATGCCGCGGTCTACGGCTTTGCACATGTCGTAAATGGTGAGCGCCGCAACGCTGACCGCCGTCAGAGCCTCCATCTCGACGCCCGTCTTGTAGGTCGTCTTCGTGGTGGCGGTGATGTCGATGCGATCGTCCGATGAGGTGTCGTCGAACTCCACTACTACCTGTGTGAGCGGCAGCGGGTGGCATAGCGGGATCATATTTGAGGTGTTCTTCGCCGCCATCACCCCGGCCACGCGGGCTACGGCGATCACATCGCCCTTTTCAAACCCGCCGGATCTGACCAGCGCCAGCGTCTCCGGTTGCATGGTGATCGAGCCTCCCGCCACGGCCACGCGCTCCGTCTCCGCTTTACTACCGACATCAACCATTCGCGCCGCACCACTCTCATCCAGATGTGTGAGCCGGGGAGCAGCGTCGTTGTCGGCGGCACCGTTCGGGCTTGATGCCTGTGTCGGCTCCGAAACTGACGCAGAAGACTCTGAAATATCGAGCGTGGACTGAACCGGTTCCGGTCTGCCGTCCCTGATCGCTTCCGCTGCCCCTACGGCTAGCCGGTCCGCACGTTCGTTCTCCGGGTGCCCGGCGTGACCTTTCACCCACTGCCACGTCACGCGCCTCTCGCCCACTGCGCGATCCATCTCAGCCCAGAGATCCTGGTTCACCTTGCGTTTCCAGCCTTTGGTCATCGTGTTGATGACGTAAGAACTGTCGCTCGTGATCAACACTTCGGATCCCACAGGAGTTTCATCAAGGCCCCGGACAACCGCCGTCATCTCCATACGGTTGTTAGTCGTATGAGCCTCGCCGCCCGACAGGTCGATGTCATCCTCGCCGTCGGGGCGTAAGACCGCCCCCCAGCCGCCGGGTCCGGGGTTACCGAGACATGATCCATCTGTGAAGAGTCGATAGCTCAATTATTTTTCCGCCGAGGTTCATAACCGGGATCAATATTCCGCACGCAGGATGCTTTCCTACTGCGTGGAAGTTTATCTTGCCCCGGCCTGATTCTCGTAATCCTAGATATACTCGAATGCTCCCCAGCGCCGAATTCGGCCGGAAATTTAGCTTTTATGACAGAAATCAGAGTAGATAGCGAGATAACTCTCAGGTCGCCCGGGATTCCGGACGCCGACCTGTTGTTTGAGCTAATCGATTCCAATCGGGATCATCTCGGTAGGTGGCTACCGGGACTCGTTGCAGTGAAGTCTGTTGAAGAAGAACGCTCCTGGCTTGAGAAGCAGATCGACAATCCGGACGGTGAAAGGCCTCTTCTGATCATCGTGGATGATGTCGTCGTGGGGGTGATCGGAGCAAAGGTTCAGAGCCTGAACGACGCTGCCGAGGTTGGATACTGGCTGGTCGAAGGCCAGCAGGGACGTGGCTTAACCACCCGTTCGTGTGCGGCGATTGTGGATGACCTTCTGCGCTCCCAGGGTATGAACCGCGTCGTGATCCGTGCGGCGGTGGACAACACGCGTAGCCGTGCGGTTCCAGAGCGGTTGGGATTTGTCCATGAGGGCGTTGAACGAGAGGCCGTGAAGCTTCCGGAGGGCTTCGTAGACATGGCCGTCTACTCGATGCTCGCATCGGAATGGCGGGGCGCTCAGGAGATGGGCTTCATCGATCCGTCAGGAAGGCCGTTGACCTTTGGCGCGCCGCCGATCTTGATCGATAGCGAAATGATGTTGCGTCGACCCCGTAGCGATGACGCGGCCGAACTTTTTTCACTGTTGGATTCGAACCGGGACCGTCTCGATTGGTGGTCCGGGTGGTCAAACCGGCTACGCACGGAGGAAGACGCCTCCGCCCTAATTCAATCCTCGACCCGGCGTGATTCGGACCAGGGCTCGCCACTGTATGTCTACGAGTCTGGTGCGCTGGTCGGTGCGGTGAACGTGGAGACTTCTTCGGCTGATAAGAGCGGGGCCACCGCCGATGTTCGCTACTGGATTGGCGGCGAATGGGAGGGTCGTGGTCTGATGATCAGGGCCTGCCGGGCGGCTGTCGATGCCGCCATTTCACATTTTGAACTGGATGGGGTCACGATCCACGCAGGTGCCGGCAACATGCGGGCGCGGGCACTTGCGGAAAGACTCGGTTTCACGATGCACAGACTTGACCGGGGCGTTTCGGCGAACGAAGACGTGATCGTGTACTCGGTGTCGGCGTCTGATTGGGCGAAGAACGCAGCCGAGCGTTAGACGGACTTAGCCACCGATCTGGTACATCTCGATCTTGCTTTTTTTGTCGCGAAGCTTTTTGATCCCCTTTGGAATCGGCGCGCCGGTGACACGAGGTGTAGGTGCATCTTGCGTCGCGTTGGAAGGGTCTCTTCCCGCCTGAAATGCTCGCAACTCTGAGTACCTGTCTTTGCGTGAAGTCCAGATGCCTGTCATGAGCTGCAGTAGCTCGTCATCGGTGGCTCCGGCACGCATCGGGCCCTTCAGATCTGTGCCGCCCGCAGCGAACAGGCATGTGACCAGTTGGCCGTCCGTGCTGAGTCTTGCTCGCGTGCAGTCGCCACAGAATGGCTCCGAGACCGAAGAAATGATCCCGATTTCGCCCGACCCGTCGTCGTACGACCAGCGCGTAGCCACTTCACCCGGGTAGCCGGGCTCGGCCCGGGTGATCGGAAATTCGTTGTTAATCGCCTCGGCTATCTGGTCTGCTGTTACAACGCTTTCGGCATCCCACGCATTGACCGTACCGACGTCCATGAACTCGATAAACCGGACGATGTGGCCCGTGCCTTTGAAGTGAGAGGCGAGATCGACAATCGTGTGGTCGTTAACGCCTTTCTGCACGACGGCGTTTATTTTGATGGGATTCAGCCCTACCTCTTTGGCAGCGGTGATACCGGCCAGAACGCGCTCGGTACTGAAGTCCCTGCCGTTCATCGCCTTGTAGACGTCTTCGTCAATGCTGTCGAAACTGACGGTGATCCGGGAAAGGCCGGCGTCTTTCAACAGTTGCGCCCGGTCTGCCAGAAGATAGCCGTTGGTGGTGAGAGCGATGTCCTCGATCCCATCCAACGCAACGAGGCCCTCGATCAACTGCGGCAGGTCCGCCCTGAGAAGCGGCTCGCCCCCCGTTAGGCGGATTTTGCGTACCCCGAGCTGTGTGAACAACCCGGCGAACCGTACGATCTCCTCAAACGTGAGGATCTCGGGTTTTGGCAGGAACTCATACCGCTCGCCGTAGACCTCTGCGGGCATGCAGTAAGGACAGCGAAAGTTGCACCTGTCGGTGACCGATATTCGCAGATCGCGCAAATGACGGCCAAATGCGTCGGGAGGGCCGTCGACTCTTTCGAAATTCATGAAGCCCAATTGTACGACGAGCTTACGGGTCTGAATCTATCAGGCGATTGATTTGAGATATTCGGCTGCTGCTCGGGCCGCAAACCCACGGTGACTTATCGCGTCTTTTTCGACAGCAGACAGTTCTGCCATGGTCTTCCGTTCTCCCGGTATCCAGAAGATAGGGTCGTAGCCAAACCCTCCTTCGCCGATCGGGCCATGCGCAACAGCGCCTTCACATGCGCCTTCGAAGAGATGTACTTCCCCACCGGTCTGCTTTCCGACGACGGCAATCACTGCCCGGTAACGCGCCTGTCGGCTCCATCCAGGAACGTCCGTCATTTCCTTCAGCAGGTGGTTCCGGCCTTCTTCATCCGTCTGGCCGTCGCGAAAGTAGCGAGCAGAGTAAACGCCGGGGGCACCATCCAGGGCATCGACCTCGATCCCTGAATCGTCGGCCAGCGTCAGCTCCCCGGAAGCCTCGTGGTACTGCTCTGCCTTTAAGCGGGCGTTGGCGGCAAAGGTGTCACCGGTCTCCTCTACCTCGATATCAACATCAACTCCGACATCGTCCAGGGACGCCACTTGAAAAGGCAAACCCCTCAGAAGTTGCCGAAATTCACGTACTTTCCCCGGATTTCGGGTGGCTATTACGAGGATCGGGGCGTCGCTGCTGCTCATTTATCGGTCTTGCCTTTCATTTCTGGAACCAGAGGATACCTTGATGCGTCCTATGTGATGATCGTAAATCTTGTCTTTGAGTTAAGAGGCAACTTGCGTATCCGGCGAAATGATTATCTGTTGCAGGGCCAAAAGCCACCTGCTATCCTTTCGCCGATTGTTCAAAAAAGCACGAACGGCATTCCGCTAGCTGTCGAGCCTGCCCTTCCGGTTCCGTTCACTGCTCCTATGAAGGACCCAAATAATCGCAATGAACTTGCGTCGATTGCTGCGCCCAGGGCGCTCGCGTCTCCTACTTCTGATCCCGTTTGTCCCTGCACTGCTTGTCGCGTGTAATAAAGAGGACGCCCAATCAACATTCGGCACCAGTGGCCCGATTGCTGACACGCAGGCCGACCTCTTTATATTCATCTTCTGGATAGCGGTCGTCGTGTTCTTCCTCGTGGAAGGCGCGCTGATCTACTCCATCCTGAAGTTCCGGCGCCGAGGATCTGACGACTCAATTCCGGCCCAGACGCACGGAAACAACAAGCTAGAGGTCATCTGGACCATCATCCCGGTTCTGATTCTTATAGCTATCGCCATCCCGACGGTGAAGGTCATCTATGACCAGGACGGACCGCCCTCAGATCAGGGTCCTGTTCTGGAAATCAACGTCCGTGCGCATCAGTGGTGGTGGGAAATTGAGTACCCGGGCCAGGATGTTGTAACGGCAAACGAGATCCAGATTCCGGTCGGGCAGTGGGTCAATTTCGTCATGAACTCGGATGATGTGATTCACAGTTTCTGGGTGCCAAAGCTCGCCGGAAAACTGGACATCATCCCCGGTGATGTCCGTGAACTGGCAATGAAGGCGGACGAGCCGGGGTTCTACTTCGGCCAATGTGCTGAGTTCTGCGGTGAAGCGCATGCAAAGATGCGCTTCCGCGTCAACGCTGTGCCACCTGCTGAGTTCAACGAATGGATGGACTCGATGCGCAGGCCTCCGGTTGAGCTTGTCAGCGATGACGCCAAAGCCGGTCAGACAACATTTGCAGCCAATTGCAGCAGCTGTCACGCCACGAACACGTGGCAGGGCCCGGCTGCTCGTAACGAGCGG
>JABIGL010000018.1 GCA_018650185.1 Chloroflexota bacterium
CTCGTATCCACCACCTGGGCAGAGAAGATCCGGTTCAAGACGGTTGCAGACGTGACCGGCGGCCACAACGGCATTGAGACCCGTGTCGGCATCGCTTACACAGAGGGTGTGGCGAACCGGGGGATGACGCTACAGCAGTTCGTGAACATCACCTCCGCCAACGCCGCCCGAATCTTCGGCATGTACCCCCGAAAGGGTGCGATAGCCCCCGGAAGCGACGCCGATATCACGATCATCGACCCGTTGATCAACCGAAAACTGACGATGGACGACCTCCACCTGGAGGATTACAGCATCTGGGAAGGGTTCGACGTCGCAGGTTGGCCGACCACTACCCTGCTGCGGGGCAAGGTGGCAGTGGACGGCGGCAAGCTTCTCGGATCAGCCGGAGACGGGCAATTTCTCAAGCGGTCGATCTCGTCAGAGATCACGTCAAATCCAGTCTGAAACAATGCGGGCCTCGATATCGCTTCATCTCACCCTCACTCGTCCTAATGGGCAACTCCACCACAGAGCCGAACCTGCCATCGGGCCGTTGGATTTATCGGCGGGATACTTCACACTCCATGGATACGTCATTTAAGAAGGGATTGATAATGATTACGGAAGATACAATCTCGTTGATGATACTCAGTGGGATATTAACGGTCGGAGGGATGTTCGTAATCATTTTGGGTGTGAACCCTTCCACCTTTGCGGGTAGTCAATTTTCGTCTCTATTTCAGACGATATTCGCTTTTACCGGAGCGTTGATGCTTCTTGCACCCGTGATTTTGCCTTTCGTCTGGCGACGCGGCCATTCTTAGCGCCGGTTCCATTTCGAAGAAGTAACTGGCATCTTAGGATGTGCCACGGGGGTGGAAGTGGAATACGAACAACTTCCAGATGATCTGAAGCGATTCAACGGTTGCGTGATGAATCTCGCACGCAATGCATTGTCAGAAATAGATTCCCGCTACGTCGACCGCATGGATGATGTATTCCGACTCGAATCTCTGAAACTCTCCCATCCAAGCCGAACTGGTGGTCGTGTTCCGGATCCAGTTGGTCGTCTCAGCCCTGAATGGCACAAAACTCTTGAAGCTGTGCTGGACGTGTATTCCGCCATCCAAACGCTCGAACTCAACACAGAGCTGATTGGAGCGGAAAGTAGTGACGAGAAAAGATTCCCGGTTGGGGCTTTGGTCAACTATCACCTGTCAAATTGGTGGCCCAACGCCCAGGCAGTCGTAGAAAAATCAGGTGTCCTCATCAAGTACGTCCTGCGTAGGGCGGGAATGCCTCGGGAGCAATCGCGCCCAATTGAGGACAACATCATGTCGGAGTTGGACGCACTACAAGTCGCCCTCGAAAAAAGACGTGACCCGGATCTTCATGGAGGTCCTGGCAACCTGTTTGAGGCGATCACGGAAGACGGACTGTGGGAATCCATGGTGGCACTAAAGGCATCGCCCGAAGTTACTGTTGACGGGATATTTGAAGAAGGGGCGATGCGTCAACGATCGCGGGCCACGTACACTCGGCGTAACACAGACTTCATAATCAGGAGAATCGCTGAAATCGTTAAGAAATTATCCGATGAACTCGGGTGTGATCAATCTGGATATTCATTGCGCAACAGCAACACGATTGAGGACTTAAAAAAGTCGTCGTAAAGCTGATCTCGAACATAGAGCATTTCAGCTCTGGGTTGACATCCCCGGTACCGGAGGCCGACTCGCCAGCGCCATGCCCAGCGCGCCCAGTCCATACGCCACTGACATGATGACGAAAGCCACGTCATAGGCTCCGTACGCATCGAAAACAACTCCGGCTATCAGCGGTCCGCTGATCATCGGGATCACTCCCAACATGCTGGTGAATCCGAGGATGCTCCCGAAATGGCGCATCCCGTACGCCTCGGCGACCGTGAGCGGGACCAACGCACCGATTGCGCCGAATCCCATCCCGATGAACGCGATCGCAAACCACACGGCGTATGACCCACCGGCGGCGAGTAGCAACAGCAACCCGAGTGACTGGATCGACAGGCAGATCGACATCGCCCAGCGGGCCGTTATCTTCTCGCTGAGCGGACCAAAGGTGAGTTTGCTCAGGATGCCGAACCCGGCCAACACCATCACGCCCGACGCCGCAGCGCCGCTCGATATGCCTTCCGTCTCAAGATGCGGTATGAGTTGCGAAAGGAAGCCGGCGAACGACAGCATCGGTATAGCGTGGCCGGCCGCGAGGAAGTAATACGACCTCATCCGCAACACGTCGCTCAACGCATAACCGACGGATGTCCCGGCGGCATCGTTCTCGCTCAGTGCAGGCGTCCAGCGCTTGCCCCGAGCTGCATCGATATCGCTCTGACTATCACGAACGAACACTATGGCCGGCACAATGATGAGCAGCAGAATTACGCCGAACACCACGTAACCCGTACGCCAGCCAGACGCTCCCACGACCAGCGTCGCCAGGGACACCATTGCCAGTCCGCCGATGTTCTCGCCCGCCAACACAAAGCCCATCATCCGACCGCGCATTCCGGGGAACCAGACCGAAATGAGTCGACCGGTCGGCATGATCATCGCCCCCGGCAATCCCAGGTAGAGGAGCAGGCTCCCGGCATAGAACTGCCACAGCGCAGTCATACCGGCAATCGTGAAGAATCCAGCGCCCACGAGTAGCAGCGACCCGGCCATGACGGGACGCGAACCGAATCTATCCAGCAAACGACCTATCAACGGCGAAAACAGGGCCGCTGCGACCCCGAAGGTCAGAGCAGTGTTGATCTGTGTACGTGACCATCCGAAATGGTCTTCGAGCGGATCGATAAAGACGCCGAACGCGTAGTTGACCGTTCCGATGGTGAGACCGGTTGCGAGCGATGCGGTGACCGCTATCGGCCAGCCGTTGTACACGCCGCGACGTTTGGCCGGAGCTGCCGTGGCGGTGTTATCCGACAGGCTAGACATTAACCGTTGTCCAGAGTCATGCAGACCTACCCGGCATCTCCGGCCTTCGCGCCAACGACATCGACACGGCTCCCAACACGAACATCACGGCGATAATGATGAAGGCAGCGTCGTAGGTGCCGTACAGGTCAAATAACCGGCCCGCCATGACCGGTCCAATCATCAGTGGGCCCGCGCCTACCATGCTGGTAACGCCAAGGATCGTGCCGTAAGCCCGCAATCCGAACGCCTCCGTCACCGTCAGCGGGATCAAAGCGCCCATTGCGCCGAAACCCATCGCATAGAACACGATTACGGGCCACACAGCGATAGATCCTCCCGCAAGGACCAGCAACACCATCCCCACCGCCTGAATACCCAGGCTTATCACCATCGCCCAGCGCGCCGTGATCGACTCGCTCAATCGCCCGAATAATATCTTGCTGACGATTCCAAAGACCGCGAGAAGCATCAGGCCAAAAGCTGCCTCACCACTTGAGAACCCTTCCGCCTCAAAATGTGGAATCAACTGGGTGAGTACGGAGCCGTATGAGAAGGCCGGGATGGCGTGTCCTATCGCAAGGAAATAGAACGACTTCATCCGCAAAACTTCCTTGAGCGTGAAGCCGTCCGAATTGCTCATCGCACCAGCCGCTGGCATCGGAGGTGTCAAGCGTTTACCCCGGCTGGCGATGACATCGTTCTGCCGGTCTCGCACGTACAGCGCCACGAGGATTCCGATGAAGACGATCATCACCGCAAAGGTGATGTACCCCGCTCGCCAACCCGCAGCGCTAACGACAAAGGTGCTTAGAGCGACCATCGACAAGCCGCCTCCGTTGTTACCTGCCGTAACGATCCCCATCATCCTGCCCCGCGTCCCAGCAAACCAGATCGATATCAATCGACCCGATGGCAGCATAGTCGCCCCCGGCATCCCTAAGAAAAGTAGAAAACTGGCGACATAGAAGTGCCAGAGTTCGGTCATCGATGAATACATGACGAACCCGACGGCAACAAAAGCCAGAGACACGACCATCACCGGACGTGAGCCAAACCGATCTATCCAGCGCCCAACAAAAGGACCTATCAGGAGCGATATGACCGATATCGTCAACGAGAAGTTGAGTTCGGTACGCGACCAGCCAAACTCCTCCTCCAACGGGTCCACGAACACGCCATACGCGTACCCAGACATGCCGATCGTGAGGCCACTGGCAAGCGACGCGATAACGGCAATAGGCCAGCCGCGGTAGAGGCCGGTGCGTTTGGGCGCGTGTTGCCCTTCAGCGGGAAGAGAAGTTATCGACATCGGGTCAACCGACGAGACGCCCTAGTCAGCACGGACCGCCAGTTGTTGCTCTACCTCGCTTAGCGCCTCATCTACTCCCTTGACGATCTCATCAACCTCGCCACGCGTGATGCACAGCGGCGGTCCCATCGTTATGGATGTATCGGCAGGTCGTAGGATCAGAGAGCGCTTCTCGAACTCGGCGGTTAATCGTTCCGCGACCTTCGCCGCTTTCGGGAACTGCTCCTTGGTTTCTCTGTTCTTCACAAGATCGATACCAACGAGCAATCCGAGCCCGCTAACGTTCCCGATCATCGGGTGCCGAGGTTGCAGTTCCTTGAGTTGGTCCAGGAAGTAGGCGCCAGTCTCCGCCGAGTTCTCGACCAACTTCTCCGACTCCAAAATTTCAAGGTTCTTGAGAGAGGCCGCCGCCGGAACCGGGTGACCGGCAAATGTCAGGACGTGCTGGAGGAATCGGCTTTCGTCGCCACCGGCGAACGCGTCAGCGATTGTCTCCCGGGCGATGCTGCCGCCGAGAGGCATGTAGCTGGAGACGATGCCTTTTGCGACGGACATCAGGTCCGGCACGACGCCCCAGTGCTCAACGGCGAACATCTTTCCGGTGCGTCCAAATCCGGTTATCACCTCATCGGCGATCAACAACACGCCGTAGTTGTCGCAAATCTCCCGGAGTCGAGGCCAGTACTCGTCGCCGGGTACTGCCACCGAGGCGGGCACGCTCACGGGCTCCGCAATGATCGCAACGACCGATTGCGGGCCGTGGAATTTGATGGCGTCCTCTACGGCATTAGCGCAAAGCTCTGCACATTCGGAAGGTGTTTGTCCGCCAAGCTCGCAGCGATACGGGTTCGGCTGTGGCACGTAGATCATGCCCGGGTATTCAGGGCCGTAGTCCGACCGAGTACTGCCGGAAGCAGGACCGCCGAGCCATGTCGTCAACCCAAGAGCGCCGTGGTACGACGCCTTCCGGCTGATGACCTTGTATCGGCCCGGTTCGCCTACACGTTGCTGATACGCACGGGCAATCTTGATAGAAGTCTCGTTGGCCTCAGAGCCGCCGCTCACGAAGAAGGTCCGCGACAGGTCGCCAGGCGTTATCTCCGCAAGTTTCTGCGCAAGTCGGGCCACAGGTTCCGTTGTAGTGGCCTGCGGGAAGTAGGCCAGCGACTTCATCTGCTCATAGGCGGCGTCTGCGACCTCGGTGCGGCCGTATCCGATGTTCACCGACATGTAGCCGCCGTTCACGTCCAGCCACTGTTTTCCGGTGTTGTCCGTTACGTGAACGCCCTTGCCGCCCGTCATGACGACCGGCTCGCCACGCTCGGCCATCTCAGACCAACCGCGGTTGTGCATCCACAGGTGCTTCACGGCGGAGCGTCGCAGTTCTTCTCTGCTGTCGATTCCGGTCATATGAGACCTCCCTGACTGTGCTGGCGTTACCGATCCAGGCCGAAAACTCGGATGGCGTTCTCGCTGTTGATGGCGGCTCGCTGATCGTCGGTTAGGTGTGGAAGAGCCGCCACTTGCTCTTCAGGAGCGTAGTCACCCATCCCAAACGGGTAGTCGCTACCCAGCATCACCCGATCCGTCCCGACGGTTTCGACGAGATAGTTCAGCAATGGCACGCTGTGGGTGATGGTGTCGAAGTAGAGCAACCGGAAGTACTCGGACGGCGGTCGTGTGATCGGCGTCTCGACCAGTCCCTGTCGCCAGCCATGTTCCCATCGACCACGCAGGTGTGGACTGGTGCCCCCTCCATGCGACAACACGAACTTCAGCGTGGGCATTTCGGCGAGGATGCCACCGAATATCAGGCTGGCGACGGCTACCGAGGTATCGGTCGGGTTACCGATGAGGTTATTCAGGAAATACGAAGTGAGCCTGTCGGCGCCCAGCACGTTGTTCGGGTGCATGAAAGCCGGGACGTCCAGTTCTTCCATCTTCTGGTAGAGCGGCGCAAACCGAGGTTCGTCCAGGTTTTCACCGTTTACGTGGGTGAGCATTTCCAGGCCCCGAAAGCCAAGGTCTTTGACGCATCGCTCCAGTTCCGCAGCGGCCACTTCCGGTTCCTGCATGGGGATGCTGGCGAGACCTACGAATCGGTCGTTCCCGTCGATAGCCTCAGCGATGGCATCGTTGAGCCGCGCACACTGCGCGGGATCGGCGTTTTGCAACCAGTTGGGGCCGGACACCAACTGCATATCCACGCCACGTTCGTCCATGGCGCGCATCCGATATTCCAGGTTGGAAGGATCGTCCTTCAGGTTTGCTGCCGGTCCGAACGGATTACGGCCAGGCCCCGAAGGCATCAGGTCTGTACAGGATTCGGGAAGAAAGTGGGCATGTACGTCAATTCTCATAGCCCGGGAATTGTATACGGGTGGATTGACCGCTGTTCCACGTTGTAGTCGATCCTGTGTATCCATAGCCCGGTCCTTCAAGAGCCTCAGGACACGATTTGACAGCCCGAAATAACGTCCTACCGCTTGAACTCGCTCGGATCTATTGGTAGCGACACCAGCTCACCGCGCTCGGCCGACAGGTCCATCGCCATCGTCAGCATCAAGTTCCTGTGTCCGTCCGCCGCCGTGGCGTGGTGCGTCTTCATCCCGGAACCGACGCGGGCGTACCAGGAGTTCGTCTCCTCGCGCATCGGACCCCAGAGCTGACCGTCGTACATATCGCCCGGCGGGTAGCTTGTCATGAAGTCGACATGCCGCTGGAATTCCGGCTTGAATCCGTCCGGGCTGTATCCAGCACCCTGCGGATTTTCTGAGGCGACCACCGTGTCTCGGTGCGTGTCCTCGATATCGATCACGCCTTCTGTCCCGACGATCCCAATTTCAAGACCATAAACGGCACCCGGCCACACAACCGGCAACGCCCAGCTGATATTCATCGACCAGATTGTGCCGTCGTCCATCGTGAATACACCAAACGTTGCGTCCTTCGTGCCGATGCCTCGCAGCAATTTGTCTGAGGATTGGGCGTAGACGGACACCGGCTCCCTGCCCTCCATAAGCCACATACACATGTCGAGGGCGTGCGTCCCTGACACCACCATCGGCGTCAGGTTGTCGCGAATATCCGTGCGGCGCGTGGTAGCAATCGGCACCATCTGATTCATA
>JABIGL010000185.1 GCA_018650185.1 Chloroflexota bacterium
ATACGCCCGGTGCAAGTCCCAAACGCCCCAACGTGGTCCTCATCCTTGCCGACGACCTCGGATGGGGTGACATCGGCGCTTACGGGTCCGAAATCAGGACGCCTAACCTGGACCGACTGGCGAAGGGTGGCGTTCGGTTCTCCCAGATGTACAACTCGGCGCGCTGCTGCCCTACCCGTGCGTCCATGCTCACCGGGTTGAACCCGCAGCAGGCAGGCGTCGGCCACATGGTCGTGAACCTTGGTGTGCCGTCCTACCAGGGATACCTGAATGACAACTGCGTCACTATTGCAGAGGTGCTGAACGACGCCGGGTATCGAACACTAATGGCGGGTAAGTGGCACGTTGGTGGTGAGCAGGCAACGCTCCCGGATGACTGGTATCCGGACATGCCTGGCTACCCAACGCCGCGCGGACGTGGATTCGATCGGTTTTACGGAATCCTCTCGGGCGGCGGGAGCTACTACAACCCGAACATGCTGATGGACGACCTGACGCGAATCAGCGTGGATACCACCGACTACCACTTCACCGACGCTATCAGCCAGCACGCATCTGATTTCGTGGATGACGCGCTGCACCGTGATGACCCGTTTTTCCTGTACCTCGCGTTCACAGCGCCGCACTGGCCGTTGCACGCGCTGGCGGACGATATCGAGCGCTACCGTGGCACATATCGTGGTGGGTGGGATGCCATGCGTACTTCACGCCATGAGGAGCAAAAGGGACTCGGAATACTGGACTCGAAATGGGCGATCTCGGCCCGGGAGCGTGGCATTCCGGCGTGGGAAGACGCCGATAACCAGGAGTGGCGTGATGTCCAGATGGCGACGTACGCGGCACAGGTAGAACAGCTTGATCGTGGCATCGGCCAGGTGCTTGATACGCTCCAACAAAACGGAGCTATGGACGACACGATCATCATGTTCATGTCGGACAACGGAGGTTGCGCAGAATTCCTCCAGGAGGACACCAACTACCCAGATCCATCGCGCTACATCCACCCGACGGTCGACGGCAGGATGGTACGTGTGGGCAACACTCCTGATATCGAACCCGGCCCGCCAGACACCTTCGCCAGTGTCGACATCGCGTGGGCCAACGCCAGCAACGCGCCCTTCCGACTGTTCAAACGCTATACACATGAGGGTGGCATCTCGACGCCGTTCATCGCCCACTGGCCGGGTCGGATTCCCGGAGGTGAGATCGTCCACGAGCCAGCACACGTCATGGACATCATGGCGACGCTGGTAGAGGCAACGGGAGCGACCTATCCCGGTACGTACAGGGGTCACGACATCCAGCCGATGGCCGGGGTATCTTTCCTCCCCGCTCTGGAAGGCCGAAAGTGGAGCCGCGGTAAGCCCATCATGTGGGAGCACGAAGGCAATCGTGCGGTTCGGATCGGCGCTTGGAAGCTGGTGAGTGAGGTCGGCGCACCGCCGAATCCCGATCCCCGGGACCCCGGCTCGATGGAGGCCTGGGAGCTGTACAACATGGACGACGACCGCACCGAGTTGAACAATCTGATCACCGGCGAACGTGACCGTGCGATGTCGATGATGCGGGGTTACGCCGAGTGGGCAGAGAATTCCACCGTCCAGCCCTGGCCGATACCTTCATCGCCACGTCCGATGGGGATGGATGCGATCACGAGACACAATCACACCGTTCAGGTGCCGAGCGTAAGGCTCGGACCTCCAAAACGAGTGGCGACACCGAATAATTCGGACAACGATGGAGCGAAGAATTGACCACGCAATCCGAGTCACGTCCCAACATCATTGTGATACTGGCCGACGATATGGGATTTGCCGATCTCGGCTGCTGGGGCTCTGAAATCCGGACGCCAAATATCGACAAGCTGGCGGCGGGCGGGCTCAAGTACACCCAGATGTACAACTCGGCACGTTGCTGCCCATCACGCGCTGCCCTGCTCACCGGCCTCAACCCGCAGCAGGCGGGCGTCGGCCACATGACCGACAACTACGGCACGCCGGAATACCAGGGCTTCCTGGGTGACAACTGCGTCACCATCGCCGAGGCGCTCTCGGCCTCCGGGTACCAAACGCTGATGTCAGGCAAGTGGCACGTCGGCGGGCCGTACGACCTGCAACGCCCGGAATCATGGACACCCGGTGAACCGGGTTCACCCACACCCCGGCAGAGAGGGTTCGACAAGTTCTTCGGCACGCTTATCGGCGCCGGGAGCTTCTGGAATCCGTCAACGCTGATGGCAGACCAGACGTTGACTCAGCCCGATACACCGGACTTCTACTACACAGACGCCATCACGGACCACGCTGTCGAAATGATCTCGGACAATGCTGAATCCGAGAAGCCGTTCTTCATGTACATGGCATACACCTCGCCCCACTGGCCGCTGCACGCATTCGAAGAAGACATCGCACGCTACGAAGGCAAGTACCGCAACGGTTGGGACCATCTCCGGACCTCACGGCACGAGCAGATGAGGTCGCTGGGACTGGTCGATCCGAAGTGGGAGATCAGCCTGCGCGACCCGGACGCTCCGGCATGGGATGAAGCGCCAAATCACGACTGGGAAGATCTGCGCATGGCGGTGTACGCGGCGCAGATAGACCGTATGGATCAAGGCATCGGACGCGTGATGACGCAACTTGAAGAACAGGGCGTGGCGGACAACACACTGGTCATGTTCATGGCGGACAACGGTGGGTGCGCTGAGTTCTGCGCAGAAGACTCGAACCGACCAAACTACGCCCAGTTCAACACACCAAACCTAGATGGTTCACGCGCCACCGTCGGCAACGTCCCGGACCTGCGTCCCGGTGGTTCAAACACCTTCCAGAGCTATGACTTGCCCTGGGCCAACACGTCGAACACGCCGTTCAGACTGTTCAAACGCTGGACACATGAGGGCGGGATATCGACACCACTGGTCGTCAACTGGCCCGGTCACGTGGAAGCGGGCGAAACGATCCACTCACCCGCCCACCTAATCGACATCATGCCGACCTGCCTCCAGGCGGCGGGTGCAAGCTACCTCACAGAAATCAACGGCCACTCGGTGAAACCGCTCGAGGGTGAAAGCCTCGTGCCGTCCTTCAACAACACGGCCTGGGAACGGGAGAGCCCGATCCACTGGGAGCACGAGGGCAACCGTGCGATGAGGGATGGCGATTGGAAACTTGTCGCAGAATATCCGGGCGCTTGGGAGCTGTACAACATTTCGGACGACCGGACGGAGCTAAACAATCGCGCCGAGGGCGAACGGGATCGGATCAGAAAAATGTCCGGCGAGTACGACGCGTGGGCAGAACGAATCGGCGTGGTGAACTGGGTCGAGCGATGGGATGCCGTAGGGCGCAGCCCGATCGGCAAAAGGAACCACGTTGTCCGGTAGGACCGGTGGCGACCCGATGGTAGGGTGAACCGATGCGCGGGTCCCGCGCTACACCCAACCTGATTCCTGGCTGAATCGGCGGGATATGACTTCCGTTCTCAGGCCATTTAGCGATATCGAATGACGGAAACATTGACGATGCGCAGCACCGCCATATTCCTGCCTCATGTGACCCACAAGGGCCGCAACCGATGACGGCCCGATCGTGGTGGATCGCGCTGGGCGCTGGTGCCGCAGTCGCTGTGGTTGCTGTGGTCGTTATCGCCCTCATGTTGTCGTCCGACGATGACTCTGAGCCCGCTGTTCAGACTCCAACCTCAACTCCCTCGACCGGGGATGAAACGTTTGTCCCGCTCACCCCGTTCCAGGCGCGTGTCCTTGGATTCGACGTACTGGACGAGGTAGAGCTGCCCGAGGACAACCCGTTCAGCGAGGCGAAGGCTGACCTAGGCCGCCTCCTGTTCTTCGATCCCCGCTTGTCCGCCAACTCCGCCATCAGTTGTGCATCCTGCCACCAACCATCACAGGGTTGGGCTGACGCCCTGCCATTGAGCTTCGGTTACGCCGGTTCGGTCCACTGGCGTAACACGCCTAGCGTCATCAACTCCGCCTTCCACCCAAAGTTGGACTGGGACGGCAAGGCGCTCCGGCTGGATATACAGGCGCAAGGGGCGATCAAAGGCGCAGTAGCCCAGAACATGGACCCGGTGTTGGTCGAAGAGCGGTTGCGCCAGATCCCGGAGTACGTTCAGCGCTTTGACGACGTTTTCGGCCCCGGTGGTCCATGGTTTGAGGACGTGGGCCGGGCAATCGCTGCCTTCCAGTCAACCATCATCTCCACCAACGCACCGTTCGACGATTTCATGGAAGGCGACGAGGCCGCACTCGACGAGTCTGCCAAACGCGGATTCAAATTATTCACAACGACCGCGGGTTGCTCGGCCTGCCACCGCGGTCGTCTATTAACCGACCAGGACTTCCACTCGCTTGGCGTGCCTGCCCCGGATGATTTTGCTACCGACCCGGTACGACAGATCACCTTCTGGTATCAGCTACGTGCCCGTGGCGCACCTGAAGAGGTGTACCGGACATCCAAGGACGATCCGGGTCTGTATCTCGTGACCAAGTTGGAGTCAGACATCGGGCAGTTCCGCACCCCGCAACTCAGGGAGCTGGGGCACACGGCTCCCTATATGCACAACGGCGCGTTTGCGACACTGGAAGAGGTGATCGACTTTTACGATGCCGGTGGTGGTGAATCACCTAACCTGGATCCCTTATTGCGCCCGCTGGGTCTGTCCGCTCAGGACAAGTCCGACCTGATCGCATTCCTTCGCTCACTCACCGGCGATCCACTCATCATGGAAGAGCCTGATTTGCCACCGTACGAGGTGATCCAGTGAGCACCAACGTCTCAGTTCCTGAGGATAGAGCGTAAATGGCTGAGTACGTTCCACAAACCAGCGTCCCACTGCCCCCAGTTGACGCGCGCATGACAAACACAGCGTGCGACTACTGCATCGTCGGTTGTGGTTACCGCGTCTTCACGTGGCCTGAGGGTACCGAAGGCGGACCACGTGCGTCCGAGAACGCTCTCGGGGAGGACTTCCCTGTCAGCGTCGGCATGTCCTGGATCAGCCCCAACCAGCACAACATGACCCTGATAGACGGTGTGCGCCATCACGTCGTCGTACAACCTGATCCGCTTGCACAGGTCGTCAACCGCGCCGGCAACCACAGCATCCGTGGAGGCACGCTGGCAGGAAAGGTCTACAACCCGGATGGTCCGACATCGGACCGGCTGAAGACGCCTCTCATGCGCGTGAACGGCGAGCTGATTCCGGTGTCCTGGGAGGACGCTATCGAAGTGATGCAGCGGGTTTCAAGTCACGTAATAGATACCTACGGTGCGCCAGCGTGGGGGATGAAGACCTACTCCTATAACTACTTCGAAAACACGTATGCGATCTCGAAACTGGCGTTCAAGTCGGTCCACACACCGGCATACGCGCCACACGATAAGCCGGGGCCGGGATCTGACACACCCGGGTTGAGCGATTCCGGGATCATCCCCTTCAGTGCTGCTTACAAGGACTGGGGGGATGCGGAGGTTATCTTCTTCTCGGGAACTGATCCATTCGAGACAAAAACAGTGCTCTTCACAGAGTGGGTGATGACCGGCCCGGCGAAAAAGTTGATCTTCGCCACTCCCCGCCGCACTCAGGGCGTCGCATGGGCCGAGGCTCGTGGCGGTCTTCATCTCCAGGTAATTCCCGGCAGCGACACTGCCCTTCATCTGGCGATCATCCGGCTGATCATCGAGAACGGCTGGGAGGACCGAGAGTTTATCGAGAAGTGGATCGCCAACTCGTGGGAGATCGATGCCGGGATGGGCCGCGGCACACGAAACACACCGGTCGAGTGGCGCACCACGTGGGGACAGCTCGGGACCGACTACGAGGGTTACGTGGAGTGGCTGTTCGAGCAAGAGATATCGCAACTTGACCGGGCGGCTGAGATCACCGGGGTTCCCGCGGAGAAAATCCGGCAGGCCGCCGAGATCCTCGCAAAACCAGTAGACGGGGTCCGTCCCAAAGCTTCGTTCGGGCTTGAGAAGGGCAACTACTGGTCCAATAACTATCTGAACACAGCTTCTTACGCAGCGCTTGGATTGATCTGCGGTGCTGGAAATCGGCCCGGCCGCATGATCTCCCGACTGGGAGGCCACCAGCGCGGCTGGAAGGGCGCAGCGCCGTACCCACGTATCCAGAGCCCGAACAAACTTCCAGGTCGACGACGGCAGGAGATCGACCTGGATCGCTGGGTCGAATCAGGCAATCTCAAGTTCGCATGGGTCATCGGAACGCTCTGGATACAGGCCATGGCGGCCTCGGATGACTTTTACAAACGATTCGTGGAGCTCACCAGAGGTAATCCACACCAGATCACTGACTCCGACCCTGCTGCTGCCGCTCAAACGCTTATCGAGCGAGCGGATAGCGGGGGCATGGTGGTGGTCAACTCCGAGGTCTATCCCCGCGCCCCCATAACCACGGAGCTGGCAGACATAGTTCTCCCCGCTTCCGGGTGGGGTGAAGACAACCTGACGCGCGCCAACGGCGAGCGAAGGTTGAGGTTGTACGAAAAGTTCACCGATCCGCCGGGAGAGGCAAAGCCGGATTGGTGGGCCATCGCAAAGTTCGGGCGGGCCATGGGCTACGAGGGCTACGACTGGGAAGACTCGAACGCAGTATTTGAAGAAGCGTCTAAATTCGGGCGCGACGGCGTGCTCAACTACCATCCGCTCGTAGTAATCGCGGAGCGTGACGGCGTACGAGCCCACGATCTGCTCAAGAAATACGGCACTACCGGCATCCAGACGCCAATCCGGCTTATCGACGCAGATCTCGTCGGCACCGTGCGGTTACACGACTCCACCCTGGAACTGGAGTCACCGCAGGGCGCAGGCGTGCATCAGAAATGGCTGACCCACTTCAAGTCGCACTCCGGAAAGGCCGTGTTGAACAAGTCGCCATGGGAGCTATTCAGCGACTTCTATGACCGGATCACGCCGGGTGAAGACGAGCTATGGGTCACGAGCGGGCGCGTCGGAGAAGTATGGCAATCGGCCTACGACGACTTGCGTAAGCCTTACCTTGCCAATCGGACGCCGGAGCATTTCGTGGAGATCCACCCGGATGACGCCGCCGCACGCGGAATCGAGAGCGGTGACTGGGTGGAAATTACGAACGACGATGTCCTGATCCAGACGGGCGGGTTCGCCTTTACGGAAGGTGAGTCCTACAAATTCTCCCGACTCGTAGAGGATGGGCACATCAAGATCGGCAGCGGACGCGTCACCGCCGTCGCCGTAATCACGGATGTCGTACGAAGTGGCGTGTTGTTCGCAAACTTCGCCTGGCCGCGCTGGCCCGGGTCAGCGGCGAACAGCCTCGTCCATCGCGTGCCTGACCCGATTGCTAACCGCTACAGGTTCAAGCTGGGTAAAGGCCGCATCCGCAAGACCGGTGAGTCCGAGTTCAAAAACACGTTCGCACAGACAACCTTTAAGCCCCGGGCTATCGACTGACCGCGGTTAACCCGCCTTCTCTACGTGCATAACCAGCTCGAACCCGAGCAACGCCGATCCCGTTCCCACCGGTCCGGATCCGCCTGATCCACCGGGATGTCCGCCGGGGTGTCCGCCACCGGGGTGTCCGCCGCCTGAAGTACCGGCGGGTGGTCCCGCGTGCCCCTTTGTGAAGGCGTCGCTGCTCAGCCAGGTCTGGAACGCTTCTTCAGACTCCCAACGCGTGTAAACGAAATAGCGCGTCTCGCCTTCAGTCGGCCTGAGTAGCTCGAAACTTTCGAACCCCGGCATCTTCTCCACCTCACCGGCACGCGCCTTGAATCGTGCCTCGAGGTCAGCCCCCCGACCTTCGGGCACTTCGATAGCGTTGATCTTGACGACGCTCAATATCTGCTCCCTTGATGAATTCGTCTGACGGATGCGGTGTCCAACGGTAACGGACGTCTTCTGAGCCGCTCATGCAGTTCCGCCTTTCGCTACAAAACCCGAAATAGGACGGGGCGAAGGTGGGTAGAACCACACACGTGGTTAAGGGTAATCCCGAAATCTCATCATCGTGCAAGCCCCTATCAGATGTGTGGACACGGACATTGCGTCACTTCTTGCAGGGACAGAAGCTGATCTGGCCATCGGATTCGGTGTTGCACCCGAATCAGACACCGATTTCGAGTGCATATGCACACCTAAGACACACCGGCCCACCGCCTCACCGCGACGCAGTGATACGGAGACTTCGGTTGTTAGGTATAATGGGTGGCGGCGTCGGATGTCCGACACCTCCGCCAGGTAAATGGGAGGCGCATCAGTGCGTAAGGGCAATCGGCCAGGACGGCGACGCAGGTCGCTATTCCTCAGCACCATGGGGGCGGCAGTCTTAGCGCTGGTCATCGCCTGTGGGGGCGGAGGATCAGACCCGGCAGTCTCCACGGAGCCTACGACGGCGCCGGGCACGACTGAATCTGTAGTTCCAACCGCAGCTCCGACGCCGGTCACGGATGTCGCGTCGACAGCGGTAGTCGCACCGGAACCGGTGGCGACGGCCGCCAGTGCGCCAGAATCGACGGCTGCACCACAGCCGACGGCGACTCCGCAACCGACCGCAACACCTCAACCAACTGCGACGCCGACTCCCGTCATTTCCAACGTCTTCGACGGATACGGGTTCAGCCTGAAGCTGGACGAGGACAGCACTTTCGCTTCCTCAGACTTCGCTCTCAAGGGCTGGCAGAGCGAAGCGGCTGACGACTCTCAAGGGCTTATCACCTTCACTTACAACGGCGCGGATGTCGTTCTCTTCTGGGAACCACAGTCAGGTACGCCGAAGGCCCTTGCGGACTCAACTTACGAACTCCAGAAACTCAGCAAGCCCGAGTTTGATTTCACGGCTATCAACGAAGGTGATATGGTTGTTGACGGACAGGCCGGAAGTTTCGGCGGGTTCGTGTACGCAGACGGCGCGGGCGAGAACGCCAGCGGTGGACTCATAGGCGCATGGGCTTGCCCAGGCTCCGAAAAGTCCATCTCTCTAACGGCAACAAGCCCCGACTCGACCGCCCTCCAGATCCGGTTTGACCGGCTAGTTTCAGGATTTGCATGTGGCGTCTAACAACCGATTTACGATCAACTCACGTGCCAAGTTCCCTGGGGGGATTGGAATGAATCGCATCCTGGCCTTCGTGGTCGCGATTAGCCTTATTACGTCTTCGATCATGCCTGTGCTCGCGCAGGAGCCGCCGCCGCCGGGTGGTGGTGACTTCGGTCCCCCGCCGGACAATGGCGGTGGTGGTGACTTTGGTCCCCCGCCGGACGACGGTGGTGGTCACAATGACCCGCCACCGCCGCCAGATGATGGTGGTGGCGACTTCGGTCCCCCGCCGGACGACGGTGGTGGTCACAACGACCCACCGCCCCCGCCAAATGACGGTGGTGGCGACTCTGGTCCGCCGCCGAACGACGGTGGTGGTGACTTTGCCCCCCCGCCAGACAATGGCGGTGACTCTGGTCCGCCGCCGAACGACGGTGGGGGTGACTTCGGTCCCCCACCGGACAATGGCGGTGGTGACTTTGGTCCGCCACCGGACGACGGTGGTGGCGACCAGAACTTTGACCCCAAGGACGACCCGAATTTCGATCCCAACTCGTTCGACCCGAACCAGTTCGACACAAACGAGTTTGGTGACAACCCACCGCCACCGCCAAATGACGGCGGTGGGGATCCTAACTTTGATCCAAAAGACGACCCGAACTTTGCCCCCAACGCTTTTGACCCGAATGCCTTCTCTACCAACGTAGGTGAGGGTGACTTTGGGTCGCCGCCGAACGACGATGGTGGTGACTTCGGGACCAATGTAGGTGAGGGTGACTTCGGTCCTCCCCCACCAGGTGATGGGTTCTTTGACCCGAACTTCGACCCCAACGCTGATGCGTTCAAGGACTTTGACGCATCACAGTTCGCTGACTTTGACCCCAACGCTGTTGGAGACTTCAACTCAGACCAGTTCGCTAACTTCGATCCCAGTGCAGTGGGTGGGTTTAGCAAGGAACAGTTCGACAACTTCGACCCCAATGCAGTCGGCGGGTTCAATGCGGATCAGTTCGCTAACTTTGACCCCGACGCAGTAGCTGGATTCGACGCGGAACACTTCGAGCAGTTCGATCCCAACGCGGTCGGAGCGTTTAGCGCAGACCAGTTCGCTAACTTCGACCCCAACGCTGTTGGTGGCTTTGACAAAGACCAGTTCGCTAACTTTGACCCGACCGCTGTCGGTGGGTTCAACTCTGACCAGTTCGCTAACTTCGATCCCAGTGCAGTAGGCGGCTTTGGCGCGGACCAGTTCGCCAACTTCGACCCCAACGCTGTGGGTGGCTTTGGCAAGGACCAGTTCGCTAACTTTGACCCCAACGCTGTGGGAGGGTTCAACGCGGATCAGTTCGCCAACTTTGACCCCGATGCAGTAGCCGGGTTCGACAAAGAACACTTCGAGCACTTCGACCCAAACGCGGTCGGGGCGTTCAGCGCAGACCAGTTCGCCAACTTCGACCCCAATGCCGTAGGTGGCTTTGGCAAGGACCAGTTTGCCAACTTCGACCC
>JABIGL010000177.1 GCA_018650185.1 Chloroflexota bacterium
CGGCGATTACCATCCGAGGCAACGCAAGGCCCGAGCCGTTCAGCGAGTGCACGAACTCCGGTCCCGCACCATCTTCTGGACGGAAGCGGGTATTCGAACGGCGACCCTGGAAGTCGGTGCAGTTTGAGAGCGAACTCACCTCGAGCCATTCCTGTGACCCGGGCGCCCATACCTCGAGGTCGTAGGTCTGCGCTGACTGGAAGCTGATATCACCCGTCGCAAGCGCGAGCAATCGCCACGGTAGCCCAAGCCGGTCACACAGATCGATGGCGTCGTCGACCATCGCGTCCAGCACGCCTTCGGACTGCGACGGATCTACGAATTGGAACATCTCCACTTTTTCGAACTGATGCACGCGCTTGATACCGCGCGTGTCGCGTCCAGCGGCCGTCTGCTCTCGCCTGAAACATGGCGTATGCGCCACGTACTTAAGCGGCAATTTTCCGGGCTCGATGATGTCACCCGCGTGCAGATAGTTCAGGGTGACCTCGGCGGTCGGGATCAGCCAGAGATCGTCCTCTGCGTCAT
Organism: Chloroflexota bacterium; assembly: GCA_018650185.1. Lineage (GTDB taxonomy): Bacteria > Chloroflexota > Dehalococcoidia > Lucifugimonadales > Lucifugimonadaceae. Next base: position 529 of record JABIGL010000177.1, read on the forward strand.
GGAACAGGTTGTCTGCAAACTTGGGCAGGTTCCCCGAGGCGGTCATCGCTTCAGAGCGAATCATGAAGGGCGGAGCGATCTCCTCATAACCGTGCTCACGCGTGTGAACGTCCAGCATCCAGTCAGACATAGCCCTCTGGAGCGCTGCGCCCTTGCCCTTCAAAACATAGAAGCGTGCGCCGGACATCTTTGCGCCTGCTGCGAGGTCGAAGATACCCGTACGCTCAGCAAAGTCCCAGTTTGGCTCCACTTCGAAATCACGTTTCTCGGGAGCAGGTCCCTCCCTCACGACGATATTAGATTCTTCATCAGCGCCAATCGGTACTTCGTCTTTCGGAAGGTTCGGGAGGACGATCAAGAGGCCATGCAGCTTCTCCTGAATTTCGTCCTGTTCGGATTCGATGGCCTTGATCCTGTCGCCAACGGATCGCATTTCGGCGATCTGATCGGGCGACGGCTTGCCGCCTGACTGGCCTATTCCACGGCTGACCTCGTTGCGTTTCGCACGCAGTTCATCGCCTTCGTAGGCGAGTTCTCGTCGGCGGGCGTCCAGCGCAATCATTTCTTCGATCGGTGGATCTTCCCCGCGATCAACCAACTTCTGGCGAACGAGTTCTGGTTCTTTGATGATCTGTTCTATCGATAGCATTGCTGACTCTATTATTTCGGGATAGTTGAAGGTCGGGTGGAAGAGGAGATCATCAGTCCCGAAGTTGCGGGTACAGGATGACCTCCCTGATAGACCGTTCACCCGTAATCAGCATCGCGAGCCGGTCGATTCCCAGACCCAATCCACCTGTCGGTGGCATGCCGTGCTCGACCGCGACCAGAAAGTCCTCATCCAGTCGGTCCATCTCGTCGTCGCCATGCTCCCGACGTAACCGTTCCTGCTCTTCGAATCGCGCCCGCTGGTCCACCGGGTCGTTCAACTCCGTGAAGGCATTGCACAATTCGTGCCCGCCGACAAACCCCTCAAACCGCTCGACGATGCCGTCGCTGTCGGGCTTTCGCTTTGCCAGCGGCGACATCTCGACCGGATAGTCGACCAGAAACGCCGGTTGGATGAGGTGCGGCTCCACGTGGTCCGAGATCACCTTGTCCAGGAGTCTCCCCCAGTTGGCGCCCGGCTCCACGTGGATGTCTCGTTCCCGCATCGCTTCCGATAGCGACTCGACGTCACTGCACTCAAGGAAATCGATCCCCGAGCGCTTGATGATCTCTTCACGCAGATCCAGGCGCGGCCACGGCGGCGTGAGGTTGATCTCATCGCCATCCTCTTCCGCCGGGGGCACGATCATGGAACCCGTGACCTCATGTGCGATCGTCGAGACCATCTCCTCCACCATCTCCATCACGTCGTTGTAGTCGGCGTAAGCCTCGTAGCTCTCGATGGTGGTGAATTCCGGGTTATGGTCCTGGTCAAACCCCTCGTTTCGGAAAATCCGGCCAATCTCACAGACCTTGTCGAACCCGCCAACGATGAGTTTCTTCAGGTGAAGCTCGGTAGCGATTCTGAGGTACAGATCACGGTCCAGGGCGTTGTGATGCGTTCCGAATGGCCGCGCGGACGCACCGGCCGGCACGGTGACCAGCATCGGCGTCTCGACCTCCATGAAGCCGCGTTTGTGCATGAACGAGCGCATGGAGGCCACGATGTCCGCCCGCATTCGGGCGATCTCCATGGCACGGTCGTTTGCTATCAGGTCCAGGTAGCGCTGCCGGAACCGTTTCTCGGTGTCCCTCAATCCGGCCCATTTGTCCGGGAGCGGGCGAGTCGCTTTAGTCAGCACGGTGAGTGACTGGACCTCGATGCTTGGCTCACCACGTCGTGTCCGGAACACCGGGCCTTCCGCACCGATTATGTCGCCCAGGTCCAGGTCATCGAGCAACTCATACTGCTCACCGAGTACGTCCTGTCGGAGATGAAGCTGAATTGTGCCGGTAGCGTCTCGAAGGTCGATAAATGCGGCCTTGCCCATCCCGCGACGCGCCATCATTCGACCCGCCAGGATGAGCGGATCAGATTTGGCACCCTCGCCCTGATCGGCTTCTACCGTATCAAGCATCGTCCGGGCTGAAGCGCTGTCCGATGTCGGCTTGAATCGGGCCGGATACGGGTCTATTCCGCGTTTTCTGAGACGTTCAAGCTTGTCCATGCGCGCTTGTATCAGGCGCGCTTCCGATACTGGCTGATCAGTTGTTTCTTCGGGACCGGTCATGCGGGTCAGACCTCAGCGACGCCGGTTAGACGCCGCACTTGTGCGCACCTGTCGCGTACAGAGGCAGAAGCCCCCTCGCTGGTGCGAATTACGACCATTATCACACGATGACGAGCGGGGTTTACGAGTGTTATCTGGTCGATGGTAGATGGATGTGAAAGGCATGGTGCATCCGAATGTAGCCGCCGACACCTGTCACCGTCGCCCTCGGTCGGATCTCGAATCGAGTTCAGGATGACGTCAGTTGTGGCGGTCATTGATGCCCATGTCGCGAACCCGGTGTCAATGAAGGCGTGGCAAGCACCGACCCTCCGTCGCTTCGTTCGAAATCAGTTCCATCACATTCCTGACCTTATTTGGATACGTGTAGGGCCTCTCCACCAGACACCCGGACGTGTAAATCCGGCTAAACGCGCATCACGTTTACGTAGCGCTCGGCAACACTGAATTTCCATAATCGGGATTCCGTCACTTGAGATGGGCGCACTTCCTTTGTCAAAGGTCAGCACCGTAGCCAGTACTCCCGGAGGTTCCGATGAGGATTGGTGGCGGAAGCGCCGGAGGTCGAAGGGTTAGAAGACGTTCGGGAGGACGTCGTGGAGAAGCGGGACTACGTCCAACTTCGTCACGAGTCCGACTCGCCATCTTCTCCATGCTCGGACCGGGGGGCCTGAGCGGATTTGGTGTGCTTGATCTCTATGCCGGGACTGGTGCTCTGGGGCTAGAAGCACTCAGCAGGGGTGCAGATTCCGCAGAGTTCGTGGAACAAGACGAAAGGCGATGCAGAGACATAAAAGAGGCCGCAATCGAACTCGGTTTCGGTGATCAAGCCACGGTGCGAAGAGGCAGGTGTGAGCGTGTAACAACCACGCTGGCAAACCGCTACGACATCGTGTTCATTGATCCGCCCTATGCAGATGATCCGTTTTCCGAAGTGATTAGCAACCTGGATGAGGCAGACGTCCTCAACCCGGACGCCGTCATCTTTGCGGAACACTCAGCAAGGACCGAGCTAGAAGAACGATATGGCCGACTACAACGGACCGATAGCCGGACGTATGGAGACACAGCGGTATCTACCTACCGCCTGAAGGTTTAGTCCGGAATCAGTCTCGAGAATCGACCGGAAATTCTCTCACGAAGGAATTAGGGACATAGCGAACCAAGTCAAAGCACTCTACGCCGGGACGTTTGACCCGGTAACCGACGGCCACCTGGACATCGTCCGGCGGTCGGCGGAGCTGTTCGACGAAGTAGTGGTGGGGGTGTACGACCTTCCGCAGAAGTCGCTGATGTTCAACACCGAGGAACGGGTGGCGATGTTCCGCAAGGCGATTAGCGATCTGCCCCAGGTGGAGATTTCCGCCTACTCCGGGCTGACCGTCAGGTACGCCGACCAGATCGGCGCTCAAGTCCTGGTAAGGGGTCTCCGGATTGGCGCAGATTACGAATATGAGCGAGAGATGGCGTTGATGAACCGGGCTATGCAGCCGAATGTAGAAACGGTCTGCCTCATGAGCAGTCTTGAGCAGCAGTTCATCAGCTCCAGTCGGATTAAAGAGATCGCAAAGCTGGGAGCGGAGATAGATTCCTTCGTTCCTCCACACGTGTCGAAGGCGGTTTCCGGCCGTATCGGCAATCAGTAGGAACTAACACAGCAAGCCGGTGAACGGCTGAAGATCCGGGAGCGCAACGATGCGCCACCGGCAGGGCAACACAGGGGGCACAAATGTCTTTGGAACAACGACTGGAAGCACTTGAAAATCTGGTCGCTGGCGGCCGAGTACCGGCCACCTCACGGACTTTCGTAAACATGGACCGCTTCAATGAAGCGATCGCCGACATCAGAGCTGAACTGCCGGACGAGATGAACGAATCTCAGGCGATCATCCGTCAGAAAGAAAGCGTGATCAAGCAGGCCGAGATAGAGGCCCGCCGGATTCGCGCCTACGCAGATGAAGAGGCGACTACCATCCGCGAGACGGCTGAAGAGAAGGCGACCATGGCCGTAGACACGGCCGCCGAAAAAGCCGCCAAGATGATCAATCAGACGCAGGTCACCGCTGACGCAGAACGCAAGGCAGCGGAGATCGTCGCCGAAGCAGAACAACGAGCCGCGAGCATCATCGAAAACGCCGAGACCGCCGCCGACGGCAAGGTCGAAGAGTCTGAGAGCCGGGTCGGCATGATGATGAACGATGCAGAGGCGGACGCAGGACACAGACGCGATGGTGCTGACGCCTACGCCAGTGAAGTCCTATTCGCTCTTGAGGAACACGTTTCGGGTGTGCTGGGCAAGGTCAGGGCTGGTCTTGACCTACTCGAGACACACTCACCTTCGGACACAAAAGCGGCTCACTAGCACGCCGCTCGGCAACTGAAAATCGTAGAAAGCGCCCGGGTTATATACGGCCCGGGCGCTTCGCGTTTTCTGTGATGTGTCGTAGTAGCACCAGTCGCTCGCTGGCGTTGCCCCGGATGACGCCTCTTCGTTGCCCCTAATACTCTGACAGATACCAGTCAGGAAATTCCCACCATTCCTGCCTGCGACTTCCTGTCCCAAACGTATTAAGCAAGCGATCATTGGCCACCAGCGGTCACTTTCAGGATCACGATCATCAACGCGTCTCGGATCCCGAGTCACGTGACCCGAATGATGTGTCATCAAAATCTGATCATGAGATCGCAGTAGCGGTCGACATGCTGCCCGCGGCTGCCCTTATATACGATCGTGACGACGGGACGATCAGGCACGCCAATCCGGTCTTTGAGACTCGGCAACGCACGGCTATATGAGGACCTACAACACGTCGCCGACGAACGTCGGGCGCTTGCTTCCATCGCGCTCGCCGCTACGCAAAACCTGCAGCTTGAAGGCGTGTTCGCCCGTGCCGCTGACTCACTGAAACAAGTCGTTGAGTACGAGCGTCTGTCGATCACCCTGATCGACCCCGAAGATGAAGCGCTTCGCGATGCCTTCACACACGGTCTGCGTATGGACGGGTTCCATGTCGGTGATGTGGTGGAACCGGTTGATGGGGATCCGTTTGACGGCGAATCCTGGACGTGGGAGAGCGGCCTGGGGCTAGGGTCACGCCCAGACGGTCCGCTCCGCGCAAACTGTGCAGGTCCGCTCGGCAGCCATCCTCGTTTGCTCGGCTACATAAGGCTGCAAAGCCATTCGGCAGACGCATACGACGAGCGCAGCATAGACATGCTGGAGCGGGTCGCTACGTACCTGACTCCGGCTGTTCAGAATGCACTGGATCGCAGCCGAGAAAAGCGCCTCGCGGCCGAACGTGAACGAACTCTTATTCTGGACCACGAGAATAGGGAGCTACAGCGCATCAGTGAGGCAAAGAGCCAGTTCCTCACGACGGTTACCCACGAGTTGAAGACGCCACTAACCAGCATCACCGCGTTCACAAACATCCTGTTAAAAAACAGACAAGGCAGTCTGACCGAAAAAGACCTGTCTCAACTGGTCGTCATTCGACGTAACAATCGTCGCCTGAAGAACCTCATTGATAACCTTCTGGACCTGAGCCAGATCGACCAGGATGGGTTGTCCCTCACTCCGTCCGAGTTCGATGCCGGCGACCTGCTCAATGAAATTGTGGACAGCTTCACACCAATTACAGACGCTAAATCACAGACCATCACCGCCTCAGCTCCGGGCAAGCCTGTCGGAGTTAGAGCTGATCGCGATCGCATTTCGCAGGTCATGACCAACCTGCTAAACAACGCCTCTAAGTACTCTCCAAATGGTTCAGAGATAACGATAGCGGCCCGCCGCTGGAGGAATCGTCTTTACCTCTCCGTCACTGATCACGGCATCGGAATAGCGACAGAAGATCATAAATCTCTGTTCGGCCTCTTTTTCAGGGCGGATAACGAAGAGACACGGTCTGTTCCGGGAACTGGAATCGGCCTGTACATAGTTAAGACGATCATCGACTTACACGACGGGAAGATCGAGGCCAAGGCCACGCCGGAAGGCGGGACCACGATCGAGTTCTACATTCCCGGTGCTTTCTCGGCGGCGATCGATACTAAACTTCAGCGGCGACTAATGGCACGTGTCATTCCGTGGTCACGCATGGATGACGTGCCGGGATTGGATCCGGAAGCACAGGGCCGAGAAGCGGGTTAACCCCGCTTGAAGGCCTTGACGGAGATGCTGCGCACGCTGTCAGACCAGGACTCTTCACCGCTGAACGATGCGGGGACGCTGGTCACGATCTCTATGTCCTGGAATCCGGCAGCGGCCATCTGTCCTAGATAGACATCCTGTAATTGCGCTCCTGCGATGCAGCCAGTCCAACTCGCGACATCTGCCTGAACTTCGACCGGCAGATCTTCCGTTACGACGATGTCAGAGACGTAGAGCCGTCCACCCTCGCGTAGTACCCGGAATGCCTCTGAAAAGACGGCCCCTTTGTCAGCGGCGAGGTTGATGACGCAGTTGGAGATGATGGCGTCTACCGTGTTGTCCGGCTCCGGTAGCGACTCAATCTGGGAGAGTTTGAAGACGACGTTGTGGGCTTCCAGCGTGGCCGCGTTCTTCTGCGCGAGCTGGATCATGGCGGGTGTCATGTCGATTCCGATGACGTAACCGGTAGGACCGACTTGTCGGGCGGCGAGGAAGCAATCAATCCCACCGCCGGAACCAAGGTCCAGCACGGTTTCTCCGGTGTTGAGCTCGCCGATAGCGGTCGGGTTTCCGCATCCGGCTGCGGCTGCGGCTGCGCCGTCGGTCACGGCATCTATCTCGTCCGTTGAATAAAGGCGCTCGGCGTTCGGAGAGCAGCAAACTTCATCGGTCGATCCGCAACACGCCCCGCCGTCGTCCGGGATGGCCTGAAGGCCACGTTCCGCGACTAGCGTGTAGCGCTCCTGAATTGCGTTGCGAAGGTCTGTGGGTTCCTCGGCAAGAAGCTGTGGCATTGCGGGTCGATTGTTGTTCTCAGTCATCTCAGTTCCTTTTGTCTTAGCGCCGGTCACGGGTCTGGTTAACGGTTTCGATTAACTAAAGTTCTCTCGCATCGGTTCCGGTTCGACCACACCCGCATCGACCACACACTGCTGCAGCCAGGGGAGCATTCGCGCCCAGGCACGGGCCGCCGCGGCATAAGCGGCCTCACCCCTTGGTGTGAGTCTGCACACTTTGCGGTCCCTTGTTCCAGTGGACTCAACGTCGCAGGCGATGTACCCACCTTCAAGAAGTATCTTGAGTGTTGGATAGATCATGGCATCCGTCGGCTCGGCACCGGGGCAGCACTGCCCTATTGAGCGTCGCAGCTCGTAGCCGTGCTGAGGTCGGTCGCTGAGTGCGGCGAGCAAGAAGAACCGTGAAACGCTTTTGCGATTCAGCATGTCCCAGTACTTCTCGTCTGTGAGATCGGAACCTGCGGGGGCCGTTTTCGTGGGTGTGCTCGTCATACCAAGGTTTCCTATATATCAGTTGGCTATATATAGCTTACCTATACATGCTCCATTGTCAACATCTGCGGATATACCGAAATAATCGGGTTTCTGACCCTTCACGGCTATAATCCGGGCACATCCGCACACTCTCCTGGCCGTCAGATCCCGACGCCGGTGCCCTTCCGGAAGCCCACCAGCTGCCCAAAGGAAAGCACGATGACCCAGCCCGCTTTTTCCGATAATGAACGCCCCCTGTTACTGGTAGTGGACGGACACGCCATGGTGTATCGGGCATTTTTCTCGATACCTGAACGGTTGAGCACGGGCACCGGACAGGACACACGCGGCGCATACGGCTTCCTGACGACTTTCTTGAAGGTTGTCAGGGACCATCGGCCGACACACGCAGCGGTAGCCTTCGATACCAGTGCGCCCACCTTCAGGGACGATCGGTACCCGGAGTACAAGGCGGGCAGGCCTCCGATGCCGGATGAGTTACGGCAACAGTTCCCGCTGGTTAAACAGATCCTGGATTCGTTCAAGATCCCCTACTACGAGAAGGACGGCTGGGAGGCGGACGATCTGATCGGCACGATGAGTCGTGTCGCTACCGAGGCCGGGATGGACACCCTTGTCGTCACGGGCGACCGTGACGAACTTCAACTTGTGTCAGACACGGTGAACGTGCTGATGTATTCGGGCTTCGGAAACACCAAGGTCTACGGCATCGACGAGTTCCGGGAGCGTTACGCCGGTCTAATGCCGGACTCGCTTCCCGACGTTAAGGCACTTCAAGGCGACCCATCCGACAACATCCCCGGCGTTCCGGGCGTCGGAGAGAAGGCCGCGTTTGCGGTGCTAAAGGGTCGCGATCGGCTTGAGAAGGTTTATGAAGAACTGGACGAGATCGAGGCGATGCCGACCACCGAGTTGCGTGGAGCAAAGCGTGTTCGGCGACTCCTTGAAGAGAACAGGGAGGTCGCATTTGAGGGGCGGTGGCTGACGACGATCTCGCAAGAAGCGCCCATGGACCTCGAGCTTGAGGACATGCGTTTCTGGAAGTACGACCGTGAAGAAGTCGCCGAAACATTGCTAGGACTTGAGTTCAGGACGGTACTGAGGCAGGTGCCGGACCCTGCGACGTTGGGCCAGGAGGGCGGAGATTCCACGCCCACTCTCAGTACCCCGCAAAACGGCGAGCAGCTTGGGCTCGGGTTCGGTGGAGCGACGAGTTCGTCAAACGGAGGCACGCCGCCGCCAAGTATCGGCGACTCCGTAAAGGTCGACTACAGCGTCGTCACCACCTCGGAGGATCTGGACTCACTGATGAAGGAGCTATCCACGACCGAGGGATTCGCCTTCGACACGGAGACTTCAGGCGTAAACCCGATGGAGGCGGACCTGGTTGGCGTGTCATTCGCTAACACAGAAGGCAAGGCGTGGTACGTGCCGCTCGGTCATTTTCCGCCGCCAGAGCTCGACGAAGATGGCAACGAGGTCGTGGCGCAGGAGCAGATCCCGATGGCTCAGGCGCTGGATGCCATGCGCACGCTATTTGCCGATCCCGCCATCCCTAAGGCCGCCCACAACGCCAACTTTGATGTGATGGTGATGAACCACGCCGGGCTTGAGGTGAACGGGGTCGACTTCGACACGATGATCGCGGCAGCGCTCACCGGCCGACGCCAGATCGGTCTGAAGCAACTAGCCCTCGAGTTCTTCCAGGTGGAGATGACACCGATCACGGCGTTGATCGGGACTGGTCGGAAGCAGATAACGATGGCGGAGGGTCCGGTAGAGAAGGCCGCGCCGTATGCAGCAGCAGACGCCGATTTCACGTGGCGGTTGAGGCGTGATCTGAATCCGAGACTGGATACCGAAGAAACGCGTGCGGTGTTCGATGACATCGAGATGCCTCTGCTCCCGGCGATCGTCCGGATGCAGCAAGAAGGTGTGATGGTCGACACCGAGCAGTTAGAGCGGTTCTCGGTCGAGCTAGGCACCGAGTTGGACCGTCTGAAGGCGGACACGGCGAACCTGCTGGGCGGCACAGAGATCAACATGAACTCCAGTCAGCAGCTAGCGGCGGTGCTTTTCGATGAGTACGACGTGCCGAAAACGCGTCGAACAAAGACCGGCTACTCCATGGACGCCGCCACGCTCGAAGGTCTGCTGGAGAAAGAAGACCTTAACCCGAACGCGTTCGAGTTAATCAAGAACGTTCTCAGTTTCAGAGAGCTTGGCAAGTTGAAGTCGACCTACGTCGACTCGTTGCCGAAGCTGGTCGTGCAGAGCACGGGCCGCGTCCACACAAGCTTCAACCAGGTTGGCTCGGCCACGGGTCGGCTATCCAGTTCCGATCCCAACGTACAGAACATTCCTGTGCGCACGGAGCTTGGCAAACGTGTTCGTCAGGCATTCAAGGCTGATGGAGAGAACGGCTGGACGCTGCTGGCCGCCGACTACTCACAGATCGAGCTTCGAATCCTGGCGCACCTGTCACAGGAACCGGGATTGCTTGAGGCGTTCCGAAACGGCGAGGACATCCACACGGCGACCGCGACGGCGATGTATGGCGAGGGCTCAGATGACCCGGATGGACAGCGTCGAATTGCCAAGATCCTGAACTTTGGCGTGATCTACGGGCTTGGCCCGGTGGGTGTGGCCCGTCAGACGGACCTGTCCCGCGCGCAGGGGGCCGAGTTTATCGAGATGTACTTCTCCAAGTATCCGGGGCTGAAGGACTACATCGAGGGCGTCAAAGAGAGTGCCCGGGAGAAGGGTTACGTAGAGACGATCACCGGGCGGAGACGTCGGTTGCCCGATATACGCACCGGCAGCCAGATGGCACGCGCAGCGTCCGAACGGATGGCGGTGAACATGCCGATCCAGGGCACGTCGGCCGACATCATCAAGATCGCGATGATCAACATTGATCGTGAGATTCGTGACCGCGACTTGAAGTCGCGGATGATCATCCAGGTACACGACGAGCTCATCTTTGAGGTCGCACCGGGCGAGTTGATGGAGGTCCAGGCGATGGTGTCAGAGCTGATGCCGTCGGCGATGGAGCTCTCGGTGCCGCTAGAGGTAGAGATCAAGACGGGTCCGACATGGGGCGACATGGAGTAGAGGGGGTCGAGGTTCGGGCGCAGGCCGATGCGGTGCTCGTTCGACACTCTCTCAATCGCTCACCCACACCCGTGCTGTCATCCTGAACTCGATTCAGGATCCGATCATGTACCGTGGCGACATGACCCGACCAATTCGCAGCTATTTCACGTACATGATGGCGAGCAGTGCACGAATTGTGTACATCGGCGTCACTGGCAACCTGGAACGGCGGGTGTGGCAACACAAGAACAATGATGTACCCGGATTCACCTACCGCTACGGCTGCACGAAACTGGTCTGGTTCGGCGAGACATCTGACGTATATGAGGCGCTTCAGGAAGAGAAACGTCTCAAACAATGGCACCGTCAGTGGAAGATCAATCTAATTGAGCAGAACAACCCTGGATGGCGCGATCTGGCGTCAGAGTGGGGACTGGCGGATCCTGAAACAAGTTCAGGATGACATGTCGCTAATCCAGGCTGTTACGCAATCGTCTGGAGACCTTGCCCGATGGTCCATTGCTCCAGCACTGTTGGATGAATCGGAATGCCTGAACTACCTGAAATCGAAGCCCTACGGCGCTACCTTCTCCGCGAGGGGCTTGTTGGGCGGACTATTGTTGAGGTGGACGCCGACTGGCCGGGTGTGATGGACACGGTCGATGGCATGGGCGGGTTATCGGGGCTTGTGGGTCATCGGTTTGAGGGGATCGAGCGTCGGGGTAAGCAGTTGATATTGCCGCTGGCGAAGGTCGATGCTGAGATCCCCATCACCCCAGCCCTCTCCAGCGACGGGGACAGGGTGCAAAACGAAAGACACATTGAGGGCGTTTTAGGCCTTCACATGGAGATGACCGGGCGACTCGGGATCATGGACCCTGAGGACGAATCGTTCCGGTACCGGCGATTGTCGCTTTACCTTGACGATGAACGGCGGCTTGAGTTGGACGATATGCGGCGTTGGGCGTCGGTCCGGCTGGAGAAAAACGCCGAAGTCTTCACCAGTGGGATGGGACCGGACGCGCTTGATCCGGGGTTCACCGCCGCGGAATTCACTGAACGCGTCTCAGTGCGTCGCTCTCCTATCAAATCCGTTCTGCTAGACCAGAAGGTCCTGGCCGGTGTCGGCAACATCTATGCCGACGAAGCGCTGCTCATAGTTGGGATCTCGCCTTCACGTCGTGCAGACAGGATTTCGGCAACCAAACTTGAAGCCCTTCAGGAGACCATTGCCGGAGTACTCGAGAACGCTCTGGCGTTCATTGAGTCGCACCCGGACGAGCACGGTCGTCCCTACGTCATCGACGCACAGGACGACCGTATGCAGATTCCAAGAAAAGCGGGCGCGCCCTGCCCCCAGTGCGGATCAGCACTGAGGGCAAAGAAATTCGGCGGCAGGACGGCCTACTACTGCCCATCCTGCCAGCACTGAACATCTGACCGGGGTCCCGTCCTCGCTCCGGCGACTTGAGCGCTCACCGCCGCCGGAGCCTTTCCGCCCCTGATCGTTGGGCCTCAGGCGTGTCGCCCGAGCGGCGCAACCGGGGTGTGACGGGCATCGTCTTCGACGACTTCAGCCATCACCAGTACGTGCCGTAGGTCAGGTTGAAGTGGAGATCTACCGAAATACGTGGGCCCCTGTTCCGGTAGATCGCCCCAGGCCCAGGCAGCTACAAGCACCCCGACTCCGACGAGGAATGTTACGTAGAGAAGTGCCAGACTCGCAGTCATGTCGCACCGTCCCTTTTGACCGCCGTGATTCCGGCTGTGACCACTCATCAGCATCGTCGTGATCGGCGATCTATCTCTTCGAGATAACTAGCATCTGACATAGACGATGAGGATCGCGTGAGCGGTGTATCGGGAATATGAGTGTCGGGTGAGATTCTGGCGTTAGTCGTGCGATCGTTGAGTTATTCGAGACTGAAATTCCGGTCCTCATCTGCAATTCACGTAAAAATCCACGGACAGAAGTCGCCGGTAACAACCGTCGGGCCGTTAGAATTTGAAATTCGGTTCGGAGGGGTGGCCGAGTGGCTTAAGGCGCCTGTCTTGAAAACAGGTATGCCCGTAAGGGCATCGCAGGTTCGAATCCTGTCCCCTCCGCCACACCGAACACGTCGGAATCTACGGTGAGCCAGCACCCTCAGCATTACACCCGATTCCGTGATCGCTTGAGCCAAAAGAACGCGCGCGCCGCAAGAATAAGGCGCAGGCGAGCCTGCCCTGCCTAGTTCAGCGTCGCCGTTCCGGTCGGGAAGGTCTTGTAGCCCGGGGTGAGGATGTAGGTGTGGTGAGACACGGCGTTAACCGGCACCGTACCGATCAACGACTTCAAGCCGAACGGTTCTGGTGAATTGTCCGGGTCCGGCTCGATCGTCACGTAAATCGGTAATCCTGCCAGGTCCACCGGAAATTCGAGACCGGGCGGTGGGTTCAGAAGAAAGTCCTCACCCGGCTCTGGCGGGCCGTGGAAGAACAGGTCTAGGCTGAGGCCGTCCTTCTGGAACATCTTCCAGCCCTCATTACCCGTGAACAGCTCAGGACCGTTCTCACCCTGCACCACGACCGACACGTATTCGTCGAACATCACGTCGTAGATATCGGTCGTGCTCATGTCAGCGGGTCCGCTGTAAGGCGCGGACATGTCGATGTCCCACGGGTCCCAAAACTTACCTGAAGTTACAGGGATCCCTTCGATGTCGACCCAGCCCTCGTAGAGCCAACCGTCCGGCAACTCCGGTAAGAAGAGGCCTCGAGGATCTGGTTCTAGTTGATCCACGGCCCGCCTGAACCAGATTCCGCTGTTTTCGTTGGACCGCAGATGTCCGTCTGTGGGAGTTGCAAGGATGTAAAAACCGTTGGCGGACTCAAACGTATTCCCGATCGCTCCCGCGTTACCAACGACTAGTGATGCAACCCCGTCCGTTATATCTCCAGCCAACATCCGGGTGTCCGAAGGAACGCCGTCGGAATCTCCGTCCGGCTCTATCGACACCATCACAGCGGTGACATCGCTGAGTTCGGATGGGATATCAAATCTTCCGCCGTCGATGGTCTTCCCCGCCGGAGTGACCAGTTGACCATCGGATGTGGTGTTGAACTTTCCGAGAGATATCTCCGCTCCGTCTATCACAGCCCAGCCTTCGTAATAGAACCCGCCGCTCAGGGGCTGGAGCCCGCCTAGCTCCAATGCCAGGCTGTCGCCGTCATCGCCGGAACACGCAATTAGCCCCACCGTCATCAATGCGATGGCTACTGCAAGCAGGTTTTTGGCCCCTGTAATCACGTTAGATAGATCTTTCGGGAGCGACATATGGAAATCGTTCATCCAACCATCACATCGGTGGATGGCGCAGGATTTTACAATGCGGGCAGCACATTTTGTGCCGCAATCCGATGCGTTGAATACGGCCATCAGAGCAAGTCGGGTTCAGGTGACTCCGTCTGGAAATCGCTGACCGGCCTTTCCGGGCACCGCCTCACAAGGTATTTAACTGCGAATTCGTTCGTAAATACTGCGAACTACAACGTTATCTGTATGTTATTATGGATACAGGCATGTAAGAAAGCTCGTCCCATGGTTAACCGGCAAAGCTCGGATCCGTGATGACCAGTCCGAGATGCCCCGAACGAGACCATGGAGATGGATTAAGTGTTCCAGGATCGAAATATAGGTTGTGTTGAGTGCGGACAGGATTTCGTATTTAGCGCAGATGACCAGCAGTACCACTCAGAGCGTGGCTACTCCGACCCCAAGCGTTGCCCGTCATGTCGAGCAGCACGCCGGGCACAGGGCGGCGGCGGCGGTGGTGGCGGCTTCGGTGGTGGTGGCGGCGGCGGCGGTGGCGCAGGTGGCGGCGGATTCCGATCCGACCGACCCATGTTCACCACCACGTGCGCACAGTGCGGACAAGAGGCCCAGGTGCCTTTCCA
>JABIGL010000085.1 GCA_018650185.1 Chloroflexota bacterium
ACCGGACAAAGAGGCCGAGGCTCCGGTGGGCGCAGTCACCCTGGAAATCCCGGAAGAAGTGGCAGCCGCGGCGACAGATGATGCAGTGGCAGAAGCTGCTCCGGAATCCGACACATCAGAAGAAAAGTCGGAGGGCTAAACGATGCTTCAGCCTAAGAGAGTCAAGTACCGCAAGCACCACAGAGGCCGGATGAACGGCTCCCCGAAAGCCGGCAGTTCTCTGGAGTTCGGGGCCGTTGGCCTCAAGTCCATGGAAGCTGCGTGGCTTACCTCACGACAGATCGAGGCGGCACGTCGGGCCATCGTCCACAAGTTGAATCGTGGTGGCCAGGTATGGATCCGGGTATTCCCGGATAAATCCGTCACCGCCCGTCCAGCTGAGACCCGCATGGGTGGCGGCAAGGGTGCGGTAGACCACTGGGTCGCTGTGGTACGCCGTGGCCGGATGATGTTCGAAATCGGCGGCGTACCGATCGAGCTGGCACGTGAGGCGCTTACGAGCGCAAGTCACAAACTGCCGGTACGCACAACTATTATTTCACGCGAGAACCTGGTCTAAATGAATATCGACGAAGTTAGAGGGCTAAGCCACGACGAGCTTGTTAAAGAGCTCGAGGAACAGCAACGGGGGATGATGAATCTCCGGTTCCGTAAGGCCACGCTCCAGCTCCAAGACTCAAGTGAATTAAAGACGGCGCGGCGCACCATCGCCCGAATCCGGACGGTGCTGCGTGAACGCGAGATTGCTGAGGCCCTTCAGAGTTGACATCCAGTCTGCAAAAACAGAGGACGGGCACCGTCGTTAGCGACAAGATGGACAAGACCATTACGGTCGAGTTCAGCTGGAGTCAGCGCGACAGGCTTATCGGGAAGGCACGCCGTCGCGTGTCCAAGTTCCTGGCCCATGACGAAAACAACGAGGCTTCACTCGGCGACGTCGTTCGCATCGAGGAGACTCGCCCACTTTCACGACGGAAACGATGGCGTTTGATCGAGATCCTACAGGCGGGTGACGTTGCTGATTTCCAGCCGTCCGAACTGCCCACGACCCTCGATACGCCCGAAACCGAAGAATCGACGGGAACCGAGTAAGTGATTCAGGTTCAAACGCGGCTGCGCGTCGCAGACAACTCCGGGGCACGTGAAGTCATGTGTATTCACGTGGACGGAGGAAGCCGTCGCCGATATGGCGGACTTGGCGATGTCATTACTGCCGCAGTCAAAGAAGCGACCCCCGGCGGCACCGTAAAGATGCACGAGGTGGTCAAGGCCGTGATCGTGCGTGTGGCAAAAAACACACGCCGCCCGGACGGTTCATATATCAAGTTTGACGACAACGCTGTCGTCATCATCGGTGAGAGCCAGAACCCCCGTGGCACTCGCATCTTTGGCCCTGTAGCAAGGGAACTGCGTGAGCGCGACTACATGCGGATCGTCTCACTCGCCCCGGAGGTGCTGTAAACATGGCACAGCGCATACAGCGAGGCGACCAGGTGAAGGTGATAGCGGGCAAAGACCGCGGTAAGCAGGGAGAAGTCTCCCGGGTTGACCGTAAAAAAGGCACCGTCGTTATCGACGGCGTCAATCTGGTCACCCGGCACGTCAAGCAGCAGGCCGGTACCGCGCAGGCGGGCATTATCCAACAAGAGGCGCCGATCAACATCTCAAACGTGGCATTCATTGATCCCGAAACCGGTGCGTCCGGTCGGGTCGGATTCCGCATCCTTGAGGACGGCACCAAGGTACGAGTCGTAAGAGGTTCCAGTGAGTCCTGAAGCCGCCGTGGTAGCAGAGCCCCGGCTCAAAGTCACATATCGTGAAGACGTCACCTCTGCCCTGATGTCTGAATTCGGCTACGCCAACCCGATGCAACTTCCGAAGCCGACCAAGGTCGTGCTGAACATCGGTATCGGCGAGGCGCTGGACAACCGGAACGCTCTGGACGCCGCACTCGGCGACCTGACCATCATCGCCGGGCAGAAGCCGGTGATTCAGCTTGCCAAGAAGTCCATCTCCAACTTCAAACTCCGCGAGGGGATGCAGGTCGGCCTTACCGTTACGCTGCGAGGGCAGCGGATGTGGGACTTCCTGGACCGTCTGATCAACCTGACACTACCCCGTGTCCGTGACTTCCACGGCATATCGAGGCGATCGTTTGACGGACACGGTAACTACTCACTCGGGTTCCAGGAACAAATCGTGTTTCCGGAGATCGACTACAATGAAATCGACCGGCTGCGCGGCCTTCAGGTCAACATAGTGACCTCCGCCAAGACGGACGAAGAAGGCCGCCGGATGCTTGAGCTTCTCGGCATGCCCTTCGAGCGTATCGAAGACGCCGCGTAGCTCTTTTAATTTACAGGGATTTCTATTTGGCTAAGAAGACAAAAGTAGAGAAATGGAAGCGCCACAAGCGCGAGCTGGCAGAGGGCACGATGAAGTACCCGGTCCAGTTCCACAACCGATGTGAGAGGTGCGGACGCCCGCGCGGTTACATCCGATTCGTCGGAATGTGCCGCATCTGCTTCCGCTCTCTTGCACTCAAAGGTGAGCTTCCTGGAATCAGGAAAGCAAGCCTGTAGACAGACAGTTACCGTCCCGCCATGTAGCGGATTGCGGCCATCGCCGGAAGGTGTCGTCGAGTTGTCCACAGGAAGGATGACCGCAAGGCAAACCACCGGTGTAGTAAGAAACAGGAATAGTGAATGCCCGTTACCGATCCCATATCTGACATGTTGACCCGGGTGCGTAATGCAATCCAGGTCAGACACGAAAGTGTCCTGGTTCCCGCTTCCAAGACGAAGCGGTCATTGGCCCGGATGCTGCAGCGTGAAGGTTTCATCGCTTCCATCGAACTCGAAGAGGCGGAAGACAAGAAACAGCCCATGATGAAGCTCGGCCTCAAGTATTACGAGGACGATTCACCTGTCATCACCGGGTTGAAACGCGTAAGTAAGCCCGGTCTCCGGGTTTACGTCGGTCGACGGGAGATTCCTCGTTACTTCGGTGGCCTTGGTGTGTCGTTTATTTCGACATCTGCCGGTGTCATGACAGGTAAAGAAGCCTGGCGACGCGGTATCGGCGGCGAGCTCTTGTTTTACGTCTGGTAAGGGCAGGAGTACGCAAAGATGAGCAGAGTAGGAAACAGCCCGATCCCCGTCCCCTCCGGCGTCGATGTGAAAATCGATGGCGCAGCAGTGACCGTGAAGGGCAAAAACGGCGAACTTAAAACTGAATTCCACGAGGCTATGTCTATCGCCCTGGAAGACGGGATTCTCAAGGTCTCCCGGCCTTCAGACGAGGCGGAGCACCGTGCGCTGCACGGACTGACACGCGCACTCTTGAACAACATGGTTCTGGGCGTCTCTGACGGCTTCGAACGTGCACTTGACCTTGTTGGGACCGGTTACCGGGTCCAACAATCTGGAAAAGGGATCACCCTGCAGCTCGGTTTCAGTCACCCGGTTGAGGTTCAGCCTCTGGACGGTGTCACCCTGGAAGCGGATGGACAGGTTCGCGTCGTCGTCAAGGGCGCAGACAAGCAGGCTGTAGGCCACCAGGCCGCGGTCATCCGAAAGTTACGGCCGCCGAACGCTTACACCGGTAAGGGTGTGCGTTACGCCGGCGAACAGATTCACCTCAAGCCCGGCAAAAGTGCCGCCAGGGCGGAATAATAACGATGGCATATTCAAGGAAAAAAGTTTCTCGGCGTGTGATGCGCCACATCCGGCTGCGCAAAAAGATGTCCGGGACCACGGAACGGCCGCGTTTGGCTGTGTTCCGCAGCAACCAGCACATCTACGCACAGCTGATCGACGATTCAGCCGGCCACACTCTTGTTGCGGCTTCAACCCTGGACCCGGATCTCAAGGATCAGGCTTCAGGGGACGGCAAGATCGACGGTGCGACCGCTGTCGGAACGTCGATCGCTCAAAAAGCAAAAGATGCCGGAGTCGAACGCGTGGTGTTCGACCGAGGTGGCTACGCGTACCACGGCCGTGTGAAGGCGCTCGCGGAAGCGGCGCGCGAAGTTGGTCTGGAGTTTTAAATGACTCAGCAAAATAGGCCGGGTGGACCTCCCGGAGGACAGCGTGGCGGCGGCGGTGGTGGCCGTGGACGTGGACGCGGTGGACCCGGTGGACAAGGTGGCCCTGGCGGACAAGGACAAGGCGGCCCGGGTGGACAGGGCGGCGACAACCGTGGACGCGGAGGACCGGGTGGTGAGCGCGGCAGGGGACGTGGCAGGCGTGAGCGACCGCAGGAGCGTGAAGATTCAGGCCTCGAGGAGCGCGTAATCAAGATCCGACGTGTCTCGAAGGTCGTTAAAGGTGGTCGACACCTGAGCTTCAACGCACTCGTAGTTGTCGGGGACGGCGAGGGTAAGGTCGGGATGAGTCTCGGCAAGTCCAGCGCTGTTCCAGACGCAGTACGAAAAGGCACAACAGGCGCCAAACGGGAGATGAAACCCGTGGTCCTGTCCGGCACAACACTTCCGCACGAGATTCAGGCCAAGTTTGGTGGCGCCAAGGTGCTACTCAGACCTGCCGCTCCCGGTACCGGCATCATCGCCGGTGGTGGCGTTCGCGCCGTGATGGAAGTGGTCGGCGTAAAAGACGTTCTTTCAAAAACCTTTGGCTCAAACAACACTATGAACATCGTGCGGGCAACGTTGCTCGCCCTCAGCCTGTTGCGTGACCCAAAGAAAGAGACCGCACGACGGATGGGCATCGACAATTCGACTCCAACTCCTCAGCCCGACCCGGTCGCAGTAGCGGTCGTTTCGGCGGCGATTGCGGAGTAATCGATGGCTGACCTACGTATAACTCAAATCAAAAGCAAGATCGGCTACCCGCAAGACCAGAGGGCGACTTTGCAGTCGCTGGGTCTTCGCAAGATACGGCAACAGGTCGTCAGGCCGGACAATCCCGCAGTACGTGGGATGATCCAGAAGGTCCGACATCTCGTAACCGTAGAAGAAGCCGAGTAGAAACTCCCTTTCTAGAATCGGACGATTGCAGGTAAATTAGGTAAATGGGATTACACGACCTTAAGCCAGCCAGGGGATCGGTTCGCGCCCGCCGACGTGTTGGACGTGGCGACGGCAGCGGCCGGGGTACTTATTCCACCCGCGGTTCAAAAGGCCAGAAGCAGCGGACCAGCATAAAACCCTTCTTCGAAGGTGGTCAGCTGCCTCTCGTGAAGCGCCTGCCGTACATGCGAGGCTTCAACAACAAGTGGCGGACGGAATACGTTCCGATTAACGTCTCGCGACTTGAAGTGTTCGACACCGATGCGGAAGTGGGCCCTGTTGAGCTCGCAACTGCCGGGATCATCACCAAGCCGGGTGAGAAGATCAAAATCCTGGGGGATGGTGACCTTTCCACATCCCTCCAGGTGAGCGCGCACGGATTCAGCAAATCTGCACGGACAAAAATCGAAGCGGCCGGCGGCAGCGTAGTCGTAATCGAGTAGCTGTTACCGACCTCGGAGAATTTGCCACGGTGAAGGTGCGTCAGTGATCAGAGAAGCTCAGGCACAAAGAACAGAATCCACTCGACCCGCGCTGCTACAGGCGGTCATCGACTCGATGCGTATTCCGGACCTCCGGTTCCGCATCCTCTTCACGCTTGCGATTCTGATTATTTTCCGGTTCACAGCGCACCTCCCGGTGCCGGGTGTGGATCGTGATGCGCTGGCGGCCGCGTTTGATGCCAGCCCCCTACTCGGGTTCCTTGACCTGTTTAGCGGTGGCGCGCTCAGAAACCTGAGTGTCGCTGCGCTTGGTGTGTACCCGTACATCACAGCGTCCATCATCATCCAGATCATGACGCCGCTCATTCCGTCGCTTAAAGAGTTGGCGGGCGAGGGTCAGTATGGTCGACAGAAGATCAATCAGCTCACCCACTATCTGACGGTCCCGATCGCCATCCTCCAGGGCTACGGTCAACTGAACCTGTTGCAGAGTGGTGGGCTTGCCGGCGTTCACGGCGGTGCAATCGACGGTATCGGCCTTGGCAGCGGAGAGTTGCTCGGCACGCTCGCTATCCTTAGTGCGTTTGTCGCCGGAACTTTGTTCCTCGTCTGGCTTGGTGAATTAATCACTGAGAAGGGCATCGGCAACGGAATATCTTTGATTATTTTCGCGGGCATCGTGTCTACGTTGCCGCAAATCATTGGGCAGGGCGCGCTCATCAGAGATCAGGGTTTCCAGCTATTAATGTTGGCCGCCATAACTCTGGCCATGATTTATTTCATCGTGGTGTTTAACGAGGCTCAACGTAGAGTTCCGGTGCAGTACGGGCGCAATATTTTCCGTGGTGGCCGGATGTACAGGCAGGCGGGTGCGACCCATATACCGTTACGCGTCAACTCTGCGGGCATGATTCCGTTGATCTTCGCGTTCTCGATTTTGATCCTGCCGCCGACCCTGGCCAGCTACTTTGCCGACCCGGCGAGTGACAGCTTTGTGGCGAACTTGTCGCAGTTCTTTACTGACGCTATGAGTCCGACAAGCTTGTTCTACTGGGTTTTGGTGTTCGTTCTGGTCGTGGTGTTCACGTTCTTCTACGCGCTCGTCACGTTTAATCAACAGAATCTGGCAGAGAACCTTCAAAAGAACGGTGGTTTTGTGCCCGGTATCAGGCCGGGTAAACCGACCCATGACTACCTCATGCGGGTGATCTTCCGGATCACCTGGGGAGGTGCTCTGTTCCTCGGATTGATCGCCATCATGCCGTACCTGGCTGGCCAGATGACGAGTGTGGCAGCGTCGACAAGTATCGTCAGCGCTACCAGCCTTTTGATCATGGTTGGTGTGGCGTTGGACACAATGCGGCAGCTTGAAGCCCAGCTATTGATGCGTAACTACGAAGGCTTCATCCGCTAATTCGACCCGGCCTAACAGAGGCCCCAATCCTAGAGGCACGGACACTTGCTCATCGTTTTTCTTGGCGCGCCCGGCGCGGGCAAAGGCACACAAGCCAAAACTCTCGCAGCGGAAAAGAATCTGACACACCTCGCAACCGGCGATCTGCTACGGGCAGAGGTTGCGGCAGGATCAGAGCTCGGTCTGGCGGCCAAGGCGTTTATGGACCGGGGTGACCTGGTCCCGGACGACGTGATGATCGGCATGATCCAGGGTCGCCTGGAGTCTCCTAGATCGGACGGCATCTTGCTGGACGGTTTTCCTCGCACCGTGGCACAGGCGCAGGCGTTGGACGATGCGTTATCAGCCGCGGACACGAGTGTCGACAGGTCTATTTACTTCGAGGTCTCTGAAGATGAACTGGTGCGCCGTCTTGCCGGACGCTCCACTTGTCCCGACTGCCAGCGGGCTTATCACGACACGTTCAACCCACCACAGAACGCAGACAAGTGCGATGACTGTGATGAGGGGTTGATTCGGCGTGAGGACGACAAGCCTGAAGCGGTCAGAAACCGCCTGAAGGTCTATGAGACGCAGACGACACCGGTGCTGGATCATTACCGGAACGCAGGCAAACTGGTGCAGGTTGATGGAGAACAGTCGATCGATGCCGTTCAGAGTGACCTGGCCGCCGCGGTCGGGTAATCGCATGTTACGTGCGATTAAATCACGCTTCAGCTATAATCCTCGGGAGCTTTCTTGAACCTCGGCTCAACGCTCGGCTCGGATTCGGATCCAATGTTTCGGGTGCCTACGATTAAGTCGGCCCGGGAATTGGATTCAATGCGCGCGGCCGGACGTGTTGTCGCGGAGGTGAAAGAACGTCTCATCCAGGTTCTGGAACCCGGCGTAACAACTGGATTCCTGGATCAGGAGGCGAGGAAGGTAATCTCGGACAGAGGCGCCGAGCCATCCTTCCTGAACTATGCACCAATCCCGGGGGCGATTCCGTTTCCGGGTGTGATCTGTACCTCCTTGAACGAGGAGATAGTCCACGGGATCCCGGGTGAACGGGTGATCGAGGATGGTGATCTGGTGAAGTTGGATGTCGGCGCAGTAGTCGACGGATTTCATGGCGACTCAGCGATAACGCTGATAGCCGGCGAAGGGGATTCGGAAAAGAAGGAACTGGTTGAGGTCACTCGACGAGCTCTGGAACAGGGAATTCTGGCATCCGTAGTGGGAGCCAGGGTCGGAGATATCTCCGCCGCAGTAGAGGGTTATGTAAGGCCTCTGGGGTTTGAACTAGTCAGGGAGTACACGGGACACGGAATTGGCAGGCGGTTGCATGAAGCGCCGCAGATCCCAAACGTTGGAGTTGGCGGGCAGGGGCCACAACTTCGCGATGGGATGGTTATCTGTATAGAGCCGATGGTAAACCTGGGCACGTGGAGGACTGAGAGCCTCGGCGATGGCTGGACGGTTGTCACGGCGGACAGAAAGCTGTCAGCGCATTTTGAACACACCCTGGCAATCACATCCAAAGGTCCTGAAATTTTGACGGTCCTTTAGACGGAATACTGGAAACGGAGAAAATTTGGCTAAGAAGGAAGGCATCGAAGTAGAGGGCACGGTCACCGAGGCGCTCCCCAACGCGAACTTCCGCGTGGAGCTCCCGACCGGGCACAAAGTGCTGGCGCACGCATCCGGAAAGATCCGGCTGAACTTCATCCGGGTACTGCCCGGAGATCGTGTACTGGTTGAACTCTCTCCTTACGACCTCACCCGTGGCCGGATCACCTACCGGTTCAAGTAGACCCGTCGGCCAAAAGCCGTCTGGGACAGGTTAAGAAAAATGAAAGTACGAGCATCCGTAAAACGTCGGTGCGCCAACTGCAAGGTGATCCGACGAAAAGGCACTGTGCGCGTGTTGTGCAGCAACGGCCGACACAAGCAACGCCAGGGCTAAATCCGAGTTCGGACCAACCTGTTGTTGGTCCGCTCAGCTAATTTAAAGACGTTCAGGTTTGAGGAACATCACATATGGCACTCGTCGCAGGAGTGAACATACCGGACAACAAGCGTGTGGAGATAGCGCTTCAGTCTGTTTACGGCGTTGGCCCGTCCGTGGCCAAGAGCGTCGTTGAAGACTCAGCGCTTGACGGTAACCCACGTGTCCGGGAACTCAGCGAAGAAGAGCTGAACCGGGTCCGTGGCGCCCTCGACCGTAGCGGAGCGATCATCGAAGGAGACCTCCGACGAGAGGTCCAGATGAACGTCCGCCGACTAATCGACATCGGAAGCTACCGTGGCCTTCGCCACCGTCGTGGCCTCCCCGCACGCGGACAGCGCACAAAGACCAACGCACGAACGAAGCGCGGTCGCCGTCGTGCAATTGCTAACAAGAAGAAAGTCGCCCACTAAATAGGACCCGGAACGGCCCACAGTGGCCGATTCCTGTAGCGCCTTCAAATAATTGATGGCAAAGGTCTGTAGTTCACCGCCCGGAGGCGGATCCACGTAAAGAATGCCAAGACGAGCACGCACTCGACGCCGAGAACGAAAGTTTGTCCCACAGGGACGGGCCTTCATATCCGCAACGTTTAACAACACGATCGTTACCCTGACCGAGCCGAACGGCGATGTCCTCTCATGGGCAAGCTCCGGGACCGTTGGGTTCCGCGGCTCCCGTAAGGGAACCGCTTTTGCAGCGCAACGCGCTGGGGAAGCTGCCGCACGTAAGGCGATGGACCACGGCCTCCGCACCGTTGAGGTGTTGGTAAAAGGCCCAGGTTCTGGCCGAGAGGCAGCGATCCGCTCCCTCCAGGCCACTGGCCTGCGTGTCACGAGCATCAAAGATGTCACGCCGGTGCCCCACAACGGGTGCCGCCCACCAAAGAAACGCCGGGTTTAGCCCCCGGTGGTCTAGGTGCGTTGTCGTCGGCTGACGGTGATGCACTTTTAAAGGTAGATCTGGATTTGACTGTCCTCATCCGGTTCTGCCCAAGTACGTCCGCTTCAGGGCGAAAGGAACAAACAGGCTTAAATGGCGAGGTATAACGGCCCAGCTTGCAGGCTTTGCAGGCGGGTGGGAGAGAAGCTCTTCCTCAAAGGCGAACGCTGCTACACGCCGCGCTGCGCCGTAGATAAGCGACGTGCCGCCCCGGGCGAGCAGGCCGCAAACGCAGGTTTTGCGCGACGACGACGGATGTCTGAGCACGGAACGCAACTGCGTGAAAAACAGAAGGCTCGATACGTATACGGCACCCTGGAGCGCCAGTTCAGCAACTACATGGATGCTGCAACGCGTGCGACAGGTGTCACCGGTGATCGACTCATGCAGTTGCTTGAGCGACGACTGGACAACGTCGTATACCGTTTGGCTTTTGGTGACTCCCGGAACCAGTCACGACAGTTGATCAATCACGGCCACTTTCAGGTGAACGGGCGAAAAGTAGACATCCCGTCCTTCATGGTCAAGCCCGGTGACGTGGTCTCCTGGCGTGAACAGTCACGTTCTAACAACTACTTCAAGACGATGAAAGAAACGCTGCCGAAGCGTACGGTGCCCGGCTGGCTTCAGCTGAACGCCGAAAACGCTACCGGTACGGTCGCAGCGTTACCTGCCCCGTCTGAGATCGACACCAAAGTCGACACTCGGATGATCGTCGAGTTCTACTCCAAGCGCTAAGGGGTTTCCTCGATGCTAGACAACCTATACGGGCTCCCTACAACCGAAGAGCTCCAACCCGCGGCTCCGGAGATCCCTTCACTGGGTATCTCCGTCGTGGAGATGGATGACACCTACGGTAAATTTGCAGCGGAGCCACTCGAGCGAGGCTGGGCGACAACGCTCGGCAACGCTCTCCGGCGCGTGCTTCTAAGCTCGCTTCCGGGTACGGCCGTTTCCTGGGTGAAGATCGATGGCGTGCTCCACGAGTACTCCACGATCCCGCACGTCAAGGAAGAGGTCACCGAGCTCCTGATGAACATCAAGAGCATGCGACTCCGCTCACTTGCCGACCGACCGGGCCGATTGCGGCTCGAGGTGGACGGCGAGGGAGAAGTGAAGGCGGGTGACGTCATGGCGTCGTCAGACTTCGAGATCGTCAATCCAGAGCTTCACCTGCTATCGCTCGACTCTTCGGAGGCACGCGTCTCCATAGAGATGAACGTTGAGCAGGGCACGGGATACGTCCCCGCCGCACACGAGACCGGTCTGCCGATCGGTGTGCTTCCGGTGGACGCCGTGTTCACGCCCGTCCGTAAGACCGGATTCAAAGTAGAGGCGACCCGCGTCGGCCAGAAGACTGACCTGGAACGCCTTGTCATTGAGGTCTGGACGGATGCGACGTTGACCCCGCTGGAAGCGGTACAGGCAGCTGCAACGCAGCTACAGGACCGTTTCTACCTCTTCGCCAATCTCTCAGAGAAGTCAGGCGATGAGGACCCGATCACTACCGATATGGATTCAGAGACCGCAACGACGCCGGTCGAGTCACTCGACCTTTCGGCACGCACGCTTAACTGCCTGAAGCGCGCCGGAATCCACCGCGTTGGTGAGGTCCTTAAGATGCCGCGCCGTGATCTCCTCAGGATCCGCAACTTCGGCCAGAAATCCCTCGACGAGCTGTACGAACGGCTTGAAGAGAAAGGGTTCTGGTCACCGGACGAGCCGACAGAAGGTTCCGAAGGTGAAGAAGAAGCGTCCGAAGAGGTCGAAGCGATAGCCACCGGAGAGTCCGAAAATGAGGCATAAGGTTTCAGGTCGGGCGTTTGGACGGCCCGGCCACATCAGGCGGGCGATGTTCCGAAGCATGGTCACAGACCTGCTCCGGCACGGCCGCATCAAGACAACCCTGCAGAAGGCCAAAGAGTCACGCATCTTTGCCGAGCGCATGATCACGCACGGCAAGGAAGGCTCGATCCACTCCCGCAGGCAGGCAGCCGCTTTTATCACCGACACAAGCGTCGTGAAGCGGTTGTTTGACGAGATCGCCCCGGAGTTTGCAGAACGCCAGGGCGGTTACACCCGGGTGATCAGGCTTGGTCCTCGCAAAGGCGATGGAGCCGAGATGGTCATCCTTGAATTGGTTTCTTAGCCAGATTCGTAACCCCGGAGTTCGTGAGCTTTCAAAGGCCCACGGGTCCCGGTGCTTTGATTAGTCGAAGATGCGAATCGGGCTCGTAATTGAATATGACGGTACAGACCTGCACGGTTCACAATTGCAGGTCACTGACCGGACAGTACAGGGAGAGATAGAAGGCGTCCTGCCAACGATATTCGGGAGACCCATCAGGTTGTACCTGGCGAGTCGTACCGATGCCGGAGTGCATGGAACCGGACAGGTCGGGGCTTTTAACGCCGATACCGAACTGAACGACCAGAAGATACGGGACGCAATAAATCACTACCTGCCCGACGACGTCGCAATCGTGTGCGCTTCAAAAGTCGCAGACGATTTCGATCCGAGACGGGATGCAACAAGCAGGGAGTACACATACACAATTAAAGACCGGCGTTCCCGATCACCTTATTCTCGATTCCGAGTGGCGCATATCCGCCAACGGTTAGATGAGAAGGCGATGAACGAGGCCGCCACCTTGCTTGAAGGTGAGCACGACTTTGCGGCGTTTGCCGGTCCGGCAACGCTGCCGGATGCGATCACAGTCAGACGGGTGGAAGAAACAGGGGTCGAACGAAACGGGGACGAGGTTGAATTTAATATCCGTGGCAATGCGTTTGTTCACCAGCAGGTGAGGCGCATGGTCGGTGCACTGGTCCGCGTGGGCCGCTCTCAGATGGGTCCAGATGAGTTCCAGGAACTGATCGACCGGGCAGAGCGGGGACTCGCAAAAGACCTCGCTCCGGCAGGCGGATTGTGTTTGACGAAGATAAACTATCCAGGTGCTGACGGAACCGGACTTCCCCGCACCGCAAGAGATTGAGCAACGAATCGATGACCACCAGGCTCAAACCATATAACCCAAGCGCCAGTGATCTAGGATCAGACTGGCAAGTGGTAGACGCCGAGGGGCAGACCCTGGGGCGTCTATGCACGCAGATCGCTACAAAGCTAATGGGCAAGCACAAGCCGGGATATGTCCCGCACTTGCTCAGCGGTGATTTTGTGGTGGTTATCAACGCCGAAAAAGTGACCATATCCGGGAACAAGTCTGTGCAGAAGGAATACCTTCGACACAGTCAGTACCCCGGTAACCTGAAGCGAATTCCTTACGAGACGATGCAGGAGAAACATCCTGATCGGATCATCCAGCACTCCGTCAAAGGGATGCTGCCGAAGACGAAACTCGGTGCACGCATGCTGTCCCGACTCAAGATCTACGCCGGGTCTGAACACCCGCACGAGGCGCAGATCAAGGGATCAGAAGCTACGAGCTCCAATGAAGGGGATGCCTAGTTGACGGAACAGAACTACTACTACGGAACGGGTCGCCGAAAGAGCGCGGTCGCACGCGTTCGCGTCTACCCGACGCCGGGCGGTATCACCGTTAACGGCAAGCCAGTCCAGGAAGCACTGCCGGCCGAGAAGATGATCTTCGAGGCGACGGGCCCTCTGCGCGCTGTTGAGATGGTGGACAACGTCACAGTTGTCGCCAAGATCTCGGGCGGAGGCACTTCTGGACAGTCCGGTGCCCTTGCGCACGGAATTGCCCGAGCACTTCTCGTGATGGATCCGAATCTCCGGGCACCACTTCGTGCAGGCGGACACCTGACCCGGGACGCCCGGGTCAAGGAGAGCAAGAAGTACGGCCTCAAGAAGGCCCGTAAGGCGCCCCAGTACACAAAGCGTTAAACCAAGCGCTAACCCTGTTGGGTGGCTATGCCCTGCGGGGCGTTTATCAAGAACAGTTGGAACACCCCTGGCGTTTATCGCCGGGGGTGTTTCGTGTTTACGTGGCCTTGGTTCGGGTGATCTCGGCTGTTACGCAGCGTTGTAAGCCTGCGAGGTCGTTAACCACTGTAATGCGGGCGGTTGGTAGCGCGCTTGCGAGGATTTCGGCAGTACCAGCTGCGGTTAGCGGGTCTATCTCGAAGAGGGCCATTGAACCTTGGGGGTCCATCATCCCGGGCAGCATTGTTGCGAGCCGTTTGATGAGGTCCAGGCCGTCTTCACCGCCAAAAAGCGCCAGTACCGGCTCCTGAAGAACCTCAGGCTGCGCTGTCTTGAGAGTGTCTGCCCGCACGTAAGGCAGGTTGGCAAGAATGAGCTGGTAGGTGTTCCCTGCTAGTGGGATCGCCAGGTCACCTTCATGAAATTGGATGCGATCCACTACTCCATGGGCCTCTGCGTTGCTTCTGCCCACCTCGAGGGCCGCCGGAGAGACGTCTACGGCGTCCACCGAGACATGAGGCAACTCGGCGGCTAGTGTGACGGCCAGCGTGCCACTCCCGGTTCCGATATCGGCAATCCGCTCCGGTCGAGCCTCCGCATGTTCAGCGGCCCACTTCAGTGCCAGATCGACAAGTAGTTCCGTCTCTTGTCGCGGTATCAAAACATCGGGCGTGACAATTAGCTCGCGCCCGTAGAAGCCACGCTTGCCTGTGATGTACGCCAGTGGCTCGCGAGTCGCCCGCCTTGTTGTGACTTGTTGCAGCTCAGCCACGGCCTCTGACGACGCGATATCGTTCATAACTGCAAACATGCGGGCGGCGTCGATATCGAGCACGTGCTGGAGGATTAACTCGCCTTCGAGTTGGAACTCCTCTATGCCGGCATCTTTAAGCCGGGCGCGCGTCCACGCAAGAAGTTCTGCTACAGAAGATCCGGGACTATCCACCACGCGTTAGTCGCCGGAGCCGACCGCCGCCAGCTTCCGTGCCTGTTCATCCCGTTGGAGCGCGTCGATAAACTCGTCCAGGCCACCTTCAAGTACGCGTGGCAGGTTGTGACTCGTCAGGTTAATCCGGTGGTCGGTGATACGACTCTGCGGGAAATTATAAGTACGGATCTTCTCCGAACGATCGCCCGTCCCGACCTGCGACTTGCGGTCCCCGGCGATCTCTTCCTGCTGCTCTCGCAACCGGAGATCCCAGAGGCGGGCGCTCAAAATCCCCATGGCATGCTGTCGGTTCTGAAGCTGGGACCGTTCTTTTTGTGATGTGACGACGAGCCCGGTTTCTAGATGGGTCATACGCACCGCAGTTGCGACCTTGTTTACGTTCTGACCACCCGCTCCACCAGAGTGATAAATATCTATCCGGATGTCTTCCGACTTGATGTCTAACTCAAGTTCGTCCGGTTTTGGCAGCACAGCGACAGTCGCCGTAGAGGTGTGAACCCGTCCCTGTGATTCCGTCGCCGGCACACGTTGGACCCGGTGTACTCCACTCTCAAACTTTAGTCTGCTGAATGCACTCTGGCCCTGGACCTCAAAAATAACTTCGCTAATGCCACCGATACCTGATTCATTGATATCGACAAGCGTAATCTTCCATCCGGTCGCTTCTGCGTAGCGCTGATACATCCGGTAAAGCTCGGCCGCAAATAATCCGGCCTCATCTCCTCCGGCGCCCTTTCGTATCTCGACGATAGCGTCAGCCTCGGCTGTGACGTCAGGCGGCAATAGGGCAAGCTCAAGCTCTTCGGTGAGGCGAACCTCGTCGGCTTCAAGCTCCTGGACTTCCTCACGCGCCATAGAGGCGAGATCCGGGTCGTCCTCGCCCGCAAGCATCTCTTGCGCTCCGGCGAGCTCCTCCGCAACACGTGTGTGCTGACCCGCGAGTCCGACGATCTCCTGGAGTCGCGAGTATTCCTGGCCCAACCGCCGGATAGCGTTAGGATCGGTCGCGACTTCAGGCTCGGACATTTCGCGTTCGACTTCGGCGTGGCGATCAACGATCGCCTGTATCTTTTCTAAAGTGGATTCAAGCACGAATTCAGAATATCACGCAGGCAGGGCCTGGATTATTTTGGATGCTGTGTTGGTGGGAGGATTGTGTGCGGCTGAGTTGGCCTTTCGGTGGCCTCTAATCGCCCCGTACAGCCCTCGATAGCGCTTCAACGCTTAACGACACCCCGACCTGGTCATCATTGCTCTGAAGGGGCCTGAGGGCACCTTCACCGGACTCTATCTCCCGATCCCCGATGATGAGGGCATATCGGGCGTTCAGGGAGTTGCTGTAGCGCATCTGGGCTCGCATGCTGCGGCCTGCAGGTGCAGTAAGCACAGACAGTCCTTCAGCCCGTAGTCCAGCGGCCAGCGCAGATGCGCGTAGCCCTGCCGCTTCGCCAAGGTGGACAATCACAGCGTCGGGTCCCGCGTCAGAAACCTCATACGTTTCCTGCGCCTTGATCTCGGCGATGATCCGGTCCAGCCCGCTCGCGTATCCAATGCCGGGAGTCGACTGTCCGCCGATCTCTTCGATCAGACCGTCGTAGCGCCCGCCGCCCAGCAAGGTGCTCTGCCCCGCGGCGTTCTCCGGCTCGATCTCGAACACGGTCCGTGTGTAGTAGTCGAGACCCCGCACCAGCCGGTGATCCACGTAGTAATCGAGGTCCGGGTAGGTCTCTTTGAGGCCTCCGAGAAGGGCTGTCACCGATGCCCAGTGTTGCTCACAGTCCTCGCACAGGTAGTCGGTGGATTTCGGGGCGGCGTTACCGATCGCCTGGCACTGCCGCTTCTTGCAGTCCAACAGGCGCAAGGGCGCACGCTCCAACCGCTGTCGATCATCGTCGCACACCTCGTCGATGTGCCCCCGGTAGTAGGCCCTGAGGGCGTCTAAGTACGCAGGACGACATTCAGCATCGCCGATGCTGTTGATTCGGAGCTGGGTGCCGGTGATGCCTAGCGCCCGGATAAATGACCAGCCCAACTCGATCACCTCGACGTCCACATTCGGCGATCCGTCGCCGATGGCCTCGACGCCGAACTGGGCGAACTGACGGAAGCGGCCTGCCTGTGGTCGTTCGTAGCGGAAGAAGTTTGATGCGTAGTACATACGCACCGGCTGAGGCTGGTTGTGTAGACCATGTTCGATGTAAGCCCGGCAGACGCCAGCTGTGCCCTCCGGGCGCAGAGTCATCGAGTCTCCACCGTGGTCCTCGAAGGTGTACATCTCCTTCTGGACGATATCGGTGGCATCCCCGACTCCACGTTCGAAAAGGTCCGTGGGTTCGAACATCGGGGTGTCGATCCGGCCGTAGCCAAACAGTGCAGCCGTTTCTGCAGCCGTTTTAAGGGCGAACATCCAGTACGGCTGCTCTTCCGGAAGTATGTCGTATGTGCCGCGGGGCGCGCGGAAGGATGGCATCTGGCCAACTCCTTCTTTTACCGCCGGTCAGGCTCGTTCCCTGTGAGGCGGTCAAGGTAATCGTTGTATAGGTGATTACGCTGGACTCGCCGTTTTCAGACTACGAGCCCAGCCCCGCATGCTGGAAGATCTTGCCTTCCGTCTTGATGGACGGGGCGATCATCATCTCAGCCTGGTGCATCTCTTTCACGTTGGAAGCGCCAACCATTCCCATCGAAATCTCGAGGGCACCGACCAGGTTCTGCGTGCCGTCCGTCAGCGAAGACGGGCCTTTGAGGATCTGCTCAAGGCTGGCTTTCGTGCCTACCTCAATGCGTGTTCCACGTGGCAGAGAGGAGTGCGGCGTAGCCATGCCCCAATTGAAGCCAAGCCCCGGAGCTTCTTTGGACTGTGCGAACGGGGTACCGATCATGACAGCGTCAGCGCCGGCTGCGATTGACTTGCAGACATCGCCCCCGGTGCGAATTCCGCCGTCAGTGATGATCGGGACGTATCGACCTGTGTCCTCGAAGTACTGGTCACGGGCGAACGCTGTCTGGATGGTGGCTGTCACCTGCGGCACGCCGATTCCGAGAACCTCACGACTGGTGCAGGCTGCGCCCGGACCCACTCCGACAAGGATGCCGGAGACGCCCTGTTCCATTAGTTGACGAGTTACATCCGGGCTGACGGTGTTACCTACCAGTACCGGGAGTCCAACGCTTTCCACGAGTTCGGAGAAAATCAGGCCACGCAGGCTCTTCGAGATGTGTTTGACGGTCGTCACGGTTGATTGCACAACCAGGATCTCAGCGCCGGCCTCTTTGATGATCGGGGCAAGCCGTTTTGTGTTTGCCGGGATAACAGAAACGGCGCACGTTGCGCCGCTTGCTTTTATCTCTTCAACCCGCCGGGCGACCAGGTCGTCCTGCATGGGTTGGCTGTACACCTTCTGGAGGAAGACTGTCGCCTCCTCCCGAGGGGTGGATGCGATGTCAGAGTAGATCTCTTCGGTATCTGCATATCGGGTCTGGAGTCCGTCCAAGTTGAGGACAGCGACACCGCCAAGGCGATCCAACTCTCCTGCGAATGACGGATTTACGACCGCGTCCATAGCCGAGGCCATAAACGGGATGTCGAATTCGTGCTCATCCAGGGTGAACGATGTATTCACCCCTTCAGGATTAACCGTTATTTCTCCGGGAGCGATCGCCACATCATCGAAGCCATATGCATGCTTAAGTTCTTTGATCTGTGCCAACGCGGACGGTACCCCCGTGTACGGAACTGAATATCGTGTAGTTGTCCCGTTTCATTCGGCCTCGGAACCCCCGATCTAGATTCGAAATCAGTCCAGATTACGAATTTCGACGCGCCGTATGAAAATGGGTATTTGGACGAGTATACGACCGCCCCGGTCTATCCGAAAGCGTGTAACGAAAACCCGTTAAATCTTGATGTTGTTCGGGCTGCTCTCTTAACCCGATTCCGTTCGTGATACCCTCGTACTCCACCGCTAACTCCATACAGTTCCGGGATGACAGATCACCGGGCGCGGAGAGGTGAGTGACGGGGCAATAGCCCGGAGATTTCCGGTCGACGGCATGTGCAGCAATGCGCAGCCGTACGACATCACGGAGATCGACGAGGAGATGACCCGGCCCGCGGCAATGCCGCTCGCTCACCGACGCGTCCATTCAGATTGTGGTGTGTCCCCGGGAAGAGCGACAAGCAGTTGACGCAACCCGATCGACATCCAGGCCTGACTCTCCCCGACCGTGGGCAGATCACTGACGTCCCGGGTGTGACCGTCGGCCACTACACGGACCTTGAGTACGCCACTGGCTGTACCGCTGTGCTCGTTGATGAACCCGCCGTGGGTGGCGTGGACATTCGCGGCACCTCGACGGGTACTCGTGAGACTCAGCTTTTGGACCCGCTTGCAAGGATCGAACACATTCACGGCATCATGCTTTCGGGTGGGAGCACGTTCGGGCTAGAAGCCGCTACCGGCGCAGTTCGATACCTGGAAGAACAGGGCCGGGGCCTCAAGATCGGCCGGATGACGATACCGCTGGTACCATCGGCCATCATTTTCGACCTCGACCTAGCCAGTCACCTCGTCCGTCCCAACGCCGACAACGGCTATGCCGCAGCCGAAGTGGCGAGCAAAGGGACCGCCACCGGGACCGTGGGTGCGGGTGCAGGAGCCACGGTCGGCAAGCTTCACGGTAAACAACTGTCGATCAAATCAGGGCTTGGGACGGCATCCGTCCGCCTCGGCGACGACATTGTCGTGGGGGCGCTGGTGGTCATGAACGCAATCGGCAGTGTTGTAGATCCTGACACCGGGACCGTTGTCGCCGGGCCACGCACAAATGACGGCTTCGAGAATACGTTGGACGTGCTCGTGGATGACCCTCCGCGTATGCGTGATCTTATGGGTCTTCGGAACAGCTCAAACACCGTGATCGGAGTTATGGCGACCAACGTCGGTATGGATAAGAAGGCCGCTATTCGGTTTGCCGCCGCCGGGCAGGACGCCATCGCTATGTCGGTTAGGCCAGCGCACATGGCCGGAGACGGCGACACCGTGTTCGCGCTCGCAACCGGCAAACATCCGAAATTATCTGGAGAAGACGCTATCGCTGGAATAGAAGATCGCCTGCGGGCGGCGGCGATGCGCGCCATGGTGAGCGCGATCCAATCATCGATAGAGAACTCCACCGGCCTTGCAGGTGTGCCTTCGGCCACTGAACACCTCGCCGAGATCTCCGCGGGGGCCACTAATGACTAGCGAGAACACCATTACATTGGACATGGACGCAACGGTCGGCTTCGTCGGAGCCGGTCGGCTTGGGACCAGCGTCGCGGCCGGACTCCACCGTGCAGAAATCAACGTCGTAGCCGTGAGTTCCCGCAGCCTCGCTTCGGCCGAATCCCTCGCAGAGCGTGTGCCGGGATGTGCGCCCGTTCCCACCTCCCAGGATGTTGCGGATATAGCGGATGTCGTATTCATCACGACGGGCGACGCCGAGATCACTTTGGTTGCTCAGGAGATCGCCTGGCGTGAAGGCCAGGGCGTAATCCACTGCTCCGGTGCACGGCCATTAAGCGACCTGGCCGCGGCCCACGACTCAGGAGCGCGCATCGGCGGACTACACCCACTTCAAACCTTCCCGACCCCGGACAGCGCGGACCTCATTCCCGGCGCATCCGCCGCGGTTGGTTCTGAGGATCCGGGATTGTTGGACTGGCTTCAAAAAGTCGTTTACGTACTTGAGGCCAAGCCCTTCACCATCAAAGAGGAGCACCGGGCGGTCTATCACGCATCAGCCGTAATGGCATGCGGACTCGTTGCCTCACTCATGGGACTAGCGGCCGAGGTATGGGAGGAGATGGGCGTGTCACGGGCAGACGCGCTCACAGCGTTAAGACCGCTAACGGCGGCCACAGTCGAGGCCGTTGGACGCGAAGGCATGCCGGAAGCGATAACCGGTCCCGCGGTTCGCGGGGACGTAGAGACAATCCGCATGCATCTGGAAGCTATGAAGCACCTACCGGCCAGGTTAAGCCACGCCTACACGGCGCTCAACTACGACGCCATGTCCCTGTTCGAGGAACGGGACGGTCTCTCGGCGGAAGCTGGAGCCGAGATCAAAGAACTGTTTCGTCAATCACTTGAGGATCACAGCAAAGAGAGGCACTCGTGATGAGAGTGACGACCCGGAAAATCGCCCAGATGAAGCGCAAATCGGAGCGCATCGTGATGGTGACGGCCTACGACGCCATGTCGGCCGGGGCCGCTGAGCGCGCCGGAATCCCGATGATTCTTGTTGGTGACAGCCTGGGGCAGGTGGTACTGGGGCACGACTCCACGGTGCCCGTATCCATGGACGATATGGTCAGCCATGCGGCGGCCGTCGCTCGATGCGCACCATCGCCATTGATCGTGGCGGATCTACCCTTCCTGAGCTACCAGGTGAGCGAGGAGATTGCGCTCACCAACGCCGCACGACTTCTCCAGGAAGGCGGAGCGCAGGCGGTAAAGCTTGAGGGCGGTGTCCCGGTGGCTGCAACGGTGAAGCGACTGACCGACTCGGGCATCGCCGTGATGGGGCACATCGGTTTCACCCCACAGTCGGTGCACCAGCTCGGCGGCTACCGGGTGCAGGGTCGTACCGAGGATGCAGCGGCCAGACTACTTGAGGACGCGCTGGCCCTGCAGGACGCCGGAGCGTTTGCGGTCGTACTCGAGCTGGTTCCTACTGAGGTCGCGGCAAGTGTCACCGAGCGTCTATCCATCCCAACGATCGGCATAGGCGCAGGTCCGGAATGCGACGGGCAGATCCAGGTGTTCCATGACCTGCTCGGGCTGCTCCCGGATTTCAGGCCGAAACACGCAGGACGTTATGGCGACCTGGCCGGTGTGATCGATGAAGCGTTGTCCCGGTACGCCGACGATGTGAAGGGCAACAAGTTCCCGACCGAAGCCGAGTCGTTCTCGATCAGCACAGGCTCAAGCCAGAAGTAGCGGGCAGGCCGTTTGACGTTTAGC
>JABIGL010000064.1 GCA_018650185.1 Chloroflexota bacterium
ATCGGCGTATCCACTTCAATCGAGACGAGCTAACGCCTGTCGGCTTGAACTTGTTTCAGGACAGATAGTTAGGGTTTTCCCGACCCGAAAAATCCCTCCCGTCTTATTCGCATCGTACGTTCGTGCGCTGTTTTCCTGTCTGCGCACCTACACATTGATTGATTACGCCCGTCTCGCCTCATCAAAGCGACTCGGAAACGGAAGGACCTCTGGATGCGCGTTCAGACTTCACGGTTCAAGTGGTGGCTGGTAATGGGGCTGATGTTGGCGGCCGCCGCGGTGGCGTGTGGCAGCGATGAGCCTGGTGCGGACGAATATCTCGCGTCACTTCACACCCTGGCGGAACAGTCTGACCAGCGAGACGAAGAGATTTTCGCCCCCATAACGGAGACCTCTCCGGCGTCGCTCGAATTCCTGGGACTACTGGCGGATGTGTTACCGCTCGCCATCGAGGCAACCCGATCCGATATCGCGAATCTAGGGTCGCTAGATGTTCCAGATGACTATGCCGAAGACCACGCAACTTTCCTCACATTCCTGAACGCAAGCGCAGACATACAACAGCGCCAGCTGGACGCGGCGGCCGCGCGCGACGATCTAACGAGCCGTGACCTAGGTGTCGAGGTTGCTTCGTTGCAACGTAACCTGCTCGCCGGTATCTCGCAGACGTTCCGAGACGCGATCCTGGTATCGGAAGACGCCATCTCAGCAGGTGCCGTGTTTGGCGATTTAGCCGACGATGAGTCCGCCTACCTGAATACCGTGGAACGAGCTTACGAAGAGTTCAGGTCCAGGAACGCAGTTTTTGGCGAAACCCTGAGACAACAGTTCTCAGATTCCCGTGCGTTACTCCAGGCCCTCCAGGGAGCCGGAGCTGGAACGGCGTTTGAGGCGGTTCAGGCGATGTTGCTGCCGGTCGAGCCCCCGGAACGATTCGCCGCGGACCACCAATTGCTTCTGACCTATCTCGCAGAGGCAGTACGACTGGACCGGGAGATCGGCCAGGCCATCGATGAGGTCGACCCGGTTCATTTCGTGGTTTCGAATCTGGAACTAGGTAGCAATGACGCCTCGGTCGACGCAATCCTCGGGCTTAGTCCTCCCGTCAGAGAGATCGCATTCCCGGGTGCGGCCTTCGTGAATCCGACCGTGTCTGATGATGCCTATCTTGGTCCCGCGAATCAGGCACTGAAGCGGTTCAGCGCAGAGTTCGGGAGGCTTGGCCCTAACTATCTGGCATTCAACATTGGGAGGGAGTACGCATTTGAAGTCATCGCCCGCAGTGGACCCGGGTACCTCGAGACAGTGCAGTCCACGCTAGCCACAATGCAATCCCTGACTCCATCCGCCGAGTTCACTCCAGATCATGCCTTGATCCTCGAGTACTTTGACGACCTGATTGAGGCACAGACAACGGTCCTCGACTCGGCGGCGGGCGGCGATATGCTTGGTGTCAACGGCGGAATACTGGAGACTCAGACGGCGTTCTGCGATGCAGTAACAAGAATTTCGGCCGAACTAAAGGCAGCCGGTCTGGTTCTATTCCAGGGTCCTCCCGATGACCCAGAATTGAAGCGAACCTGCCCAACCTCTTAGTATCCACCTGGGTGCGATGCCGGCCTCATGTTAAGAACGCCAGATATGGCCCTTTGGGGGGAGGATCGTTAGTTCAGCGCTATGAGAACTTTCCCGGACGCCGAAGTTGGCACCACTTCTCCCGGTGGAAGTAAGGCGGAGAGACATCAGTGGCTCAGGTGAGCAGAGTGCTTTCCAATCAACGTCGTGTTGATGATGATCCCGCGACAATGCATGGGATGACAGGTATATCCGGCTCAATTGTCCGATCCTCCCGGCAAGTTCTTGTCAGACAGCGCTGCCCCCGCCGTCATAAACGTGGTCTGCGATATCAACAGCCCGGCTGATCCACACACGGTCCGACAGATCTGCCAGGTGCTCCAGTGCGCGCCTCAACTGCCGCAACCGGAATGGCTGCCCGACTATGTTGGCGTGGATGGCGAGTCCAAAGACCAACGGCCCGCCTGCTGACTGTTCCAGCATCTCGTCTATCTGATCAATCACCATGTCGGAGAACTCACCGGCACCGACTTGCCGACCGATGATCGCAGCGGAATCGTTGATCTCCTGGGAGTACGGGATCGACAAAATCTTGCCGTTGCGAGTGTTAAGCCAGATCGGCTGATCGTCCGCGCCCCAATCGAGTACGTACCTGTACCCGGCCTCATCGAGCAGATCGG
>JABIGL010000178.1 GCA_018650185.1 Chloroflexota bacterium
CGATCAATCCAACCGTCTCGTCCATCGCTCCGGTTCGAGGGAAGACCTTGGCGTCATGCGTCTTGACCGAGCGGTAGTTTCGTACCGCTCTGAAGTATCCGCGCAGCGACAGCAAGACTTGAGACAGGCACATCTCTGATACGGGGATGGCGTTGATGCCCCATGCGCTAACCAGGGTGATGTCATGCTCGACCAGCGGCGCAGCGAAAGATTTCACGTTTCCGGCCGCGTAGAACACCGCCCGTAACTTTGGCATGGATGCGAAGTGATGCTCGGTGAAACGTGGCATGCCCCACGTGGCGAATATTACGTCCGTGTCCGACAGGGATGCTGCGTGATCTTGGAAATTGGCGCCGTTCATCACGTGCGGGTAAAGGTCTGTCAGCCCGGCTATGCGTTCCCGTCTCCCCTGACCAAACACATCACCATCGGCAGGCGGGTAGTCGTAGAAAATTGCCGACTTCACGGCGTTGCCCTCCATCTCAGGATGTCCACGATCATGGCGATCCCAGGAAATTAAGGGAGATCAGATAAATTCAAGCCTTCACGAGCGCCGATTATATGGTGTGCGCCGCGCGATGGCGTCCCGCTCGTACCGGTTGATGTATTACGAAGATGGTTGTCAGGGCTATAATCCGCCTGCCCGGAACTTCAGGCTTTCTTTTTGGCCGGGTGATTTTCTGCTTGCAAAGAGGAGATTCTTTCAATGGCTCAGGCCCTGGTAGCCGTGATCGGACCGAACGACGACCGTACGCAAAAGGTGCTAGCGCGCTACGAAATGCTGGCCCAACAACACGGGGGCGATGTCGAGGTCCGCTTCATTGACAACGCATCCGGAGACGAGTCCATCCTTGAGCAGGCGAAAGACGCCATTGCCTTGATCCCGGCGGGTCCACACGCAGTGACCACGGAACTCGCATTGAAGTTGCCAAACTTGCGGCTTGTTCAGACCACCTCTGCGGGGACTGATTACCTGGACAAGACAGCCCTGGGGGAGAGCGGAGTACTGGTCGCCAACAACGGCGGCGGTAACTCCGTCGCCGTGGCTGAGCATGCCATTGCACTCATGATTTCCGTCTACCGGAAAATGGATCTTCAGTTGACCAGCACCCGGGCCGGAACCTGGATGGCCGGTGTTACTGGCGAGGAAGGCGAGTATCACAACCTGGTCAACAAGACCGTAGGCGTTGTCGGGCTCGGACGCATCGGTTCGCGGGTCGCTCGACGGCTCCGCGGCTGGGAGTGCGAGGTCATCTACTCCGACGTAGTGTCCATCCCTGAAGAAGTTGAGAAGGACTCACGGGCGCGAAAGGTCGAGCTTGACGAACTACTGAGCACTTCTGATCTGATCACACTTCACGTTCCACTAGACCGCTCCACTCACCACATGATCAGCACCCGTGAGTTCGAGATGATGAAGTCCACCGCAATCCTGATCAACGCGTGTCGTGGGCCGGTCGTTGACGAAGCGGCCCTGACCATCGCGTTGGAGTCAGGCCAGATCTTTGGCGCAGGACTTGATGTCACCGAGCAGGAGCCAACACCGCCGGACAACCCGCTTCTCACAATGGACAACGTAGTTGTGACTCCACACCTGGCGAGTCTCGCCGAAGAGTCAGGTATTCGCTCAACAGACTTCGCTATCGCCAACGTCTCTCGATTGGCCCGTGGCGAAGAACCAGAGTCGATCGTCCACGCGGTTTAGCGATGGCTCCGACCAGCCCGTTAAAGGCTGTCTGCTTCGATATGGACGGCGTGATCGTTGATTCTGAGCCTGTACATTACGAGGCGGACCGTCTCGCTATGGCCGCGCATAACGTTAAGTTCACCTTCGAGAACAAAAAGGCGAACTACATCGGCCGAACGGTACAGGGAACGATGTTTGAGCTGGCAGAAGTGCATGAAATTCCGGACCCGGAAAGATTGCTACAGGAACGCCAGGATATCTTCCTAAAGCTGATCGGAACCCAACTTGCATTGCGGGACGGCCTGCGTGAGTTGCTCACGGCGCTGTCTGAGCGATCCGTCCCGTGCGCACTGGTGACTTCAGGTAGCCGTTGGTATATCGATAACGTATTCGATCGGTTTGAGCTGCGTCCATTTTTCGCCGGGATGATCGGAGTGGAGGACGTGAGCGCACACAAGCCTTTGCCTGATCCATATCTTGCAGGTGCGCGTCTGCTGGGCGTTGACCCGGAGTCGTGCCTGGCGGTGGAAGACTCCACGGCAGGTGTGGCATCCGCCAAGGCGGCAGGTATGTACTGCATTGCGGCGCCCAGCGAGATGACGCTGGATGCTGACCTGTCCGCCGCCGATATGCGTGTCGAGTCGTTCCATCAACTTGATTCAAAGCGGCTCGATAGCCTGTTTGGAGCGAAATGACCAGTTACGACGTTGCCATAATCGGCCTCGGGGCGATGGGGTCCGCCGCGGCGTATCACCTGTCCAAACGCGGATCGAAGGTAGTCGGGTTCGATCGTTTCACACCACCGCACGTCATGGGGTCTTCGCATGGAGACACGAGGATCATACGCGAGGCGTACCACGAGTCACCGGCATATGTTCCGGTGGTGCAGCGGTCATACGAGCTATGGGCGGAGTTGGAGGAAGAGGCCGGTCAACAGCTACTAAAGCAAACCGGCGGTGTGATGTTCGGTCCGCCTGAGGGCGAGACGGTGTCCGGGGCACGACACTCAGCCGAGTTGCACGGACTGGCCCATGAAGTGCTCGATGCCGATGAGGCGCGTAAACGCTGGCCACAGTTCAACCCTCCCGATAATTTTGCCGCCGTGTATGAGGACCGCTCGGGGATCCTGTTCCCGGAGAAGTGCATAACCGCACAGCTTGATGGCGCTGCATCGCGAGGAGCGGAACTTCGTTACGGAACACAGGTCCTTGGATGGTCAAGTGATGGCGATGGCGTGACGGTCCAGACCGATTCAGGCGACGTGACAGTGGGACAGCTACTCATTACGGCCGGGGCCTGGCTCCCGGGACTCGTGCCTGAGCTGGCACTCCCGATAGAGATTGAACGGCAGGTATTGTTCTGGTTTGAGCCTGACTCAGACCCGGGACTGTTCAACCCGGATAACTGCCCGATCTACATCTGGGAGTATGAACTGGGCCACGCGTTTTATGGATTCCCGAATCTGGGAGACGGCGTCAAGATCGCCCGACACCACGATGGGAAGGTCGTGGATCCGGATACTCTGGATCGCGATATCGTGACGGATGACGACGAGCAGGCTCTCCGCACCCGACTTACCCCGCTCATGCCCCAAGCTGCTGGACGCGTGACGCGCTCCGAAGTGTGCATGTACACGAACACCCCTGATCATCACTACATGGTCGGCTTCCACCCGGAGAACTCGTCGGTGCTGATCGGAAGCCCGTGTTCAGGCCACGGGTTCAAGATGGCGTCTGCGCTTGGTGAATCGTTTGCTGAGTTATTGCTGGACGGACAGTCCCGGCATGACCTGTCTCCGTTCGCACTGGAACGATTGCTGGCGTAACTGACCCCGACGATCACTCAAGTCTGGCAACTTCATGTCATTCTGAGGAGCCTGCGACGAAGCATTTCGCCGCTTGATATCGGTCCAACGACCGACGTTCTCGCGCCCTGCTATTGGCGAGATTCCTTCGAGTACCTCAGGACAGGCTCTTCGCTTCGCTCAGGATGACTTGTTGCGGGACCAAGTATCTCGGGAATGTCGTCCGAATCGCGGACCTGTCCTAAACAAGGTCCTCAGCCCAGTAGTACTGGCCGTGGGTGAACACCAGGTTTCTCGGGTTGTCGGCCAGCAAGTCGCCCATCGCCGTCTTGAATATCGTCCGGTTGGGCTTGCCCTCCGGATCACGTCCCATGGCTGTCGCTTCCTCTTCGGACGTGAAGGCGATCGTCTGACCTCGATCGTCCTCGAATCCCCACAGCGACTCGGACGCATCAACCGGAGTGTC
Organism: Chloroflexota bacterium; assembly: GCA_018650185.1. Classification (GTDB taxonomy): domain Bacteria; phylum Chloroflexota; class Dehalococcoidia; order Lucifugimonadales; family Lucifugimonadaceae. The sequence goes on from JABIGL010000178.1 coordinate 3,958, forward strand.
AGGAATTACCTCAAGGAAGGGCCTGAGTCGCGCCTCGGACGCCCCGCCATCGCGTAACGCAGCGACCGCTTTCTCGTACATAGCTCTGGCACGGTCCGGGTATTGGTCGATCACGTTCGTGTTCTGGTCCGGGTCTACCTCAAGATTGAAGAGCAACGACGGCCTGCCAAGAGGACTGCAGATCATTGCCCAGTAACGCTCGGTGACGGTCAGCGCTTCAACCACGCGGTCTGACCCCACCCAGCCGTCAAAGAGGTGTCCGACCTCCAGGCTCTGGCCCGTATCGGTAGCCGCCGCCGGGTATCGTCCGGACACAGCGTGCTCTCGAACATCGTCGACCTCGCCCCGCACCATCGGCCACAGCGAATGGCCATCCATCGGGTTCGGGGCGTCCGGCGGTTCTATTTCTAGAAAGTCGAGGACGGTTGGCATGACGTCGACAGGCTGCACGATCCCCTGTGGACGTGTTCCCGCGCCGTGGCCTTCTGGATGGCGGATCATCATGGGAACCCGGGTAGTGGTCTCGTACAGGTTGCCGAACTGACCGCCGGGCTTCCCTTCAAGGTCATGCTCACCAAAGAGGTGGCCGTGGTCCGTGATGTGGACGATCAGCGTGTCCTCCATCCGACCCGTTCGCTCCAGTGTCTCCAGAATGCGACCGACCCATCTATCGGTCATCGTCACGAGCCCTGCGTACATGGCCTTGACGTGCTGTGACTCCTCTTCCGTCATATATGTGCTGCGTCCATAAGGCGGGTAGTGGACCACCTGACCGTCGAACGCGGGGTCCGCGTACAGCTCAAGGTCGTACCAGGGTGCGTCGAACGGCTCATGAGGATCCCACATGTCTACCCACAGGAAGAACTTTTCGAGACCGGCGTTGGCCTCAAGCCAGTCAGAGGTCTCGCCCGCGATCCGTGACACGGTGTAGTCGCGGTCGTACTTCTGGAGGCCCTGATTCCTCCAGTACAACTTCAACGCCTCTGCCGACTTGATCTTGTAATAGTCCGCCTTGAGCGGCGTCGGGACCGTTGGGTCGGTCACGTAAGGATCTGTGTGCTGCCCGCGGACCCATGACCAGGCATCGAACCCTCGCGTGTAGTCAAAGTTGTGATAGCCGAGTTGGGGTGGGTCGTAGATCAGTTGCGTCGTGTAACCGGCACCCGACAGCACCTGGGCCAGGGTGACGTCCTCCGGCGATAACGGCTCCCAGCCCCTGATCGGAAATCCATACCGGCCGGTCGCGAGGTCCCATCGGTTGGGGATCGTCGGATACGAAGCGATGTAGGCCCTGTCGAAAACGGCTGATTCAGACGCCAGCCGGTTCAGATTTGGCGTATGAATCCAGTTGTTTCCGTACGCACCCATGTGGTCTCGTCGAAATGTGTCGTTCATCAAGACGATGACGTTCATCCGGGCCCCTTTTCGGTCTTCATTGTGATTTCACGGGCGTGAATTGCCAAGTCGTCATCCACAATCCACGTACCCGGTAATGCGGGATAACCCTACATGAGCGCGACGGACAACGCAGACGATTTTCTGGTTCAACCTTGAGAAGCTGTGATTCTCGGTTGCCTGAGATCGCTGTGGGGAGTTCGATTTCAGGTGATCCCGGACGTGATATCTCCAGCGCCAACGATTAATCCACCGCGTACCTACGGAAGAGGTCAGCTTGACCCAGTTGCAGAATGCCGGGGGCAGCCCCGCCGACGACTCAACCACGAACCTCAAGTCGGGTCGCGTCCTACATATGCCCGTTGAGGGCGTTACTCAGGCGGCAGTCGAATCATTCGCCGCAGATGTCGATGCCCTTATCGCCAACATCACAAATGTGGTGGTGACTTCGGATACGACCGTGAGGCTCACCCTCCTGGGGTTGTTCGCGAAGGGCCATGTGCTCTTAGAAGACCTGCCCGGCGTGGGCAAGACGCTGATCTCCAAGACGATTGCGCAGTCGATTCAGTGTGATTTCAAGCGCATCCAGTTCACGCCGGACCTGCTACCCAGCGACATCACCGGCACGTCTGTTTTTGACATGAAGGACAGCAAGTTCGAGTTCCTACCGGGACCGATCTTTTCCAACATCGTCCTCGCTGACGAAATCAACCGGACGGGCCCCCGCACCCAATCCGCCCTTCTGGAAGCGATGGCCGAGTACCAGGTCACTGTGGAAGGCGAAAGCCGCAAACTGCCATCTCCCTTCCTCGTGATTGCTACGCAGAACATGGCCGAGAGCCACGGGGCGTTCCCACTTCCGGAGTCGCAACTCGATCGCTTCCTCGTATCGCTTGGCATGGGCATGCCGGGCCCCGAGGACGAGGCTGAGATTCTGGCGCGGTCGCAGGGCGGAATGCCCGAGGCCGATGTGGTCATGACCGAGGAGCGAGTACGTCAGATGCAGGATGTGGTGTCCGGTGTTGAGGTCTCCTCTCCAGTACGCCAGTACATGGTTAATGTGATCCAGGCGACCCGAATTGCAGATGGAGTCCAGTTTGGCGTCAGCCCCCGGGGCGGCGCTGCACTACAACGTGCTTCACAGGGTTGGGCGGCATTCAACGGTCGCAACTATGTCGACCCTTCCGACGTGAAGGCGGTCGCTCCCTACGTACTGCCGCACCGGATCACTCTTGGCGCAGGTGCTGCGCTGCGGGCAGATCAGGTTGTTGCGAGCATCCTGAACAGCGTGGCGGTGCCGGCCTAGTGCGATTAGCGAGCTCCTATGCAGCGCACCCGCGAGGAGTTGACGCACGATGATCACGCGTCGTGGCGTTGGCATAATCCTTACCGCAGTCGGGATTTTCTTCCTGGCCTCTATCACTCGCGTCGGCTGGCTACATCTCACGGACGCCGTCCTGTGGGGGATGATCGCTGTCGGCCTCGTACTTCCATGGATTACGGTGCCCGGATTAAAAGCGAACCGAAAGATTGATACAGGTCGCACCCGCGATGAGGTCGCGCCAATTGTTGGCGACGAGATCGACGTACAGGTCGATATCGCAAACCACGGCGTAGTCCCGCGCTATCTTGTGACCGCGTCGTACGAAAGTTCCTTCAGCGGCATCGACAAGAAGCGGGAACGCGTTTTCTTCACGCACCTGCCTGGTGGAACCACAACTACCGGAGCAAACACCGTCACATGCGACCTGCGCGGGTTGCACGAGATAGGCTCTCTGACCGTGGAGTCGGCGGCGCCTTTCGGGTTGTTCAGGCGCAAGAAGCGGGTAGCCGCACCGTTCGAGGTACTTGTGTACCCGAAGTGGCACCAGATGTCCCACGTCGGACTGTTGGAAGCCCCTCGTGGCGAGACTGAGGGACGGCGTGTCTCACGCACCGGCAATGAAGTCATGGCCGCACGTCGCTACGGCGTGGGCGACCCGATGCGTGATATTCACTGGAAGAACACGGCACGTACCGGACGGCTCATGGTGAAGGAATACGACGCTGGCGCCGATGATGGCGTCGTGATTGCTTTGGACGCTTCCTCCGTTCATGGGGAAGGGGCGAAGACGACGCTTGAATACGCGCTCTCGATAGCGGCAAGTGCGTCACGTGCACTTGTACGCAACAACCATGAGGTATCTATCGCAGCGGGCGGCATCCCCGGACCTGCTACGACCGACTGGGCGAAGATCATGGAGTCGTTGGCGCTTGTGGAAACGGGACCGCTCAAGAAACTCGGGAACGCGATCGCCAACGTGCCGGGTACGGCTCGTGTCCTGGCAATCGTCTCGGCTGATGACCGGGTGTCCGTCAAGGCGTTGGCATCGTTAGCACTAAGGGGCGGTTCTGTTTCGGCCGTTGTTCTTGGTGGGTTTACCGACAGCGACCACACCACCGCCGCCGTTGCGTCTCTCAAAGCCACGGGAGTGTCGGCTATCGAATGCCAGCGTGGTCATATCGAAGACTGCATATCTGAAATTGAGGCCGGTGAACCAACGCACGCCGACGTCAACGCACGTCGCTGGAACACGGCCGACGCACCGAATATCGGTGACCTTGGGAGGGCCGCTTGAACGCCACTCTACCCATCACCGGCGTAGCGGCAACGCAGCAAACCGGGGAACGACGCACGAGCTTCCTGCGAAAAATATTCGTAGATACCCCGGAAGACTCGATAAAGCTGCGGATCGTCACGCTGATCGCCTCCATGTGGGCGGCGTTCTCTATCGCATTCGTCGGAGTAGAGCCGCTGATCCCGGCGGGCGCAATGCTGGCGCTCGCTGGCGGTCACTGGGTTAGCTACCGACGGAGACGCGCTGGAATCGTCTGGATCTCGATGGCGATCGGGATCTTCATCGTGGTCGTCGGTATAGCCATGCGGCTTGAGTTGGTCGCCGCTGTGCGCGGGGACCGAGTGCCGATGGCATTCTTCCTGCTCGCTACGGGCGCCGCATCCAGCTTCGACATGCGAACGCGTGCCGGTCTGTACACGCAGTTGATCTTTAGCGGCATCGTGATGTTCTTCGCCGGTGAACTGGCGTTCAGCAACGACTTCTCACTGTTACTTGCCGTCTACGGAGCGATCGTAGTCAGTTTCTTCGCTGTTTCCTTCTGGGAAGATGAGGCCACTAAGGCTCGCAAGGTAAGTTTCTCCGGGCCTGTCGCACCGGTGGCTCTTACGTCATTTCTTTCACTTGTCCTTATCGCCGCATCTGTCGGCGCGTTCATGTTGCTGCCGTGGAATAGTGCACAGACGCCACCGTCAGAGAGAACTACATTCGTTCCGTTCTCCGGCGAGGACACACCGCCGGGTGTCACGCCTGAACAAGCGCGACAACTTCAGGACGGGCAGGGCACATTTGGCCCCCAGTCCACGCCGCAGGTAGGAGAAGACGGACTCGTACAGATCGACCCGTCACAGAGCACTGAGGATGGCGAAGGCGCGAAGAGCGAGGGGTTCTTCAACGGCACGTCCACGGATGAACTGGCAGCACTGGCGCGAATCGGAGACCCACTGGACACCAGCGTGGGTGATGCCGAGGGACTGGTGATGCACGTCAGGAGTCCCATCGCCAGTTACTGGCGGGCTTCCGCATTCGACACGTACAGCCCGGGCGGAGTGACAGGGCTAGAAGACGCCGGTGGCTGGTACGCGACATACGACGACGACAGCGCGTACTCGTCCTTCTACCAGGGGCGCAACAATACGCCTGAAGGTGAGCGTTACCTTCAGACCTTCTTCATCAATAGCGACGTCGGCGGAGAGATTCTGACCGGTTACGATCCGATCAGCGTGCTCGCTCCGAGGGACAGTGCTCTTCGTACGGTGATCGAGGAAGGTACGACGTACCAGGTCGTTTCCCGCCGCCCCGTGTCATCTCCGACCGCTCTACGAAACGACCGCGCCAAGTGGCAAGGTCCGGAATACGTAGGCGTCCCGGATGACTTCTCCGAGGTGGCGCTGTTTACCCGCAAGCTGGTCGCCGGAGCCCCAACAGATTTCGATCGTGCGGCAGCTATCGCTTCCTACCTCGGGCAGCTTGAACTTGACGAAACCGCCGAGAACCAACTTGTTTCAAGCGCTCCGCTGGACGAGTTTGTGTTTGGTGACGTACCCGGCACAAGCATGGACTTCGCAACCGCTATGGCGTTGATGGGGCGCGTGGCCGGACTGCCGACACGCCTCGCCAACGGCTATTTGCCCGGAACATATAACCCGTTCTCCGGTGCGAACACGGTGACGCAAGCAGAGGCCCACACCTGGGCGGAAGTGGCGTTCGAACACGCCGGATGGGTGCCATTTGATGCAGCCCCGCGACCGGGCGGCACTGACGCTGCGAACGGTGGCGGTGGGTCGTCGAACCCACTACAGACTCTGCTGGCAAATCGACTTGGTGACCGGATCGCCGGTGAAGTTGGTGGCGGTGTTGGTGGCGGAGTGTCTGGTCTCTGGAAACTGCTGACGAACGGGCTGATCGGCATCACGGTAATGATTATCTGGTTCGCTATCGGCGTGATCGGATGGTTCGCCTGGAAGCGCTGGTCACAATCGGGCGATGGTGTGTCTTCATCTCTGCGCTACTCCATCATTGACGGACGAGACCGCGCTGCGATCCTGGACTCGCATAGACAAGTCGAGGCGATGGCCGCATCGACCGGTTTCCGTGTACGCAGACGGACCGAATCGTATGCCGAGTTCGCAAGTGCGGCGGCGGCGGCCGGTCTACCGGTACCCGCATCCTTGCGGAGCATTGCGGGTCTTGCGGGCAGGGCGGCTTACAGTGAATCGAAACTCGACGCCGGTGCGACCGGTATCGCTACCAAGCGCGTGGTCGAGATACGGCAGGCGTTCAAAGGCGTGACCGTGGCAGAGGCGGGCGAGCAGGTCTAGATACCGGCCCGCGTCTTGCCAAGAACCTCCGGGTTAATCACGACCTCCGGCATCTGCCCGTTTACCACGCGCACGACCTCTTTTGCCGTTCGCTCTTCCAACTCGATGGTCGAGGCCTGGGAGAAGAACGCTGTGTGCGGAGTGATGAGTACGTTGTCGAACGCGTACAGCGGGTGATCGTCGGGTGGAGCGGTGTCCTCAAGGACGTCGAGTCCCGCGCCGCCGATCTCGTCGTTTCGGATCGCCTCTATTAGCGCAGGCTCGTCGATTAGCGGCCCGCGTGCGGCGTTGATGAGAAATGCGTCGTTCTTCATCAGCTTGAATTCGTCCGTGCTGATCAAGCCCGTCGTTTCCGGGATCAGCGGGGCGTGCAGGGTCACGAAGTCTGACTCTGCGAGCATCGTCTCCAGTGATGTCATCTGCGCACCGTCCGGCGCGTCCGCCTGCTCCACGAACGGGTCGTGCGCAAGGACCGTCATACCAAAGGCTCGCGCTCGGGCCGTAACGGCGCGTCCGATCCGGCCCATACCGGCGATGCCCATCGTCTTATCTCGGAGTCGGTGCATCGTGTCGGTCAGGGAGACCGATCCCCATCCAGACGACTTCACCATGGAGCTGTGTTTGACGATCTTGCGGTTGAAGGAGAGCGCCATCGCCATGACGTGGTCCGCCACTTCGTCGATGCAATAGTCAGGGATGTTCGTGACCACGATGCCCAGCTCGGTGCAGGTTGCGATGTCGAGGTTGTCGACGCCGATGCCGTAGCGGGAGGCAACTTTGCAGTTTGGAGCGTTCTGGAGAACCTGGGCCGGGACCTGTGCGAAACAGAACATGATCGCGTCCACATCCGCTGCGAGTCGTGTAAGCGTTTCGACAGAGGAGTCTGGAGCAACGACCGGTTCAATACCGGCGGCCTTAAGGATCGCCGTCTCGGCGTCGATGTTTGGCCAGGTGTAGTCGGTGATCAGGACCTTGCTCAAAATGATTTCCTAAGGGCTGTTTTCGTGTGGCTCGGCGTTACGCGATTCCCGCGGCGGTACAGGGTAGCGCGAAACGCATGGTTGGTCCTACTTGGGCTGCGACCGGTCAGTACCCTGAGGGTCACGAAGGGGCGTGGTGCCGTACCACTCAGGCGGTAACAGCCGCTTCCTGTTGCACGATGCCCAGATTTTCGCAGGTCCTGGCGACTATCGCGGCGCGGTTGAGCGTGTAGAAGTGGAACTTATCCACGCCTTCAAGCATCAGCCGGTGGACGAACTCCGTCGCCGTACTTACGGCAATGCTGGAACGTGCCTGTGTGCCGTTACCGACCCTACCGTAGCGCGCTACCAACCAGTCCGGAATGCTCGCACCGCAACGGGCAGCGAATCGACTAGCGCTGATGATGTCGGTTACCGGCAGAACTCCGGGAACTATTGGGACGGTGATTCCCGCGGCGCGGGCGCGATCCATGAATCGCAGATACACGTCTGGCTCGAAGAAGAACTGCGTGATGGCTCGGGTGGCACCGGCGTCTATCTTGCGTTTCAGATTGTCCAGATCCGTTGATGGGTCCGGAGATTCCGGGTGCATCTCGGGGTAAGCCGCTACCGATATCTCGAAATCGGCCACATGTTTTAGACCATTTATAAGATCGGAAGCGTAGTGGTAACCATCGGGATGAGGCTCGTAACCCTCAGATCCGGCGGGTGCGTCGCCCCGCAGCGCCACGATGTGCCGGATCCCCGACTCCCAGTAGTCGCGTGCGACCTGATCGACCTCTGCACGTGACGCGCCGACGCATGTCAGATGCGCCGCCGGTGGGATGTCACTCTCGCCGAGCATCCGGCGAACGATCTGGTGTGTGCGCTCACGCGTGCTTCCACCTGCGCCGTACGTGACCGAAGTGAAACGGGGTCCGTATGGCTGAAGACGCTTGAACGACCGCCAGAGGGTGCGCGCCGCTCCCGGCGTGCGGGGAGGGAAGAACTCGAAAGATACCTGTGGCAGCCTGCGGGAAGATGAGGTCAATTGGCCGCCACCGTTGAAGCACGCTCGGAATTAGACGAGGTCAGATTGGAGGACTCTCGTGACGCAAGCCATATGTTCACCGTCAGGGGATCACCCTTCAACTCTTGGGCGAGGCTGGATTTCAGGTCGGCATTCTCACACCACGCGGCAAGCTCTTCGTCTGCCAGTCCCAGCCTGTGGTGGGCGTGCTCTTCGATCAGCACACGCTGTTTGTGTGGCGCGAAATCAATCACGATCAGGCTCCCGTCGGGCCTTAATACACGAGCCGCTTCGGTTATCGCCGCTTCCGGCTCCTCTGCGTAATGCAACACCTGGTGAAATATGACCGCATCCTGCGAGGCATCGCCGAACGGCAACTCATACATATCGCCATGACGCACCTGGCAGTGCTCCAGCCCGGGTTTTCCAAGGTTCACACGCGCCACCGCTAGCATCTCGTGTGACAGGTCAATCCCGACTCCGCTCCTGATCTGCGACGCCATTACTTCTAGAATTCGTCCGGTGCCGGTTCCGATATCCAGCAGATCAGCGACTTCGCCGTCAGCAATGAGGTCCCGGACGCAGGCCTCTACCTCGGCCTCAGGGACATACATCGATCGGATCTCGTCCCAGCGCGGAGCGTTCTCTCGGAAATACGCCGCCGCCGCCTCTGCACGCGCCTCTTTGATCTCCTCGAGTCGTTCGAGGTCCCGCAGGTACATCGGATCATTCTCCGGAACCAGGTCGACAATGGCGCGATTGAGTTGCGGGCCATCGGAGCCGTTTGCAATCCTGTAGAACGCCCACTGGCCTTCACGGAATCGGCTCAAGAGACCGGCTTCTACCAGCAATTTCAGATGGCGGGAAACGCGCGGCTGACTCTGACGCAAAATTTGCGTCAGCTCGGTAACCGTGAGTTCTGCGCGGGCACAGAGCGTCAACAAGCGCAGCCTTGTTGGCTCGCCTGCGGCTCTGAGTCCTGCCAGTAGTTGATCCATCTGTTCCTTAGAGGTTTCGAGTGGAGTGATGCACCACTAATTAGTTGGATATAAACATATCTTTATATGTGGGTCAAGCCAGAAAGTTAACGTAACCGAAAGGGTCTGATATGTAAGGGGGCCGGCCCGGTCAGGCCGATGCGAGGTCCGTCTTCATCGGCTTGAACTGGCAACCCTCCACGAAGAGGTCGAAGAAGTCGGCCTTGGTCTCCAGCTCGACGTGCTCGATATCACGCGTCAGTAGTTCGATCTCGCGGCGTTTAGTGCCCGAGGTGAGCATGATGGTTGCTCCCTCCAGCGCAGCATTTCCCACCTGCTCAACCCGGCTGTTAGGAACGTTGGCGATGAATCCGATGTCACGTGCATTGTCGACATTGATGTAGTTGGCGAACCCACCGGCGAGGTAGAGGCGCGTAAGGTCCTCGGGGGCAGTTCCGTGTTCACGCATGACTATCCACTGGCCGCAGTAGTTGGCGGCCTTGGCCTGCGCAAGCGCGCTCATGTCGGCGCGGGATATTGTGATTCCGCGTTCAGGCACCACGGTGAATTCGGAACCGCCGTTCTCGAGTACACCCAGCTCGTTCATATTTTTGGTCCTGACAAGCTCTGCGAGGAGATCGACAAGTCCTGAACCGCAGATGCCCTCCGGCGGAGCACCACCGATGGTCTCGAAGTGGACCCCATCGTTGTCGATATGAACGGACTCGATAGCCCCCTCATACCCGGGCATACCAAAGGTCACTTCACCGCCCTCAAACGCCGGGCCTGCCGGGCAGGACGCGGCGAGCATGCGATAGCGGTTGCCCACGATCACTTCGGTATTGGTTCCGATATCGACCAGCGCGACAACGTCTTCGGACTCGTCTATTCCCGTAGCAAGAATGTCTGCCGCAATGTCACCGCCGATGTGGCTGCCCACGAGAGGCGCTCCGTACACATTGGCGTCCGGAAAAATCCGCAGATCAAGGTCGCTCGCCTTGACGTTGAGCGCCGTGTTCTCACGTTCGCCGGATCTGAATTCCTCTTCAACCTGTGACCGATAGGGCTTCTCGCCGATCGACTGCACATCGAATCCGAAGAACAGCTCGCGCATCGTGGAGTTGCCTACTATTACGGCCTCATAGATATGACGACGACGCACCTTCAGTCGACGCGCCATGTCACCGATCTCGAAGTTGATCGACGAGAGCATCACCTGTGCCAGTTCACCGCTGTACTCGCCACCGTCATACGAGATTCGGCGCATTGTGTCGCTGCCGCCGAAACGTTGCGGGTTTTCGAAAGAACCCGTGTGAACGATCTCGCCGGATTCGAGGTCGACTAGATTCAGAACAACCGTCGTAGTGCCGACATCAATTGCCAGTCCGTAGATATGGCCGCGATACCGGTCGATGATATCGCCGTCAAAGACAACGTCATCCTCAACGCGAGTTGTAAGGGGATCGAGTGCCACGCCACGTGAGACGGTACGCGTCATTATCCGAGGCTGTCTCCGCAACACCGCAAACTCGATATCCGCGTTGGGGTCAGTCACGACAGCCTGGCAGGCGAGTCGATAGTTGTCGTTCAGGAGGAATCGCTCCGACTCCGTAGGGTCGTTTAGCGCTTCCTGACCGCGTTTCACCTCGACGATGCACTCGTGGCACTCACCCGTACGACCGCACGATGTCGGCACGCGGACATCTAATGCGTCCGCGTAATCGAAGATGCTCTGGTCGGCGACCAGCTCAAGAACTTCGTCTCCGTGATGAAGGGGTGACATGGTGTTAAGGATTCTTTTCCGAGGGGAGCTGAATTAGAGCGTCGTTGATCCGATTGCCAGAGATTTCAGAAAGCCACGGAGCTTAAGTCCGGGTGACTTCAACTCTAGGTTTCCCACGCCGACCGGTAGTCGATATCGTCGCTGCCGGTGCAGATCGCCTTCTCTCCGACGACCTTGTAGAACTGGTTACGACACGGAAATTTCGCCGTGCACCGAGACTTAGCGTCTTTGTACGGACAACGTCCGATTCCCCGGGTCGCAGCCGTATCGGAGATATCAGAGTAGATACCCATTAACCGAGACATGCTGGCCTTCAGACGATCGGGATCCACCGGGTTGGTGGAGTCATCTGGCGGTAGCGTTTCCGAAGATTCCGCCATATTTACGTCCTTTCGGGATAATGGCCGGCAAGGATGTGAGCCAACCAGAACCTGAACCGGGGCGTGGCGTCTAGCCGCTGGCCCTGATCACTGCGATCAGTTCCTTGGCCTTGTCCACGCAGGAGATGGCGTTGTCGCCGTATCCATCCGCGCCCATGTCGTCAGCGAACTCCTGCGTTACCGGGGCACCGCCCGTCATGAACTTGTATTCGTCGCGAAGACCCATGTCTTCAAACTCGGCGATGGTTCGGCCCATGTTCGGCATGGTCGTAGTGAGCAGGGCGGACATCATTACAAGGTCGGCACCGTTTTCGTCCGCCGCCTCTATGAACTCGTCCGGCTTTGTATCTACACCGAGGTCGTGAACAACAAAACCCGCGCCTCGCATCATCATGATGCAAAGGTTCTTGCCTATGTCATGCAGGTCGCCCTTCACCGTACCGAACACTGCGGTACCGATCGGTTCGACTCCGGATGCCGACAGGATGGGATCGATATGCGCCATCCCGGCCTTCATGGCCCGGGCGGCGATCAGGACTTCTGGTACGAAGATGATGTTGTCGCGGAACTTGACGCCCACAACAGCCATGCCGGAGATAAGGCCCTCGTCCAGGACATCGTTGGCCTCACGGCCTTCGCCAAGCGCCTTCTGGGTTAGCTCGTTCACGGCGTTGTGGTCGCCCGTGATGAGGCTGTACGCCATCTGCTGCATGAGAGCGTCACCTGCCTCGATCTGCTCGAGGATCATCGAACGCTCGTCTTCCTGCGTGACGTACTCGAACTCTTTCGCGAGTCCTTCATGAACGATTGGCAACGGTTGCTTCTCCGGGATGACTTGTTAGTAGGCGTTAAGGACTACTGAAAAGACTATATTGATACATAAACATATCGTTATATATCTGTCAATACGGTGATCTCGCACGTTTGAACAGGAATTGGCTTCCTGTGGATATGGCGCGATCGCGGTGCTAGAGGCGCTCGGCGCTCCAGTCCTTGACGGCGTCTGGGATGGCCAGAAGATTTTGGAGTTTGGTCTGGAGTGGAATTGCGCACTCCGGGGCAATCATCTGGACACCAGCTTCGAGGCATGCGTACACCTCTTCCCGGACCTGTTCCGGTCCCCGGGAGTAAAGGGTCTCAGGATTGTTGATGTTGCCAACCAGCCCGATTCCGCCATCGACGGCGTCCATCGCCTCTTGCGGGTCATTTCGGGAGTCGAAGTGGAACGACGCCATGCCCGTCTGCGCTATGTAAGGCATGCGGTCCAGCGTACGACCACAGATGTGCAGGATCAGCGGGGCTGCAATCTCGTCCGCCATCTCAGTGTGGATGTCCTGCAGGAATCGCTTGTAGTACTCACCGGACACCAGATCACCGGTGGCGTGGTCCGGGATGCAGACTGCATCTGCCCCCGCCGCGATCTGGGCGTTTGCGAAGAGGTACGTAGCCTCTTTGAGTTTGTCCAGGATGCGGATCGTCATCGCTGGATCGTCGATCGTCATCAACAGGAATGTTTCGACACCGAACACGTGATATGCCAGGGTCCACGGTCCCATCGACTTCCCAATGATCGCAACTTCGTCCCCGAATTGCTTCTTCAGGATCTCGATGGCGCCTGTGACGCTCACCATGTCCCGGTGCTCAAGGAAGTTTGAGGGGATTTTGACGTCGCTCTCGCTCTTCCAGATCGGGTTGGACATTCGTACCGTGGGCCAGTTGTCCTTCTGCTCCCACTGCATTTCGCAGCCGAGTGCTGAGGACTCCTGGATGATAGTGAAGTAGGGCTGGATGGAGTCGTAACCGAGCTCGGTGTATCCGGTCGCTGCGAGTTGTGCGTTCAACTCCGGATCACGACAGGAGTCCGGGAACGGCGCATCCACCATGTCCATCAGCTCGACGGTCGCGACGTTGGTCGGATTGGACACGGGCGTTCGGTCGACCGGTAGCCCGGCGAGCGCGTTCATTACACGCTCCTTGGATGTCATCGTCTCTTCATATGGCATGAGAGTGGTCTCCGTCCCCCCAATGGTATGGAGGGTGGGGTGTAAGGGACTAGGTGGAGGCGAAACCGAGTGTCGAAGTAGTCATCTGGCCGCGCATTGCATCGGCTTCCAGCGCGTCTTCCACCGCACTGATGTTCCTTGAGTAGGGAAGGATAAGACGTGCGAGTCCGTCGTGACGCTGCCCACAGGGAAACGCCACGGAGGTGTCGTCGATCTTTTCCATTTCACCGTACCGAACAAACCCGGCGATGATCGCCCGAAGTCGTAATGCCGGATTGCGCGCCTCGCCTGTCGTCGAAACACGATAGACGTAGCGGTCGCCAACTTGCTCGCCGGTAAGGTCAATCATCAGGGCGCTTTTGGAGTCCTGAATCTGCAACTCTTCCGGCCGGTCACGTTCTGCAGTTCGCTCAATTGCTGCAGTGGTGAGGAACTTGAGTGGACGGGTATGCAGGTGCCCGCACGGGAAGCGCAGCTGGTTCCAGGTGTCGGTGATCTCCATGCCGCCAAGCGTGACCAATCGGGCCACGATGTCACGCATTCGCTCTTCCACGCCGGGTTTCCTGCTGAACGTCCAAACGGTGGAGATTCCGTCGCGTTCGTAAAGCCCCACACTGATGTCGTGGAAATTGGGATCCATCGGCACGAGTTCCACACAGTCCCCGTACCGGTCCACAACCTCCCGGGCGCTGAGCAGTTCTAGAGATGTCATCTGGAACCCATTTCTCCTGGCTGAATTAGCCTTTAATAGCGCTCACGAGGGCTTTGATGTGGTCCGGACCGGTGCCGCAGCAACCGCCGAGTATGTTAATCCCAAGACCGTGCAACGTCTTGAAGTGATCCGCCATGAATTCAGGCGTCTCGGGATAGACGATCTCCATATCGACGATCGCCGGGATACCTGCGTTTGAGTGGATGAGCATGTAACCGTCGTCCACTTCCCGCATTAGTCGAGCGATCTCGATCATGCGCTCGATGCCGTTACCGCAGTTGGTCCCGACGACGTCTGCTCCGGCTTCACGGAGTTTCTTCACGCCGACTTCCGGGGTGATCCCCATCATGGTGAAGTAGCCGCGTGGTCCGGGGTCATACACCATCGTGGACATCACTACGAGTTCGGTGTTGTCCTTGGCAGCTTTGACGGCGAGCGTGGCTTCTTCGATGGCGGTCATCGTTTCGATTACGACACCATCGGCTCCGCCTTCTGCAAGGGCAGTGATCTGCTCTGCGAAGGCGTCATACATCTCTTTCTCAGACACAGGACCGAGCGGCTCCAGGAATTCACCTGTAGGTCCCACAGAACCGATCACAAAGGCACCCGGAGGGGCGACCGATCGGGCGTGTTCCGCCGCAAGACGGTTGAACTCAGACACACGGTCCTCGTAGCCGTATTTCTTAGTCATGAACTTGGACCCGCCGAAAGAGTTGGTCAGAACCATCTCCGCACCGGCGTCGAAGTATCGTTTCGCCATCGTCTGAACGATTTCAGGATGGCTCACGTTGAACTCTTCAGGGCAACCCCCGGGTTCGAGTCCATTTTCCTGGAGATATGAGCCGGTGGCACCGTCCGAGATGATGGTGTCGCCGCGCTCAAGGCGCTCGAGAAGTGAGGGATGTGATGTTGTTGTCATTTAGTTCCAACTTGCCGTTGGTGTCTCCGAATATGTTTCAGAAACGCCTTCGCGGCTATCTAGCTACACGCAGTTTACTTCGGTGGGACTCAGGTGGGCGCAGAATCCCCGGGGCTTAATCTTTCAACCAACCGTCGATTGCGCCCGGAGTTGCGTCGCGCTCGCCGGCGCGCTCCAGGTCACGAATACGGGCCACGAAATCTTCAGGGAAGCCATCGTTGAACCTTTGGGCGATAGCCGCAGCGGCTTCCTTTGCCGGCGCGTCGACCTCTCCGTAATCCTTCAACTCCCACGCCATCAAGTAGTCGTCCGTTCCTGCGCTGCCGTCCATCATGGCGATAGCGTCGGCAGCTTCCTGAAATCGGGCGTCCAACGGATGTGAGATCGTTTCACCATCGTGGCTGGCCTGAACCGTGACGGGTATTTCTTTCCAGTACATGAGGCGTACGAGTGCCAAATCTGTGCCTCCTTTTAGTCCAGCCGTCCGTCGCGGAAGGCCTGTATGTAGTTCATGCAGTAGTCGTCATTGCCGCTAAGCATGTCGATGGCAAGCTTCACGGGCTCGGAATCGATGTCGAGGTCCAGAACCTTCTGGATAGAGGCGGGAATCGGGTCGATGATCCCGCTGTCCAGTCCTTTTTCGATTGCAAGGTGCAGGAACGCGTCGTTTATCAGCCGTCGTTTGGGTAGCCCGAACGAGACATTGCTAACACCGCCCGTGATATGGATCTCAGGCCCGTACTTCTCCCTGACCGCGGCAACGGCATCCAGGTAGTCGTTTCCATAGGTGGATGCGACCGATATCGGGAACGCGAGACAGTCCACATATACGTCACTCAGCGGAATTCCGGCGTTCTGGACGTGTTGCATGAGCTCGTCGATATTCTCGACTCGCTCGTCGGCGTTGTCCGGCATACCGGACTCCCCGGCTGCCGTGACGATGACATGCGCGTTGTTGTCGGTTACAAGTTTTATGGTGTCGATACGTTCAAGGGCGACGGAGTTGATCATGGGGCGGCCAGCTTTACCCGTATATGCGGCAAGCCCGGTCTCGATGATTTCGCTGTTCGATGAATCGATGCTGGCTGGAAGCGTAGAGACCTCTTCAACGGTGTTGACCAGCCATGTCATCGACTCGTTCTGGATATCGATGTAGGGGCTGACTTCGTCCACGTTTAGGTCCAGGAAGGTTGCTCCGGCCCGGGTCTGGCGCCTTACCTCTCGGTGAATATAGGCAGTGCCGAGCGCCTGCTCCTCCGGGCTTCCGTTCACGCCCTTCCAAACCGCGATCATGAAGTGTTTGACCTGGTTCTGGCGGTAAGGCTGCTGCTCCTTGAACTCGTCCGGAATGGAGAGGAACAGGTCATTGCCATCATCGTCCTTGAACGGCACACCCTGGGTCCCGTCATCAAGCGTGCGCACGCGCCGACCGTTTAGAAGCACGATGCGCGTGGTGTGGATGTTCTCGCCGATGGTTATGAAGTCTTCGGCTGATTTCAAGTGTCGAGGCACGGTGACCTTCCCATGTTGTGGTGGTCCAGATTGACCGAGCGGTCATAATATATAAACATTTCTTTATATATCAGTCAATCAGGCTTGTCTGCGGATTGCGTGGATGGATCAGGATCTGCCGAAACTTCATCGGAAACGGGAGCGTTATGGTCTCGACCAAGGAAGGTGTTGGCCCAGGCGGACGTGCCGCGCAGAGCGCCGTTCTTGAACACAACGGGGCGCTCAAGCATCGCCCCCTCCTCTCCGTAAGCCTTCGTGCGTTCGTAGGCTTTCACCCAGATACAACGTTTCTCGCCGACCTCGCATATACCGTTGTGTGAGCCGCCACACGGTCCGTTTCGCTGGTTCTTGACGCACTGCGACTCCGGGCAAAGGTAAGCGATGTCGGGGAGTGAACAGTCGCCGCAATCCTGGCAGCCAAACATCGGAATCTTCGCCACCTGCTCTGCTGCGTGAAGCACGGTACGAGCGTTGCGGCGATTGTCGACGTGCCCGTAAAGCCATCGGGCGGCGCGAAATCCCGGGGCGGTGTGATCAAACACTAGATTGTGAGTGGCTCGGCTGACTTTGTACTTGAGTGGCAGGAAGGCCCTCGACCTTTTGCGGCGCCCCGGTGAGGTAGTTTCCAGATATTGGTGGTTCAAATTCTCCGAGGTGAGCCCTGTTCCCGGATCTCGCTCGTAGTAGTTGAATTCACCCGGTTGCTGGTACTGGATATCTTTAGCGAACTCGCGCCAGTCGTCGGGTCCGAAGCTTGATTCCACGTCCAGGATGCGGCGGATCCGTGACAGCGGTAGACGGCCCGACAAATACGCCCCGCGATAGCCGATACCCTTCAATATGGCGACCTGTTTCGCAGCGAACTCCTCGAAGAACCCCCGACCTCTGTCCTCAGATCGGGCGTATTTCTCGACTAATGCCAGGAGCTCGTCGGAAACCGTGACGCCGGGTATGCCTGTGCGATTGAAAAGGCGTGCCGCCGGCGCGTTGAGAACGTAGACCGAACCTATCAACGGAATATCGAGTCCGTTCGAATTCGTGTAACGCTTTAGTTCGTCCAGCTTCAGCGAGTCGTATCCGATCTGCGTGACCGCCCACTCGGCGCCTGTCCTTACCTTCAGTCCAAGTTTTAGGAACTGTGGCAGAAGTTCGGGTTCGGTGGATTTGAAGGGGTTGATCGCCACCCCGGGATTGAACGATGTCTTCAACAGCCGAGACGGTTCAGCACCGGCGCGTCTGGATGGAACCTGAAGGCCTGCGTTCATGTTGCGCATGACATCCAACAGACCGACGGAGTCGATGTCGAATACCGGCTGTGGTCCGCCCGCATGTCCGGTCAACGGGTAGTCGCCGGTCAGCGCCAGGACGTTGTCGAACCCGAGGCTGCCAAGCGACCAGAGCCGACTCTCTACGCCGTTCCGGTTGTAGTCCTTGCACGAGAAGTTGATGACGACTTCCTGGCCGCGCGCAAGGAGTTCGTAGCCCATCACCTCGGGCCTGATGTGTGGATTACCGCCGGGGTTGTCCGTGATGCAGATCAGGTCCACCGGGTTGGACCCGGCTAATCTGCGGGCCAGGCTCAGAGTTCGGCTAGAACTCTCCTCCATGGCGAGACCACGGGAGGTCTCTAACTCCACGGCGAGGATGAAGCGATCGGGCTGCTTCAGCAGGTCGCGAAATGAGCCAGATGAAGGGCTGCTTGCTGGCTGGGTCATGCCGCCCTCAAATTCAAATGTAGGACGGTTGAGGTGATCAATCCTGTGATTCGGATTTTCAGAGACCTCTAAACGATGGAGTGCACGGAGTACTATGCGCTCCGTAATCGCCCGCCAAGCTGGAGCCTATTATGCCGAAATTTACGCCCATCGACCTCACAAACACCTACAACCATCGGCGAACTGACGGTTCACCCTGGGATGAAGGCACGGCCGCGGCCGTGGCGGGCTTACCCGGAGGCGACAACACCTTCTGGGGGATACCGTTTTCCGGAGGGCAGGCGGGCCAACCTTCCATAGTCGTGGCCGGTGCTGATGGGGATTCAAATGCAGTGGACATACCCATCGCTGATCCATCCACAGACGGCGTTCCCTACGTTGTGTTCCAGCACACCTGTGACGCGCGGGCACTGGATGAGGAGGGAAACCTACGAGATTCGTATCCCTTGCAGGCCGGACGGCCCCCTGTCGCGTTGAACCCGGGCGAATGGCTCGCAAACTACACACTTTTGTACGCTGACGGAACCGAACACACCGCACCCATACGACGCCAGTTTGAGATCAACAATCCGCTGAACAGGTCACAGAGCACGTACGCCGCGAAAGACCATCTAGAACCGGTGGCACTGGACTTCCGTGGCCCGTCTCCACGCAACCTCTGGGGACGAATGCAGCTCAACGTTAACGTCGGACCGCTTGAGGCACTGACCAGCGGCGAAGGCGTGTGGCTTCTCTATGCGCTGCCCAATCCAAATCCAGATCGGCAGATCACGGGTATCCGGATTACTCCAACCGGCCGGGCGTCGATCGGCATCGGCGCAATAACCCTGTTCCACGGGGAGAACCATCCACTGCGCCATAGCAAGCTGGAAAGCGTGGCGGTTGACCTGTCATCTGACGAGAGTGCGGGCGCAACGGAACTCGACGTCGATGTTGATCTTGGAACGGTGGCGCGTTCGTACGCCGTACCTGCGTTCGATCCAGACACGTGGTTAGGGGAAGAACGGAAGGGCTGGGGAGACGAGGTAGGTGGAGACGTTTCGCTCGTCCTGGATGTCGCCGCAAATCCGGACGCGACACTGACTGTTGGGGATCACGAGTTCGACATGTCGGGGCTTCGTGAGACAGGGGAGGTGACGGCCTCCGACGGTAACGCAACGATCAGGCTGCTAACCGCCGACAGGCAATGGGTCCATACGAAGATCATCGACTCTTCTACGGGCCAGCCGACCCCGGCGCGCATCCACTTCCGAGCTCCCGATGGCCGCTATATCCCACCGTACGGCCACCGCCACGAGGTGAACGACAACTGGTTTGAGGATTACGGCGCGGACCTGCTGCTTGGCTCCACCCAGTACGCGTACGTCGATGGGACGTTACAGGGCGAGTTACCTGTTGGTGACGTGTATGTGGAGGTGGTGAAGGGCTTCGAATACGCCCCGGTTCGGCAAAAGCTACACATCGAACCCGGTCAGCGAGAGTTAACCATCTCGCTGGACCGCATCGCGAATACCCGTCCCGATGGCTGGGTTACAGCGGACACCCACACGCACTTCCTGACGCCTGAAACGGCGCGACTTGAAGCGGCCGCGGAAGACACGAACATGGTCAACCTCCTGGCTGCACAGTGGGGCGACCTGTTCACTAACGTCGGCGACTTAACTGGCGCGCTCTCCGGTTCATCCACGGACGAGACTCTCGTATGGGTTGGAACTGAAAATCGGCAGCACCTTATGGGCCACATCAACCTGTTGGCCTACACGGGATCACCCATCTTCCCGCTATCGACGGGCGGTCCGTCTGAGGGTTACATCGGTGATCCAGTGCGGCGGGCGATGAGTGAGTGGGCGGAGGAGTGCCGCCGAAAAGAAGGCGTGGTCATAGTTCCACACTTCCCATTCCCTGAGTCCGAGGTATACGCAGAGGTCATCCGTGGCGTAGTGGATGGCCTGGAGATCAGAGATTTCTGGTCGCCAAGCATGGATACGTTCGCCGTTCACGAGTGGTACCACCTCCTGAACTCGGGCTACCGAGTTGCAGCCGTAGGGGGCACAGACAAGATGTCTGCTTCGATGCCTGTGGGTGGCGTGCGGACCTACGCCAACATTGGCGACGACGAGTTCTCGTTCGCTTCCTGGGGCAGGGCAGTACGCGCGGGAAAGACCGTCACGACGTCGGGCCCGATCCTCAACTTCTCGGTCAACGGACTGGTTCCCGGGGATGAGCTACAGATGGCAAGTGGCGGCGGGACCGTCCATTTGGACGTGTCCGCGGTATCTGCGACGCCGATCCACACATTGGACGTGGTGTTCAACGGCAAGGTAATCGCCAGTGAGAGTGCTCGTGACGGGGCGCTGTCGTTGACTCTCAGTGAAGACATTCGCATCGAAGGCAGCGGCTGGCTGGCGGCGCGTTGCGGCAGCGAGAACGTGGCCTGGCATGTTTGGCCGGTCAACATGAACGCCCATACATCGCCGGTTTACGTGGTGGAGCCGGGCAGTGAGCTGTTTCAGCAACCGGCGGGTGAGCACTTGATCACGGTCATGCAGGGCGGGCTTGAGTGGTTGGACACGCTGGCGATCCCCGATAGCCCGGAACGACACGAAACAATCAAGAAGGTTTTCCACGACGCGATCCATGACGTGCACGGCAAGATGCAACGCCAGGCCCACGGACATCCGCATTAGGGCAATAAGGAAATCTCAGCCGTCTCGGTTCCATCTCGTGCCGGACCAGTACCGGAAAACTCAGGCGGTCACGCCCTGGCGTAGCTCCCAGCCTCGGATGTAGTCGCGTGCCTGGACAATTGCTGACATTGGCGAGGGCGTCGTGAGCTTGAACTCGATGCCAAGACCGCCGTCGTAAGGGATGTCCACCAGCGTTTCCAGGAAATCGTTGATCACCGGTGCCTTGAGCACACCGTCAAACAGCGCCACGTGGTCGTCAAACTGCCCGTGGTTGTCGTCCACGTGGACGTAACCCAGTCGGTCGCCTGCATTTCGAAGGCTCTCAGACGGACTCTCGTTGGTGATGAGGCAGTGACCGAAGTCCACCAGTACGTGAACGTTCTCGTGCCCGGTCTTCTTCACGAACTCCAGGCAGGCAGCGTCGTTTGGCAGTGAGCGTCCTGGATGCGGCTCTATGCAGAGCTTCAGCCCTGCGGTCGCCGCCCGATCGCCAAGCGCTCGGACGGAGTTCAGGTACTGGGTGTCATCAGCCGGGTACTCCATCGGCGTGACCATATACGCCCGTTTGGTTCCCAACGCTGCTGCCTTGTCAATCGACTGGAACATCACATCCAGCACCGCCTGCGCCTTGTCGCCGGTGATGTCGTCAAGCGACAGGCCGCCCGGGAGGGCACCGGCAAGTAACCCGAAACAACCCGGTTTGAGACCGCGTCTCGTGATCTGGTCAGCGCTGCCGATAGCGTCAAATGAGTTGGGCCAGAGATCGACCGTGTCGAACCCGGCGAGTCTTATTCGGTCCAGGGATTCAAGTGGCGGTGTAGAGAGCGCCCATGCGCATGCAGCTATCTGTAGCAAAGAAACCTCTGAATTGCTGGATTGGTGGCAGTAAGTCCGTAAAATTGATCTGCCTTGCAACGTTCAGTCGTGCCGCAAGACCGGGAAGTAACCGGGATATCAAGCTCGCCCATAGGGCGGCGGTATGTTAGCACGCAGTTCCATGAACATATTCACTTGCAGACCGACGACGAGGCTTTGGCCTTGATCGCCGGTCGTGCTTAGAACCGGGCGACGTAATTGGTCAAACTGGTAGTCATAGACGACTCTCCCGCCGTATTGAGCGACACTCCGGCGTTGGTCCGGCTGCGCTCGACCGACGACCTGGAAGTCGAAATCTTCGATAGCCTGCCATCGGATGGCGATGAGGTAGTCGAGCGGATAGCAACTGCGCACACGGTCATAAACGTCCGCGCTTCGACGCGTTTCGATTACGAAGTGCTGTCCAGATGCGGTCGACTAAAACATCTTGCCGTGTGGGGCCCAAGCATCGGGCACGTTGATCTTGAGAGCGCACAGCGGTTTGGGATCGCCGTCACCAACACGCCGGGCATCGCCACGGCATCGGTGGCCGAACATGCTCTGGCATTGTTGCTAGCGATAGCGCACCGAGTTCGCCAGCTCGACTACCGCATCCATCAGGGCGAATGGCCCCGAGGCATGATCACCCAGCTTCACGGTAAGACGGTCGGCGTGATCGGCGCTGGCCGGGTTGGTCAGCAGATGGCGGAAATTGCTCGAGGGATAGGCATGAATGTCATTGCCTGGACACTCCATCCCGAGCAGTACAACCCTGAGACAACAGGACTGGAGTTCGTAGAACTCTCGGAGTTGCTTTCGCGCTCCGATGCGATCTCCATCCACATGCGAGGCTCCGCAGAAACACACCACATGATCGGCTCATCTGAGCTGGCCCAAATGAAGCCGTCAGCGTTCGTGATTAACACGTCACGCGGCGACATCATTGACGAAGAAGCGCTGGAAGAGGCGCTGCGGGACGGTGCGCTGGCCGGTGCCGGGCTCGATCCCTTTGAGCCCGAGCCATTATCCGCAGAGAGCACGCTCAGGACTCTGCCGAATGCGTTGCTATCCCCCCATACAGCGAGCACCACGGACGCTGCCCTCGCTGAGAGCCTCAAGATGGTCGTCGATAACGTGTTGTCTTTCCTGGACGGAGATATCCAACACCAGGTCAAATTCTCCGCAGAGCACCGACACCCTGAGTCGGGTAACGGCTCTAAACGGGCATAGGAGTCGTTGGGCTCCAGTCCACCAGTTCACGAACCGGCACCACGGTCGGGTGTAGCGGCAACAGCACGGCAAGCTCGTTCGATGCATTAAACACCGTGTGACGGACTCCGGCCTCGGCGACGAACATGTCGCCCGGGCCGAACGGTATCTCCTCACCGCCGTACATGGCCATCAGTGACCCTTCGATGCAGTACATCGCCTCTTCCGTCTCCGGGTGGTAGTGAGGAGGGGCCATGGATCCGGGTTCGAAGTCAAGCTGGCTGAATGCCGTGGATAGCGCACCTCGCTCATGGTTCATCATGTCGAACCGGGTGCACTTGTCCCATGGAGTCCATGCTTCTACGCTCGATCTCGGGACTATGTAGTCGGGCAGATCACCCGTCGCGGTGTCGTCCGGTTCTAGGTGCGTCACGTCCGGCGCTGTATGCGGGAACATTGTGACGATCCGAGCCTCGCTAGTGCCGCTGTTAGAGAAACCGTGACCGGTCCCGGGAGGGGCCATCACAAGATCTCCCGAGTGCAGCTCAACACGGTGATCGGCTACGACCGCCGATACGTCGCCCTGGAGCACGAAGTACGTGGCTTCAGTATTCCCGTGGGAGTGGTAGGGGATCTCTGCTCCGGGCGTGATCACCGCGTCATACACACGAATTTGCGTCGCGCCGGTCGCTTCTCCCGCTGGATTTCGCTGGCTAACGCCGGGATAGGGTTCGGTGATCTTCTGGTCGCTCAGTCGGAGGATGGTCATGAGTCGTATGGCTCCTGTTAGTTACGCGTTTGGAAGGGTTGGCAACGGTGTCGTCGGCGTCCACTCCACAGGCTCCCTGACGGGTTCCGTCGTCGGGTGCATTGCGATCAAGATGGCCGTCTCGTTAGAGGCGTTGAACACGGTGTGATGTGCTCCCGGTTCGGCGAGAAACATATCGCCGGTATGTAGCGGGATCTCCTCGCCGTTGTACATCGCCATGAGTTCACCTTTCAGGCAGTACACGAATTCTTCTGTCTCGGGATGGAAATGGGCCGGCGCGACAGAACCGGGGCTGATTATTTCTTTGCTGAACAATAGCGTGGACGAACCGAAATTGGCATCCATCGGATCGAAACGTTCAGTGCCCGGCCACGGATTGGTTGGGATCACATCTTCTTTGAATACCACGTAGTTCGGCAAAGGTCCGTGGCTTGGTGGTTCTGTCTCGTGGTCTTCACGACCGGCACCGATGGTTGTTCCTGCAGTGATGAACCTGGCCGGGGCGCCGCTGCGGTTTTCGAATGAGTGCTTCACGTTCACGGGCGCAAGCGCCCCATCACCTGCATGCAACGAGACGCGGTGGCCGTCGATAACTCCCTCGACATCGCCTTCTATGACGTAATGCATGATCTCGGCGTCGGGGTGCGAGTGGTAGGTGATGATCGCCCCGGGAGCGAGTGTGTTGATCCCCGAAGTCAGTTGTGTAGCTCCGGAGTTTGGACCACCGATGCGAAGCCCGACTATGCCGGGTGTTGATTCGATGGTGATCTGGTCAGCGCGGCGAAGGATCGCCATTCGTGGACTCCCGGTGATGTTGGTGGCAGCTCAGAGACGTTTTGAGGCTCTTGAAAGTGACTGGATGTTAGTACAACTTCCGGCCGGTCGGTCTAGGCGGACCCGGAGTATATAATCGCAGCCGATTCGACCGGGCCCGTTCTGGTTCGCGTCCGTGGTCAGTACCGTGACCACACAATCCATCGTCAGGAACACGTTCGCCGAGGGCCGCACCTGTTATGCCAGCCAGCAAAGTAGGGTTCATCGGAGTTGGAAGCATGGGCCGCCCGATGGCGGAAAACCTGCTAAATGCTGGGACGACCTTGATGGTGCATAACCGCAGCCAGCAGGTCGTCCGAGCATTGGCCGACATCGGGGCCGAAGCCGCAACAGGCGTAGCGCAACTGTCCGCAGAGTGTGACCGCGTGTTTGTTTGCTTGCCGAACGAAGAGACGTGCGAGTTGATATTGATGGGGGAAGATGGCGTCTTCGCCAACGTCCGGCCGGGTTCGATAGTTGTTGATCACAGCACGGTCAGCGTGGGGCTATCGAGAAAGGTGGCGGAGCGTGCAGAGAGTGTCGGCGCGAAATTTCTTGACGCCCCCATATCCGGGGGGCCGGTTGGCGCCACCGACGGTACGCTCTCGATAATGGTCGGTGGAGAGCAGGGTGCTTACGACGATGTGTTGCCGGAGTTCGAGAAGATGGGGACCAATGTCGTTCGGTTCGGAGATTCCGGCGCAGGCACCGCTATGAAGTTAATCAACCAGCTTTTGACCTGCGTCCACACCGTGGCAGCGGCAGAGGCCTTCAACCTTGCGAACAGCGCCGGAGTCGACATTTTGAAGGCCACGGATCTGCTTCAGAAGAGCTTCGGGGGCAGCACCATGGTCGGCCGGTCCGGGCCAATTACGGCAGACCGGGATTTTGAGAATTCAGGCGCAGCCATGCGCAACCTGATCAAGGACATCGGCATCATCATGACGATGGCTGATGAGATGAAATTGTCGATGCCAACAGGTAGTGCCGCTGCGGAGATCCTGTATGAAGGTAGGGATACGGGTCTGTCGGACCTAGACATCGCAGCGACCATCATTCCAATCGAAAATCGTTCGGGTAAGTAAACCCGGCAACGGACAAGCAACTCCACACATCAGCTAGACAGGCGGGAACATGAGCGAACACAAGATTGCCGTTATCAAGGGTGACGGGATTGGCGTGGAAGTGGTCGACGAGGCGGTGAAAGTTCTCAACGCCGCAGGCGAGAAGTACGGCATCACCTGGAATTTCGATGAGCTGCCGTGGAGCTCCGACTACTACGATCAGCACCAGCAAATGATGCCGGATAACGGCGTTGAACAACTGAGAGACTACGATGCCATTTTCCTGGGCGCCGTGGGTCGGCCCGACATCCAGGACCACATCACCCTCAACGGGCTACTGCTACCGATTCGCCGCACATTCGACCAGTTCGTTTGCGAGCGACCATCGGTGCTCTACCCCGGAGTGACATCTCCGTTGTCCGGGAAGAAGCCGTTCGATATCGACATGGTCGTCATCCGGGAGAACACCGAGGGCGAGTACGCCAACATGGGCGGACACCTGTATGAGGGCGATCCTAACGAGGTTGCGATACAAACCTCGGCATTTACGCGGCGCGGCTGCGAGCGGATCATTCGCTACTCGTTTGAACTGGCCCGGAGACGGGGCAAGAAGAACCACGTCACCTCCATCACAAAATCGAACGCACTCGGATACGGCATGGTGCTCTGGGACCGGACATTTCAGGCCGTGGCCGAAGACTACCCGGACATCACAACCAATTCATTGCTGATCGACGCTGCATGCATGGACTTCATCCGTCGACCGGAAGCATTTGACGTTGTAGTCGCCAGCAACCTTTTTGGAGACATCCTCACCGATATCGGCGCGGTTGTTACCGGTAGTGTCGGGTTGGCGTCCAGTGCCAACTTCGACCCGACGCGGGCCAACCCATCTATGTTCGAGCCCACGCACGGCAGCGCACCTGATATCGCCGGGCAGGGGCTGGCCAACCCGATGGCGCAGATATTGACCTCGGTCATGATGGTCCGCCACCTCGGTGAAGACGCTGCCGCTGACGCCATAGAAGAGAGCGTTAAGAGAGTTCTGGAGGTTGGAGAGATTCTCACACCGGACCTCGGCGGAAGCGCTAGCACCTCCAGCGTCGGCGATGCCATAGCAGCGAACATCAGCTAAACACCTACATCCAGGCAGGAGTGATCACGTGAATCCGTTTGAGAGCATCCCCGTCGGTGACTATGGCGCAGAAGTGACACGCCTCGGGATGGGTGGGGTCTTTATCTCGGGCCGTGGCCCGGCGGACGGCAGTGCTGAGGCACCTGCTTATGAAACGGGTTTAGCGACTATTGCGAAGGCGCATGAAGTCGGGATCAAGTACTTCGACACGGCGCCCCTGTACGGCAACGGACGGAGTGAGGCGCGTTACGGCAAGGTACTTGGCCGGTACCCAAGGGACTCCTTCGTGCTGTCTTCAAAGGTTGGGCGAGTGCTCGTGCCGGACGAGGATGACCCGGGGGAGTGGGCGGTCGACGGCATCCCTCATCTCACGGCGAAATTTGACCTTTCTCGCGACGGAATCTTGCGTGCGCTAGATGAGGGGCTCGAGCGGAGCGGACTCGACCATGTTGAGATCCTCTACCTCCACGACCCTGATGTAGAGGACATGGAGGACGAGGCGATCGCGACGGCGTTTCCGACGATGATCGAACTACGCGAGCAGGGGGTTGTGAAGGCGATCGGTACCGGGATGAACCAGTGGCAGATGCCTGCCCGCTTTGTCGAACGATTTGATCTGGACATCATCCTGCTGGCGGGTCGGTACACGCTTCTGGACCATGACGCGTATCCCGAATTCCTGCCGCTATGTGTCGAGAGAAACGTAAAAATTGCGACCGGTGGTCCGTACAACTCCGGCATTCTTGCGGCGCAGGATCTGGACGGACCACTGGCGTTTAATTACGAGCAGGCCGCGCCGCAGTGGATCGAAAAGGCTAGAGGACTCAAGCGGGTTTGTGACGCACATGGTGTCGACATGCGGGCGGCCGCATTGCAGTTCCCCCTGGCACATCCCGCGGTTGCGTCGGTCATCCCAGGAGCGGCCACGCCGGAGCAGGTCGTCGAGAACGTGGAGTTCATCCGTACCGATATTCCTGATGCGATGTGGGCGGATATGAAATCTGAAGGGCTGATACCGGCGGACGCGCCTACTCCTTAGTTCATTTTGGGGTCGGGGAGTGACCGAGGAGTTCCGAACGAGCCTCCCAGGATGAATGGTGCGCTGGTGAAGGTCCCTCGGCTTCGCTCGGGATGACATTGGGGCGTGCGGCGGCTTAACACCATCTAATACCGGAAACACATGAATGTGGTCATCCCGAGCGAAGCCGAGGGACCTTCACCGGAACCGCATCAGCCAAGTCATCTGGGATTCGGCTCATACGGTAGTCCCGCGCTGCCTTCCATCAAGGCCACCACAAACAACGATAAGCGCGCGTTTTATCGCGCCTTTTGTCTTCACGGATTTCTCACGAAGGCCGGAGTACAATCTTCGCCGCCGCTCCTTCGCGGTTTGATTCACAATCGATCACACATCTGGCAGTCCCGCCGAAATCTGACGAAGTAAAGGTCGACGAATGTTCTACGACACCTCCCCCTATCTCAAGACACTCCAGGGAATTCGGGATGACCGAGCCCATGCAATGGTGATGCTTCGTCCCACTGAGGGAAAGCGTCTCATCGCAAAGGCGATCATGGAACTTGAGGAAGTTATGCGAGTCATGGACAAGGGCTGGTTCGTCGTCTCTCGTGGCGTCACCATGGCCTATGTACTGGACGAGCTTGGTATCCACGTCGACAAGCAGAACGCCACGGCGGGAATTGTCACCGCCGGCCGACTGGCTTCAATCATCGAGGAAGACCGACTTGGCCCCTGGGTGTTCAAGGACGGTCAGCTTTCTGAGACGCCCCCGGACGTGGCGCTTAACCAGTTTTCGCACACCGATGTGTCCATCAAAGGTGCTAACGCCGTAGACCCTGAGGGTCACGTAGGCGTTCTGGCAGCGCACCCCGCCGGTGGAACCGTCGGCGGCATCTGGCCGGTGCTAACCGCCCGCGGAGCACACTGGATTACCCCGGTTAGCCTCGAACGCTTGATCCCGTCCGTACTTGAAGCGTCCAAGTACACCGGTAACTACCTCCACAACTACGTGATGGGCTCGGTGGCCGGTTTTATGCCGATCACCACAGCGAAAGTGGTTACGGAAATTCAGGCGCTTGAGCGACTGACCGGCGTCAAGGCGGTACATGTCGCTTCCGGTGGGGTTGCCGGGTCGGAAGGCGCCGTCATCATGGCGCTGGAAGGTGACGATGAAACGGTTCGCACGGCATTCGAATTGTGCGAGTCGGTCAAAGGCGAGCCGGACATCGATGAGGCACGATTGCTGGATTACGTCCGAGAGCCTGTCGAGGCGTCTCTGTAAGTAACCACATGCGCAGATTAAAAAGAGGGCGTCCCGTGTGGGGCGCCCTCTTTTTGTATGAACCGATTCGGTGTGGCCTTCCTAGACGGCTAACTTGTCGAGCCGCATGCGGGTGATTTTGCCTATCTCTGTGAACGTGAAATAGAGCTCCATGTCCGTGGAGTCGTTTCCGAGGTGTTGTTCCGCCAATGCCAGTATCTCGGTAGCGTTTCGGCCCCTGAGCGCAGCGATGAACGGGAACCCGAAGCGTGTCTTGTAGGACTTCACGAGCGAGTCGATCCGCTGCTGCTGTTCCTCTGTGAGCTTGTCGAAACCGGCCGCGATGTGCTCTTGCTGGGAGTCCGGGGTCATCGCCGCGATAGCTTCCGGGGTGACCTGCATGTCCGTATGCCCGCGCAAGAACTTGAGCTGATCCTCTCGGTTCGCGTCTTTCAGAGCCTGGAGCATCGCTTCGTGAAGGGCATCTACGGTCTCGAAAGGTCTTTCATCCCACGTGTTGGCCGCGACCCCGGGTGCATACTCAAAAACCTGGCCTATCGCGTCGACAAACTCTTGCTGATTCATGTCATTGAGCACCGATATCGTGAACCGTTGGGCTTCTTGAGTCACGTTTGTTGCACCTTCTCTGCGACGACCCACTGGAACGTTGTGGGATCACCGTCTACGTCGAATTCGATTACTTCGTTTTTGTCGCTGATGATCCGAAGCCCGGCGGCCTCGACCATCGACCGATTGTCATCCGGTCCATACCCGCTCCAGTACATCGGAGCGCCAAGCCAGTCAGGGTTGTAGTCCTCTTCGCTGGCTCCCGTCATGAAGGTGCCGATGAAGCGACCGCCGGTCCGCAGCCAGGAAGCGATCTTATTCAGAAGCCCTGGCTGTAACTCCCTTGGCACGTGGATGATCGAGTAGAACGCTGTAACGGCATCAAAGCTGTCCGGCGGAAATTCGACCGCGGCAATGTCCTCCACGATGAAATTAGCTGCCGGGACATTCTCTCTCGCCAGAGTGATCTGCCCCGGAGAGATGTCCACACCGGTGGTGTCGAAGTACATCGAGAGCATCTTGGTTCCGGGGTCGCCCGCGCCACACCCAAGGTCAAGCACTTCAGCACAGCCGGGGAAGCCGTCTGTCAGAAACCCGATATATTGCTGTCTTAGCCCGCTTAGGTCCTTCCGCGCCGCCTCCAGGTAGGTCGCTCCGATGGCGTCATAACCATCAGCGACAACCTGTCTGGGATCGGCGTCGGCTGGTAGGGGAGTCGTCATGGTCTCTATGCGTGCATCTCGGCGTGCGTTTCGACCGGGTCGTTGCCGACCAGGAAATCGAAGTCACACCCGTACTGCGCCTGCATCACGTGTTCTGAGAACATCAAGCCGTAGCCACGTGTGTACCGAGGTGCGGGTGCTACCCACGCCGCCTTGCGTCGCTCCATCTCGGCATCGTCAACAAGCAGGTCGATACGCCGACCCTCAACGTCCAATTCGATCATGTCACCGTTCTGAACCAGTCCCAGGGGGCCTCCAAGCGCGGACTCCGGCGATATGTGCAGCACGACCGTGCCAAACGCAGTCCCGCTCATGCGGGCGTCGCTGATCCGGACCATGTCTCGGATTCCCTGTTCCAGAAGTTTCTTCGGAATCGGTAGCATGCCCCACTCCGGGATACCGGGCCCGCCGACCGGGCCCGCCGATTTCAGGACCAGAACGTCATCCTTGGTGACATCAAGATCGTCGTCGTCGATCCGCGCGTGCAGGTCCTCGTAGCTCTCGAACACAACGGCCCGGCCGGTGTGGTGGAGCAGCTCTGGTGACGCCGCACTTTGCTTGATCACCGCACCATCCGGCGCGAGAGAACCGTTCAGCATCGCCAATCCGCCTTCGGGATACATCGGCGTTTCAAGCGTCTTCACGATCTTGTCGTCTATCGCTTCCGTGTCGGCTATGTTCTCGCCCAGCGTCTTGCCGTTTACTGAGATTGCGTCCTTGTGCAGCAGAGGACCGAGCCGGTTCAGGACCGCCTCGATGCCGCCGGCATAGAACAGGTCCTCCATCAGGTACTCACCTGAGGGCTTCAGGTTGACGATGGTTGGAGTGGACCGTGAGATCTCGTCGAACTTGTCCGGCGTGAGCGTGATGCCCAGCCGTCCCGCAATAGCGGTGAGGTGGACGATGGCGTTAGTGGAGCCGCCGGCC
>JABIGL010000076.1 GCA_018650185.1 Chloroflexota bacterium
CTGAACGGCATCGGCGTCAACGTCGCACACCGCAGCGAAGTTCATCCGCTCAACCGTCGGGATAGCGTTCAGGTGCGCGGGCGCCGCGACCAACCCGGCCGCGCCTACCAGAGCTATGTTGAGCCTGTCCTCTGACATCGGAACTCCTGTGGCAGCCTTGCGGAATTGTTTATCAGCCGGTCGGGAGGTTTTTTACCTGTTCTGGACAACCTCGATACGTACGTCGTCCGGACCCTGCACGAACGCCACAAGGTTGCCACCCGGGATGTCGATGGGCCCTTCCAGAACAGGAGCCCCAAGCGCGCCCAGCCTCTCTATATCAGCCAGCAGGTCATCCGAATTCACGCCGAAATGCTCAAGACCCCAGTGCGAACCGGCGTCACCATCGGCCATCGTCTCACCATCACGCTCGCTTGAGATATTCACTACTAGCCCACCCGGCGACATGCAATTGAGTCGTCGATCTCCAACTGACCGCACAGTGTCGCTCACGATCTCGAACCCGAACGCCTCCACGTACCACTCGGCGGTCCGCCGCGGGTCGGGCGCTTTCAGGTGGATGTGATTTATCTCAAATGCCACGGCATCATCTCCAGAACGGGCTCAACGGAAACAAAAACGCCCGGACACAGCGGCCCGGGCGTTTTCAGTTCAATCTAGATCGGTACTAGGGCCGCTGAATCAGCTCGATGCGGATCGGTCCGGGAGCTGAAATGAAAGCGATCTTGAGGCCGCCACCGGCTTCGATCGGGCCTTCTTTCAACTCCGCTCCGAGGCCCTTCAGGCGCTCGATCTCGGAATCCATGTCGTCGACATCAAATCCAAAGTGCTCCAACCCGAAGCGGGTCTCTGCGCTCGCCGGCTCCATCTTCTCGCCCAGGTTCACACGCTGGCCGGAGATGTTGATATTGAAGCCCTTCGCGTCGAAGCAGTTGATAAATCGGTCACCGCCAGCTTCACGCATAGCGTCGCCGCGAATTTCCAGTCCGAATGCCGCAACGAACCAATCCGCGGTCTTTCCGGGGTCTTCTGACTTCAGGTGGACATGGTTTACGAAATGTGCCATTGGATTCCTCAGGCAGCTCAAAGCTGTCACGTATTGCAAGGTTGATGTTTCGTCGCACGAGATTATTCCCCGTGCACAGACCGGTCAAGGAGCGACAGGCTCCCGCGCTTAAATCCCGATCACCTCAAACATCACGCCGTAGTCGACGCCGAGTCGTTCACCTGCCGCTGCCGCGCCCCAGGTCAGAAACTCCTCGGGGTCGAAATCAAACGACAACCCCTCGATGTACTTCTTGTGCTCTTTGAGAGAGGCGATACCACGGTCAAGTGAGTCCGTAACATCGACGCCGTGCGATGGGCTACCCGATCCGCCTGTCAGCACGGAGTGAACACCATCCCAGGGTTCGAATCCCTCTTCCAGTAGTTCAGGAAAGATCCATCGATTACCGGCATCACGCGCCGCATCGAGAACGGCCAACCCCGCCCAGCGGTGATCCGCCATGTTGAGCTTTCCGCTCGGGAAGGTCAGCCGGTGGTTCCCGCTGATGACTACTTCAGGGCGATATTTTCGGAAAGCGCGCGTAATGTCCCGTCGCAGGTCCATCCCGTACTCGATCACGCCATCCGTATAGCCCAGGAAATCGACCGTAGATACGCCGACCTTCTCCGCACCGGCCACCTCTTCAGCCTCTCGTAGCGGCCCAGCATCGCGCGGGTGCATCCCATCAATACCTGCTTCACCCCGGGTGAGCAACAAATACGTGACCTCCTTGCCTTGATCGGTCCATCGCGCTATCGCAGACGCCATCCCGTACTCAAGATCGTCCGGGTGTGCGGCAACCGCCACCGCCCGATCCCAGTCCTCGTCAAACGGAAGAAGTTTCGGCGTGTTTTCCGTGCTCATTCCTGATCTCTTTCTGATTCGCTGTCGGGATTCTGACTTTGTGGCCCAGTATCACTCATCGAAAGGCCTGGACGGGAACCCGGTCCCGCCACACGAACCTGAGCGAACCGCTGCATTCCTGCGGCTGCCGCCCGCCGTGCATAACTAGCCCGCTGTTTAGTGCCGAATGAACGCCTCAGGACCACGGCAAATCCAACAAAAGCCAGTAGCCCCAACCCTCCGGAAAGTCCCTGTAACTGATCTGCTCCCGGGAGCGACCCAAACCCGTACACAACTCTGAGCGCCACGCTTGTGTTCAATGAAACCAGCACCACATCCATCAGCCAGTGCATGGGCGCTTCCGTTCCCTCAAACAACGTGAGCATCCTGATTCCGACACCAAAGATGATCATCGTCACGAACCCGAGCGTGAAGGCATGGGTGATCGGGGCCGACATAGGAGCGCTCAGAATGCGGTCATCGGACAACATCCCGATAGCGTCCAGAACGATCAGTCCCGCAGCGACCAGCAGCCACGCAAACGCCCCCCGGATGAACCACTCGTAGCGGGTATATGTGCCCTCGATATAGGTGTTCTTCCGGGCTGGCGGTTCGAAAATGCGCAGCGCTATCACGAATGCCACAAACCCTGCCGCCTGTAGAAGCAATCCGATGGCGGCCGTCTCGTCCGACTCGGCCCGGTACCGGGCGATCACGTACCAGGCCGTGCCAACATTCAACAACGCCAGGGCAATCCACGTTAACCAGCGGAGGGTGGGTTTGAGGGCCAGGAAGCCCACTATCGCCCGGGTAGCCACGCCCATGATGAAGATAATCAAGAACCCAACGAGTCCGGCATCGATCATGGCGATGTTCCACAACCCGGGTGCAGCGATAGCGTCTGTATCCGCCATCCGAAACACGATCCGCGCATGTAACACCGCAGCCACAACGCCCCAGACAATCGCCGACCATAGCCACGCCTCTGTCTGAGAACGAGGGTTTTGCCCGCGCACCAACGCCCGTCCAAGTACGACGGCGTAGATCAACATCCCGGCCAGTAGCACGACGCCGGACGCGTCCAACAGGTCCGGGCTGAACGGCCTCCTGTGGAGTGACTGACCAAAGAACCTGAGCGACACTCCCAGAACTATCAGCGTCAACACAGCGCGTTGCGGCCACGGGAAGTCCATTGGTCCATTACGGAACCTCGGCACCACGTGGAACGACACGCCCATCAGGAACAAACCGCCCCAGCCGAAGATCTGCGCAACGCCGTGAGCCTGCCCATGGACGATCCACCACAATCCGCGGTCGATCCCAAACGCGGGCGCAAACATCATTCCCGCGCCGGTGCCAAATCCGTAGACCAGCGCAACAATCAGTGAGGTCCAGATAAACGGCCGATACAGGCGTTGTACCGACCACGGGGTAACGGCGTAACGGCCCTGACGTGATTCGGGAGTAACTCCTGGAGGCGGACCTTCCCCTCCGGGTCTCCCGCCCGACATCATCACTGCATCAACTCCAGAAGACCGTCATGCGCTTCGGGCCAGGCCGCAACCATCACAGGCCAGGGTTCGCGGACGTTCCAATCGAGCGGCTCTCCATCTGCATCGGTGATCTTGATTCCCAGTTCTTCCGCTATGGCCACACCAGCGGCGAGGTGAACCGTGCCAACGCCGTAACAGACCACTCCGGCAAGCCGTCCCAGGCATAGCTGGCTTAGCGGGTAGGCCATCGACGCGTACGTAGTCGTGTGATCGACGCCGCGGACCCAGCTGAGACTTCCATCGCTCATCATCGTGGCCGCCCGATCCGCCCCGCTTATCTCAAGATCGACCAGTTGTTCGGACAGCTTTCCGGTCGGCGGTTCCGCAACCCATGGTTCACCGTTTCGGGAGACTCCGCGTCCAGTTACAGAGGTCAGCGTCTCGCGCATAGTTGGAATAGTTACCGCACCTAGTAGTGGAGATTTCTCGTCCATGAGGGCGACGTTGACGCCCCAGTGACCGAGACCGGCGGCATACGGGACAGTCCCGCAAAGAGGATCGACTGCCCATCGGAGAGTCGAGCCCCCATCGCCGGTAGTGCTCTCCTCGGACTCGATTCGGTCGGTCACATCAAACTTACCTAGCACTTCGGCGATCGCTTCATCGGCGGCGATGTCAGCGTTTGTGACCATCCCGCCATCCGACTTGAAACTCCGTTCAAGCGTGGTGTCCCCGGCGTCACGGAAGCGCGCCAGAAGGACCTCGGCAGCCGTTCCACACGCGGTTATCGCCGCAAGCAGGGCGTCCCTGCGATTGAATTCCGTCAACTGGTACGCGCCGCAGCGCCGCTGAGAATCTCGCGACCGACACGGAGAATGTTTGCCGTGTTCTCCGCCATGTAATCGGTCAGCATTTTGGATGCAGCATCCCGGTCACCGGCGTCAATCATCCCACGGGCCTGACCCGCCATGGCATACGCAGAACCAAACATACCCTTCTGAAGATCCCACCAACCCTCGTGTATCTCCTTCATCCGGTCCGGACCTCCCGCAAAGCCTTCCTGCCCCAACGCATAGAACATCCACCACGGGCTGTCATCCGAATAACCCCCTCCGCCGACCGACAGAACCTCGGGCAGATCACCCTCGATGAACACCGGAAAG
This sequence comes from Chloroflexota bacterium, assembly GCA_018650185.1. Lineage (GTDB taxonomy): Bacteria > Chloroflexota > Dehalococcoidia > Lucifugimonadales > Lucifugimonadaceae. The sequence continues at coordinate 4,545 of JABIGL010000076.1, forward strand.
AACAGGGCCATACACGGCGCGTACATCCCACACCAGTACACCGGCAGCCTTGAACCGTCCGCACATAGATCCGCCACAAGACTGGCGGCCGTTACCCCACCCTCGGCCGCGGGGTGCGTGCAGATGCCCCGCATATCACCCGGAACCGACTCGAATGCTCCAGCATCGCTCTCAGGTGCGCCGTGGTCCGATAACGTCAGCATCAGCTTGCCGAAATCTATAGCGCCATCGTGGTGCGCCAGTATCGAAGACGAACGTGATTGTCGCCGTGTGCCTGAATTCGCTTCGTCAACGGCTGAGTAGGTTGAAGTCCAGTCAAAAGCCTTCCCATTGGATGCGTCAAACAGCCCGTGCTTAATCGCCTGAGCTTCCGCACCGCCTGACATCTGGACCGTCGATGCTTGGGCCACCGAGTCCATACCGCTCACATTGCTGATGCTGTGAGCACCGGTCACGGTCCGAACCGCCCACTCATGGCCTACCGTCTCCACGACGTAAGCCTCACCCGGATCAGCCACCAGGTAGATGTTGTCGTACATCCTGATGCCGTCTGAGTTCGAAAACTTGCCCTGCCCGTACTTCTCGACCAGCCCCGTAATAACGTTCGTCGCCTCTTCTGCAGTTGCGCCACGCTCAAGTGCGAGCCGCAGGAGCTCCATCCCGACAAGCTTTTGTTCGTCGGTCTCCGGCAACAGCGACGGCAACGCTTCGTTCCCGATCACCACCTGGTGTTCATTGAAACCGTGTTCGTAGCCCCAACACCAGTCCGGACGTGACCCGATATGTCGATACGCCGGAGACGGACCATCGATAGACACAAACTGTGTCCTCGCCTGGGCGCTTGCGGACGCAGCGTGTAGTTCCAACGGCTGCGCCTCATCCGCCGGGCGATCGCTGTTCTTGGCAAACAGCGTTCCTCCGCCTTTTGAGGAAGCTCCGGTAGAAACCATCGTGTCGCAGCTTAGATATGCGCCCGGTTGCCGCCGATCTACCGGACCCGGGATCGAGCCCGGAGCATCGTCCAGAACATTGCTACGTCGGTCCATATCCGCCTCTAATCGATGCCCTCTCGGGCCTGTGATTCCACGATTGTCGCAATGCTACACAACCACTCCGTCCGAAGACAGATCAACTTCATCACGCCGTCGCCCAGCCGACACACCTGGATGCGTCTTTAAACAATGGCATCCGGCCGATCACCTGCGGATAGCTCGGGCTTGCGGGATGCGAATACCGCATCTGCGTTTTCCAGCAAAACCACTCGCACAATCCATGACCTCCGCCCAACATCGAGAGAGGTGTCATCGTGGCAGGTGGTTTTACGGTCCTCTTTCCCGATAACACCCCCGGTGCAACCCATCTGCGGAGCAACAGCAAGGCCCTATGTCGACCGAGCCGATAGCAGAACAAGACGTTCAGGACTCCAACAAACTGGGCGTCTACACGATCGTGGAATCAGTAGCTGAGACGCCGATGACGTTCGTCTACAAGGCGACCGACTCCACCGACGGACGCTCTGTAGCCCTTCGTGTATCCAACGCAGCCTTACTTGCCGATCCAGATCGTCTTCGTGGGCTGCTGGAATCGTCAAACCAGATCGCATCGATCCAAAACGAAACATCCTCCGTGTGTTCGATATCGGCGGAGAGGGTGGACGGTTCTTCGTTGCTACCGAGCTGCTGCCACAGAGCCTTGAGATCAACCTGGAATTCAGCGGACAGATGTCATTCGGCCAGGCATCTCGCCTCTCGGCAGACATAGCAAACGGCGTTGCAGCCGCACACGAAAAGGGGTTGCTTCATTCAGGCCTGTCGCCCCATAACATCCTCGTTGGGACTGATGGCGTGGCCAAGGTAGGTGACTTCGCTGGTGCCGCCATTTCTCGTCCGGCAGGACGCCTACCTTATTTCTCGTCCGGGCAGGCGACCGGCAATCCCACTATGCAGGCCAGCGACATCTACTCGTTAGGCACCCTGCTGTATCACATGCTCGCCGGGCAACCGCCATTCCCTGTGACCGACCCCCGGAAGCTCCTGACGGCACATGCACAGTTATCCGGGCACTTCGAGCAGACCTCAAGGTGAAGTTCTCCAAACTGGTCATGTCCTGCCTGGAGAAACTTCCTAAGAACCGTCCGACCTCGATGCGCGAGCTGGCCGGCGAGTTGGCAGCAATCGCAGAGAAAACGGTGCAGTAGCCGGATGTGAGGTGTTCAGCCCTCTGGTCGGACCATGGGCGGCCGTCGGGGACATGGCACGCGCACGTTACCTCCACTCAGCCGTGGTGTGCGACAACGGCAACGTCGTGGTCGCCGGAGGACATGCGGACGACTCCACCTGTGTCGCAACGGCCGAGAATTTTGACCGGGGCACCCATGGATGGACGCAGGCCGGCCGAATGTCCCAGGCCCGGACGTGGCACACCGTGTCACTACTCAAGGACGGCAGAGTTCTCGCTGCAGGTGGCTACGCAGAGCTACTTGGTGGAGGGCAGTTCCTGGACTCCGTAGAGATACTGGACCTCGTCGCCTGAACGCGTAATTTTCTGGTCTGAGCCCCTCCCTTGAAGACTAGCGCAACCGGATTCCGTCGGTTACTACGCGTCAACGTAGGTGTTCGTGCGGACGCACCCCACGCCGCGCGCTGGCACGATGGAATCAATCGGATCGAATAGCGGACCGAGAGCTCGGGAAAGGGGAGGCCGTTTACTCCCGTGTCCCGGCTGGTTGAGCTCTTGTCACCGTACCGGGCCGTCGCTTAGAGGGAGCCCTGCGACCACAGATGGTGGAAAACACAGCTACAGCACGCCGCATAGGCAAATACACCATCCTGGAAGAGCTCGCAGGATCCGGTAACTCAAATGTGTACCGGACATTCGACCCTTCATCCAGCCAGATGGTAGCGCTCAAAGTTCTCGGCGAAGAGCTGACAGGTGACTTCAGTTACGCCCAGACATGGGAAGCCGGTGCGGAAGCCCTTGCCGGTATAGACCACCCTAACCTTGTGCGAATTTTCGCCGTAGGTAAACACGAAGGTGCCCCGTACATCGGGCAGGAATTCCTGTCCGATGACCTCACCTCCATCATCGGCCTTGCCGAACCTATCAGTCTTGAGCGCGGGATCGAGCTGGCCAAGCAAGTCCTGGCCGGCCTTGCCGCTGCTCACTCTGTCGGCGTAATCCACGGCAACCTCAAACCGACCAACATACTCATCGGCACGGATGGACAGGCCAAACTCGCAGACTTCGGGGTCGTGAGAACCGCCGACATCTCTGCAGCGATGGGTGTCGGTGCTGAGCGCACCCTCCTCCTCCAGTACATCTCGCCGGAGCAGGCCCGAGAATACGAGATAGACGCCCGGACCGACGTGTACGGTGTCGGCTGTCTCCTGTACCAGCTATTCACGGGTAAAGCGCCCTTCGAGGACCTTGAACCCGGACCAGTCGTCCGCGCCCAGATCGGCGACGACCCGGCACGTCCTTCAGAGGTCCGGTCTGATCTCCCGGAGAGAATCTCTGATCTGATAATGGTCGCCCTCTCCAAAGACCCGGCACAACGATTCCAGTCGATGTCTGACATGATCGCCGGTATGGATGGCGCAGTGGTCGCCATGAACGAGCCGGAGGACGACGGGAAGAAAAAGAAGAAACGCCGAGACGCTGCGGACCCTGAGGGCCCCAAGCCCCGACAAAAAGGTGGCATCGGGTATGTGATGCCGGCCGGTGAGTGGAGCTCAGGCAAATCTTTGCTCGGCGCACGCGCTGAACACGCTGCTACGACTTTGAAAGACGGACGGGTCCTCGTGTCCGGTGGCCAGCGGGACAGCGGTGCGGCCGAAATCTTCGATGCATTCTCCGACAGCTGGTCTTCTGCCGGGTCTATGACGCACCCAAGAACCCGCCACACATCAACCGTATTGGCCGACGGTCGGGTCCTGGTAACCGGCGGCTACAAAAACCTTGAAGCGTTCAGGGCATGCGAAATCTACGACCCCGAGTCGAATTCATGGTCCGCTACCGGTGATCTGCTGGCTCCACGGGCCGGTCACACCGCCACTCTCATGAGAGACGGCAGAGTTCTTATTGCCGGGGGCTACGGCACCGATGGTATCGAAAGCTCCGCCGAGTTGTTCGATCCTAAAACGAAGACGTGGGCAAAGATCGCTCCAATGGCCAAACAACGATCAGAGGCCGTCGCCATCGGAGTTCCGTCCGGTAACGCCGTGATATTCGGCGGCCTGGGCGAAGACGGCCGTGAGGCTTCCGTCGAGATCTTCAACCCGAAGAAAAATTCATGGTCGCCCGGCCTTCCAATGAAAACCGCACGGAGTCGTCACACCGTTTCAGTACTCCACAACGGGAGACTGTTGGTGGTTGGTGGTGAAGATGAGGACGGGGATCCCGTCGCGTGGGCCACTGTTTACGACCCGTTTCGCGGCGAATGGGCCGACGCCGGCGCACTGACCGACCCCCGTTCCCAGCACTCCGCAACGGTGTTGCCGGACGGACGCGTCGTGGTCACAGGTGGCATGGACGACGAAGTGGAGCTCCTCTCCACCGAGATCTACGATCCTCTGAGCAACACTTGGTCTCTCGCAGCCAGCCCGGAGTCGGCCCCCCTGTGGCACACCTCGAGCCTATTGGCGGACGGTCGAATCCTGCTGGTCGGCGGGTATGTGAACGACAACGTAACGAATACCACTCAGGAGTTCGATCCGGCGAGTGACGAGTGGTCACAGGCCGGTCGAATGTCGCAGGCCAGATACGTACACACGGACGTGACCCTCAAAGACGGCCGGATAGCAATCACCGGCGGCTGGGACGGCAATGCCCCGGTCGGTCCAGTAGAAATCTACGACCACTCAAAGAAATCATGGACCCAGTCCGGAACCCTGTTAACGCCCCGATTCGACCACAGATCAATCCTCCTGGATAACGGGAAAATCCTCATCGTCGGTGGTCGAGCCGGCCAGGAAGTGCTGGCGGAAGCCGAGTTGTTTGACCCGGGTTCAGGTACTTCCGTGCTAACCGGAGCCATGGCAACAGCACGCTCTGAGCATTCGATTGCTTTGCTTCCAGACGGTCGCGTGATCGTCACGGGAGGATGGGACGGTAGGTCCATCTTCCCGAGCGCCGAAATCTGGGATCCAAAATCCGGTGAATGGACAGAAGTTACCCGGATGCACGAACCTCGCCGTGGTCACACGCTTGTGGCTATGAACGACGGTAAAGTGCTGGCCGCCGGTGGTTGGTCGGGTGATCACGAGCTCGTAGCCGCTGAGGTGTACGACACGGAGACGGACGCCTGGGGTTCGGCCGGAAATATGAACTCCCCACGCTATCTACACACAGCGACAGTACTGACCGACGGACGAATTCTCATGACCGGGGGTTGGAGTGGTGAAAAGGTCGCCAACACCGCGGAGATCCACAAGCCCGGAACACGAAAGTGGAACAAGATCGGCAAAATGGGCGAGGCTCGGTATGTCCACAGCGCTCTGCTACTGAAGGACGGACGCGTACTGGTCGTCGGCGGCAGGGCCGGCAGGTTCATGTCACTCTCCACGGCCGATATCTGGGACCCGGTGAAAGGCACCAAGAGCCCGTGGGTGGCCGCAGGCCGGATGGCGTCCGCTCGTCTCTGGCACACGGCATCGCTCCTACCGGACGGCAACGTACTGGTAGCAGGAGGCTGGACTGAGATTCTGGGTTCTGGACGCTTCATGGAGAGCGCTGAGATATTTGACCTGACCGAGTTTGACGCGCTCACAGGCGGACCGGACGCAGCCGAAAATCCTGACGCAGCTGCACCTGAAGATGCGGTTAACGACGAATCGTCTAATAACTCAGATGAAGCTCCAGTTGAAGAGGAGACTTCTGGCGAAGAGTCCGAGAAACCAGTCGAGGGTGCCGCCGCCTGAGTTATTACTTCAGCCGGTCACGCTCGCCGTTCTTTCGACGGCGTCGTACCAGCCGGTGATTAACCTGGCACGCTGGCTATCCGCCATCGCCGGTTCATAACGTGCACCGGCCCGCGACAATCGACCAACCTCGGCGTCACTCCGCCAAAGACCCATACCACGCCCTGCCAGAAATGCGGCGCCAAGTGCCGTCGTCTCGGCAATCTCTGACACTTCTACAGGTCGATCCAGTATGTCAGCCTGGAACTGCATCAAAAACGGGCTGGCCGTCTGCCCCCCATCCGCCCGGAGCGGAGTGCTTGAGCCTTTTCCAGATCCGGTCATCGCATGAATCACGTCCCTGACCTGGTAGGCCGTGGCCTCCAGCGCAGCGCGAGCCAGGTGCTCACGTGAAGATCCCCTGGTCAGCCCGGTGATGGTACCGCGGGCATCCGGATCCCATCGAGGCGCGCCAAGCCCGACGAACGCCGGGACCATGTAAACGCCATCGTTATCGCCGAGCATCACCGCAAGATCGTTCGCTTCTGACGCAGATCCGATCACCCCAAGACCATCCCGCAGCCATTGGACGGCCGCTCCGGTCACGAATACGCCGCCTTCGCTGGCATATGCGCGCTTGGAGCCGACCTGCCAGCCAACGGTCGAAAGAATCCCTGCTTCGGGCGAAGGCACTCGCTGACCGGCGTTCGTGAGCACAAATGCACCCGTCCCGTACGTGCACTTGGTCATTCCAGTCTTGAAACACGCCTGTCCAAACAGCGCAGCGTGCTGATCTCCGGCCACACCGGTGATGGGAATTTCAGCACCCAACACGGAAACGTCCGTTATCGCAAAGTCTCCTGCGGATGGCAGCACATCAGGAAGGATCGCCTCGGGGATGGCGAACAGATCAAGCATCGCCGGGTCCCACTCAAGATCCTGGATGTTGAGCAGCATCGTTCGAGACGCATTGGTAACGTCCGTGACGTGACTCTTTCCGCCGCTGAGCTTGTACATCAGCCAGGAATCAACGGTCCCGAAACACAACTCTCCGTCTTCCGCCTTGCGCTGACCGTTTGGAATACGATCAAGCAGCCATCGCAACTTGGTGGCGGAGAAGTACGGATCAACAACGAGCCCGGTATGGTCGCGGATCACCTCGGAGTGGCCTTTGCGAATCAGCTCTGCGCAGGCATCCGCCGTACGCCGACACTGCCACACGATTGCGTTAGATACCGGCTCGCCGGTCATCTGGTCCCATACGACCACGGTCTCACGCTGGTTCGTGATGCCAATAGCGGCAATCCCGTCCACACCAACGCCTGACTTTTTAATCGCATCTCGCGCCACAGAAAGCACGCCGTCATAAATCTCTGACGCGTCGTGTTCCACCCATCCCGGTTGAGGGAAGTGCTGGGTTAGTTCTACCTGCGCTGATGCAACCGGCCGCGCCTGGTCGTCAAATACGATGGCGCGGGAGGATGTCGTGCCCTGGTCGATAGCAAGAATGTGCCGACCTTCGGACACGATCACCCTCAAAAACGCTTAAAAACTGCTTCCGGTAGTTGCCTCAGGATCAGGCGTGAGACTCCAGGGTCCGTCGCCGCGGCAGGTTGCCCACGCCGGGACCGGGCGTTCCCGGCAGAATTTCGTTTACCTCAGCCATCTCTTCCGCGGTGAGGTCCCAGTCGGCGGCTTTGGCGTTCTGCTCTATCTGCTCGATACGTGTCGCACCGGCGATCACTGACGACACCTCGGGGTGTCCGAGCAACCATGCGAATGCAAGCTCGACCATCGTGTGACCGTGCTCTCCAGCAAACGACTCAAGTGTCTCAAGGACGTCAAAGTTGGCGTCCGTAAGCTGTGCATCCGCCATCCGCTGCGTCCCGGCAAGACGTGTGCCTTCCGGCAAATCGGCTCCACGCTTGTACTTACCGGTCAGGAAACCGGAAGCAAGCGGGAAGTATGGGAGGATTCCGGTCGAGTACCTGGCGCTCGAATGGATCAGTTCCGCCTCAACGTCACGTTTCAGCATCGAGTACTCGGGCTGATTGCTTACGAACTCTACCCAGCCATTTCGACGTGAAACCTGGATAGCTTCCACCATCTCCCACGCCATGAAGTTGGAGCAGCCTACGTAGCGAACCTTACCGGCGGCGACGATGTCATCCAGCGCACGCATCGTCTCTTCGATCGGCGTGAGCGGGTCAACAATGTGCATCTGGTACAGGTCGATGTAGTCGGTCTGCAACCGTCGCAGACTCTCGTCTACCGAGTATTTCAGGTGTGCAGCCGACAGGCCGTCCCTGTTTGGACCGCCAGCCCAGGGCATCCCGGCCTTGGTTCCGATGATGACGTCCTTGCGGTAGTCCTTCACGCCACGGCCGATGAAGTCCTCCGAGATGCCACCGGAGTAAGAGTCCGAGGTATCGATGAAGTTGATGCCGTTATCACGACAGGCGTCCAACGCCGTTTTCGCGGATTCATAGTCCATCCGGCCGAGCATCTCGCCGAAATTGTTGGTCCCGAGGCCGATTGTGGATACGAGCAGCCCGGAGCTGCCAAGACGTCGGTACTTCATACGCGCAGTCATCTCCAATTTCGAATGTTCTCTAAATGTCCCACACGTCCGCTCATCGCGAACCGAAGGCGCTGCCGGATTGTAACGCCGCTTTTAGCTATGCCGGGAACTTTTATCGGCAAACAAGCGTCTTTAACTATGATGGCGGTGGCCGAAGCATGGATCGCGCCGCCGCCGTCCGATTTCCGAAAACGCAATTCCCCGATCCCCGCATCAGAAATACGACGAGGTAATGGCCGTGGCACGAATTCGTTTTGTACTCCTACTGGCACCAGTGTTGTTGATTGCACTTGTGATCACCGGATGCGGTGAGTCGAGAGATGGTTCAGCCGATGCGCCGAGCTTCTCCGAGACGAGTGGCTCCGACGGCGATTTCCAATCACGTCCTAGCGCGACTGCAGCCCCTGCCGCTACGGCCGCCCCTGCGGCCAGATTTGATCCGACCGATGACCTGTCAGGTCAACCGGGCTCGGATGGCGGCTCCGGTGAACCCGGTGATGTCGGCATCAGCAACACGGTCGCCAATAGCCTCGATATACGGATCCAATCTGCCGCGGCGTTGGACAGGATCATTGTCCGCACCGTGGACATGACGCTGGTAGTGAAGGATGTCAGTGAGGCGGTTACTGAGATCACAGAACTTGCCAACAACTCCGGAGGATGGGTCGTTGGGTCGACGAGGGACGGCAACCACACGGCGTTTATTTCATTTCGCGTGCCCGCATACGGACTTGACGCCGCACTTGACGATGTTCGTGCTTTAACCGTGGAAGTGAAATCCGAGAGCTCCTCGTCGCAGGACGTGACGGACGAGTACACAGACCTCGAGGCGCGCATCCGAAGCCAGAAGGCCAGTGAGGCGGCACTGATCACCCTTCTGTCCAATGCACAAACGATCCAGGACACACTGGATGTTCAGGTCGAGCTGAACAAGATCCGGGAAGACATCGAAAGCATGGAGGGCCGCCTGAACCTGCTGGCCCAGACCTCGGCCTTCTCGCTCGTCAACATCTTCCTCAACGCCGAGCCGACCGAGATGCAGGTAGACGCAGGAAGTGACGTGGCCGTCGCAGTGGGTCAGCCTGTGACCTTTACCGCAATGCTGGATGCGCCGGAAGGTACTGATCACTTTGAAATCGATTGGGACTTCGGCGACGGATCCCAGCGAATCGGCACCAACCGCACGGCCGCAACACTAATAGAGGGCCAGCGCATCACCGCCGCCGTTACGCACGTGTACCAGTCGGAAGACAACTCGCCATTTGTGGTGACCGTTGAGATCACCGGCATCGGAGACTCCGGCGTGGCCGAGGGTAAAGACACCCTCGTGGCTTCGGTCAGCAACATCCCGGTACTGGATGTATTTGCCGGTGAGTCGATCTCCGTTGAGGCCGGAGAAAAGGTCGGGGTTTCCGGCACGTTCACCAGGCCTGAGGGTGTGGACGATCTCACTTACCGCTGGGAGTTCGGCGATGGCTCGGCCGCTGTCGAGGGCACGCTGGCCGCAGGAGTGACCGTTGCCGAGGCCGAGCACACCTACGTCAACAACCGTCCCATCCCGTACACGGCAACTCTGGTGATCTCAGGAACTTCTGAGACCGGCGAGATCGAAGGTCGCAGCGTGCTGAGTGTGCGGGTGCGTGAGGCAGAGGGCTGGGTGATCGCCGACTGGAACGTTGGCGACACATTCAAAGATGGCGTACAGGTCCTATCTGCTGTCGGCGTATACGGAGTTCGAGGACTGGTTTGGGCATTGGCCCTAAGCCCGGTCTGGATCCTACTCATCGTGATTTTCGGCATCGGGCGATGGCAGTTGCGAAAGAATAGAGCGTAGGCCAACCGGCCGCTCTCCCCGTGGGGGAGGGCCGGTGTGAGGGAGGTTCAAGGTCTCGCACAAACGGAGTCTTATCTCAGTTCATCGTCGCCAAGATCACATCTCCCCGTGGCGGCCTGATAGCCTTTCCCTACCTCTTCCTGGCTACTGATCCTCCGGGCATTGAATATGTTCCAGGAGTATTCCCTTCATGGAGTCGGGTGGATTGATAATTACGTTGCGACCGAAGTGATCGCTGACTGGATGGACCTGAACATCGTGATCCCGCTCACCTCACAACCATCACTCCGATGACGGATGCAGACGCCGTTCGCAAGGAGTACCAGCGCGCCGAAGAACTGCGCCGCCGTGGTAACGACTCCGAGGCCGAGAAGGCCTTCAGGGAAGCTGTCGAACTTGGCCGCGTCGTTGAAAACAAGGAGGCGCTGGCGTGGGCCGCTGCCGCCTCATCAGGACTGGGGGTAGTGCTTCGTTACACCGGCCGCGTCGGTGAAGCTGCATCAGCCTGTCGAGAAGCAATATCACTTGGCGAGATGTCTGGGCCCGGAGAGGGCCTTGCGTGGGCGGCACGTGCTGCGCACAACCTCGGCGTACTGCACGCAGATGGCGGCAGGAACGCCGAATCGGACGAGTCATGGCGCCAATCAATCGAGCTTGGACGCACATCTGAGACCGAACGAGGCGCCGTGTGGGCGGCACGTGCTTCTCACAATCTCGCTGCCCTGCTGGTAGACATCGGCAATCCTGATGATGCGGAAGTCGCCTGGCGGGAAGCGGTGGAACTTGGACGCGCCGCCGGAGATCGGGGTCTTGAGACGGCGGCACGTGCCGCACAGGCGCTTGGAGTTCATCTGGTGAGACGGGATCGCCCACACGATGCCGCCGAAGCATGGCGTGAAGCGATGGCGTTCGGTGCAGCTTCCGGCTCACCACGGGCGTTGGAGCGCGCCGCGGTCGCCGCCTACGGGCTCGCCACGAGCCTTGCCGATCAGGAAGATCCAAAGTTGGAAGCCGCCTATCGAGACGCAGCGACGCTCGGCAAAGAGGCCGCATCCCCTGACTCGCTCGTCATAGCCGCCGTCTGTTCTTACAACCTCGGCGCGATGTTGGTCGACCAGGACAGGAACACCGAAGCTGCCGCAGCCTGGGACGAGTCTGTCGAGATGGGTCAACGCTCACGAACCGCAAACGGTATCGTTCTGGCGGCCCAGGCCGCGATGAGCCGCTCAGACCTGGAGGCGTCAACCGGAAACGACGCAGCCTCGAAAGATTCCCTGCAAGAAGCCATCAACCTTGGCCGGTCGGCCGGAACACCAGCGGGCCTCGATACAGCGAACGCTGCAAACGAGAAGTTGGCGAAACTGGACTAGCTTCTAACTTATCCGGCTCCGAAAGCCGTAATCTGCCCCGAGTCGTCCACGACGACGGCGTATCCATCAAGTTGACCCGGTATTCCTGATCGGATTGCCGGGTCAGAGGATTCGACCAGAACGACGATGCACGGGCGACCAGAGTCTTCACCAATCCCAACGGCTACAACGCCGGGTAGCGCCATAAGCGATTCCTGATTGGCGTCAAAGGCTTCGTTGATCGATTGGTCCGGCATCTCAGATCATTCTCTCGCTGATCGTTTCATTGCCCCGGTTTACTGGTGCCTACGGAAGAAGATATCAAAATCGTTTGCCAGCAAATGTGAAAAAACAGAGAGGGCGGGAGCATCCGCTCCCGCCCTCTCTCATTCATTTCCCGCTATGGGTATGTTTCACGATCTTACTTGCCGTCAACCGTAACCCCGAATGCAGACAAAACGTCGTCGATGGGGTTGAGGAAGGTGTACTGGCCACCTCCTGCGAAGAGCAGACCAACAGGGTTGTTGCCGCTCTGTGTGACGACCAGTGAACCAGAGTCTCCTCCAGCACTGAACCCGGCTCCACGCACAGCAATTTGCCCGGTAAACAGGGCCGTTCCGGAATCGTAACCAACGTTTACGGACACGTTGGTGGCCCAGACCCGGCTCTTAGTGAATCCGGTCGTCCGACCGTACTTCTGGACCTTCATCCTGGAAGTAGCGCTCACCGTCGTGCTATCCGGTGTGCCGTAACCAGCGGACAGGGTCGCATTCCCTAGCTGCCCCTCGGATGAGAGCGCAATTGCAGCGTCAACGGTATTCGCAGAACCATCGAAAGCTATCGGGATAAATGCGGACAGGGTGCCGATGTCATCGGCCGAACTGGAACCGCCGTCAAACGATCCAGGCTGAATCACGGCGTCGCCGAGTGCTGCTGCATTCTCGTCCGCGTACACGTGATTGTTAGAAAGTGCGAACACATTTGTTCCATCGGTTACACGAGCGCCGATGGTTCCGGCCGTTATCGACGGGTGTCCTGTAGACACACCAATCGGAACGGGACGGTCAAATCGAACCGTAGGATCCGAGGGGGTTGGGTCCGGCGTTGGGTCGGGCCCAGGGGTTGGAGTCGGGTCACTTCCGCCGCCGCCTTTGTCGTGATTCGCCCGGTGGTGGAGTGCGGTTACTTTGCCCGTCACGGTCGGAATCACTGTCACCCCATCAAGCCTGGACGGGATGCCCGCCACGTCTGCTGATTCCGTGAGCACGAATACAACAGCACTCCCGCTGCCGCCCGGGCCGACGCCCGTACCGACAACGCCGTCTAGCGCTAGGAGATTGCCGTTGTGCGCTTCCTGTGCAGCAATTGCACGATCAAGCCCACGGACACCATTGTTAGCCGATGCGTCTGAATCACCACCGATGGTGGCAAACAGCAACGCTGCCAGCAAAGCGAGACCAAGGAGTCCCGGTGCAGCTATGCGTTTAAAGAATTTTGAACTCATGACGTACGTTCTCCCCGTTCACCGGTCCGGCTGTCCATCCGCATTGGACGTACCTGACGATCATCACGTCGATGACCGATCACCTCACCCGTGAGGTGCCGGTGCACTTGAAATTGATTCCGCTGCCTGATCTATCTTCGACCACTCAGCGAGCCCACCAGGCGAAAACCCAATCGCCAAGTGTGCTCAAAACTTAAGCGGATATTACCACTTGCGGCCCTACGGATGATGTAAGCAATGCGTCACCAGAAGGGCAAATCTGACTCTCGACGATCTGCTCCCCCTTCGTCACTCCCTCTGATACCATCGCCCACCAACCTGTCTGGACACGTCCGGGCGTCTGTCAGAAATGCACACCTAAAGCACACCTACGAGGTCGATTTATGGTCGGGACCGCAGAACAGATCAATCTCTCCGGCGACAGGCTCGCAAAGGTAGACGCGCTGCCCAAGGTCACCGGAACCGCAGATTTCGGCGCAGACATCGACCTGCCGGGCCTTATCCAGGGCAAGGTGCTTCGGAGCCCGCACGCCCACGCAATCATCAAGTCGATCGACACTTCAGCCGCCGAGGTGCTTCCCGGAGTAGACGCCGTCATTACCGGGGCCGACTTCCCGACCATCGAAGCAGGCGGATCCGCCGGTACCGGTGAGGTGGACATCTCACTCCGCTACCTGTCAGAGCTCGTGATCGCCCGAGACAAGGCCCTCTTCCAGGGCCACCCGGTCGCCGCAGTAGCCGCCCGTACAGCCGAAATCGCAGAAGAAGCGACGAAGTTGATCAAGGTTGACTACGAAATCCTTGCGCCGGTCCAGGACCCCGTGGAGGCCATGGCCCCCGGCGCACCCCTGCTCCACGATGACATGCTCACGAAGTCCATCGGTGGTGAGGCTGACAGCCCCAGTAACGTCGCACTTCACGTAGAGCTCGGGCGCGGCGACGTAGATGCGGCATTCGCCGCCTCAGACCACATCATCGAGCGGACCTACAAGACGTCTATCGTCCACCAGGGCTACATCGAGCCTGAAGCCGAGACTGCCTGGTATCACAACGACGGAAGCATCGAGGTCTGGGCAGACACCCAGGGCATTTTCGATCACCGCAACCAGCTATCAAACCTCCTTGAGATCGACCAGGGCGACATTCTGGTCCGGGGCACGGAAGTCGGCGGAGCGTTCGGGGCTAAGGCACAGACCCGAATCTCGCCGCTCTGCGTCATGCTTTCCAAAAAGGCCGGTAAGCCGGTCCAGATCGTGCTGACCAGAACAGAAGTCCTCTCCGCAACCGGCCCGGGCGCAGCCGCCACTGTCACCGTCAAGATGGGCGCTACGAACGACGGCAAGATGAAGGCCGTTCAGGCCCGGTTTGTATACGGAGCGGGCGCATTTCCGGGCGCACCGGTAGCGATTGGTTGCCTCTGCTCATTCGCCCCTTACCAGCCCGACGCGGCTCGTATCGACGGCTACGACGTAGTCACAAATACGCCCCGGGTTGCTGCATATCGCGCACCGGGAGCCACCGTCGGCTCCTACGCCGCCGAGTCCGCTGTTGACGAGATGGCCAAGAAGCTGGGAATGGACCCGATCGATTTCCGGCTTGCCAATGTCTCAAGAACCGGTGACCAGAACATGAACGACATGGCATTCGACACAATCGGCATCGAGGAGATGCTGAAGGCTGCGAAGGCCCATCCGCACTACACGGCGCCGCTCAAGGGCGACAACGCCGGACGGGGCATCGGCATCGGCTGGTGGCCGAACGGTATCGGCGTCTCAAGTTGCCGCATGATCGTGAACCCTGACGGTACGATTGCGCTAGTCGTGGGAACTATGGACCTTTCATCCACACGCACCGGCTTCGTCCAGATGGCGGCCGAGACGCTGGGTCTCGACCCCTCAGAAGTTCACATAACCACCGGCGATACAGGAAGCATCGCTTACTCGGGCACTGCCGGTGGAAGCCGCGTCACCCGCTCGATGGGATCGGCGATTTACGACGCTTCCAACAACATCGTTGACCAGATCAAGGAACGTGTCGCCTCCAAGCTCGGCGTCACTCCTGAGTTCGTGGACTTCTCAGACGGCGAATTCTCCGCACGGGACGTTCCCGATAACTCGATGTCCTTCCGTGAGGCCGCCAAAGAGGCCGTGTCTAGCGGAAACGACATCGTTGCTTCAGCCTCAAACGACCCAAACATGCGGACCGCCAACGGTTACGCGCTCGACATCGCCGATGTCGATGTCGACCCGGACACCGGAAAGACGACGCTGACGCGCTTCACGGCGTTCCAGGACGTCGGCAAGGTGGTCAACCCGGACGCAGCAGAGGGCCAGATACAAGGTGGCGCGGTGCAGGGTATCGGCTGGGCACTCAACGAAGAGTACGTGTACGACGACACGGGAGTGTTACAAAACGCCAGCCTGCTGGACTACCGAATGCCAACAGCGCTGGACCTACCGAGAATCGACTGCGTGGTGATGGAGATACCGGCAGACGATGGCCCGTACGGTGTACGTGGTGTCGGCGAGCCGCCGATCGTCCCACCGGCCGGCGCGATCGCAAATGCCATCAACTCCGCGACAGGCGTCCGGATGACACAACTACCCATGAGCCCGGAGCGAGTCTTCTGGGCCATGCAGGACGCCAACAACGGCAGCGCTGAGGCGGCCGGGGACTAAGCTCGCATCAGGATCATTCAGACAAACAACAGCCCCGCCGGTTTATGACCGGCGGGGCTGGCTTGTTTTTTACGTATGTGGAACCCGTTAACCCGGCTTCCGTCCGTAGATCGTCAGGCCCATCGTGTCGAAGTTTGCCGCCGACGACTCGTGCTTCGACCCGGAGAACACGTCTATCTGCTCTCCCAACCTGAGATCCTCGAATCCTGCCTGTGACAGGACCCATTCCCACTCTGCTTCCAGCAAAGCACCGGCAATTCAGCCAGACCAGAGATCGATATCATCCTTGGCTGACTGCGGCACCTCAACGTGGACGATGATGTCGCCGATCTGGATACGACCGCCGGGCTTCAATACCCGGAAGATCTCTTTCAGCGGCGTCATCTTGTCCGGGGTGAGATTGATCACCCCGTTGCTGATAACAACATCTGCGCTGGCGTCGTCCACCGGTAGCGCCTCGGCGTATCCGAGTCTGAACTCCGTATTCGTCAGTCCCATCGCCTGAGCGCCTGCTGACGCCTTGTCCAGCATCGCCTGCGTCATGTCGACGCCGATGATGGAACCAGAAGGACCAACCTGTCGAGCAGCCTGAAGCGAGTCAAACCCGGCGCCGCTGCCGACGTCGACCACAGACTCACCTGGGTTCAGACGACCCTGGCTGAATGGATTACCGGTGCCTGCAAACGATTCGATCGCCGACTCTGGAAGCCCTTCCAGATCCTCGGCGGTGTAGAAAAGCATCGCAGCAAGAGGTCGACCGGTGTGGAAGTGAAAGCCCTCTTCGGGGTTAGTCGCAACGTCGGAGTACTTTGACTTCACGTTGTCGCGGAGCTGGTCGATATCGACCGCCGCGGGATTAACTTCAGAGACCACTGTCACCCCCCAAAGGTAGCGTGGTTATAGGTATGCGATTTGCGCATACTAACCGATCCATCCAAAATGAGGCCGAGCTCTATTCCCGGTAAACGCCAACATTCGTAACCCCAAACTGGTCTGACATCGGCGCGGTGTTGTCGTCGAGACGGAACTGGACCGACGCCACATTGTCGTTGGAGGTGACCTCGCCGTAGATCTTTAGTTCGAGGTAATCCGACTGATCAACAACCTCATATTCGCTCGGCGTCCACGTTCCGGTGACGGTTACCCAATCGTTGGTAACGGAAATATCTCCGGTGTTCGCTACATTGATGCCGAGTGTGGTCCGAATCACCCCGTTGGAACGCCTAACCAGCACATCGGCGTCCGCGTGAAGGACGGAATCGCCTATGTTCTCCGCGACGGTATACGCGGCAATCGAAACGTCTGTATCCGTCCGGTCAATGTACTCCTCCCAGATGTTGTCTGAGTCGATCCCGACCCCGCCCTGCATGTGGCCCTGCGCTGGCAACTGCTTGTCCAGGTCATCTGTGGACCCGTTCTTCCGGATCCCAAAGTCCACTTTGTTGTTCCTGTTGTTCTGAGCGTGCAGAATCAGCCCGTTCGCTCCGGACGGTACCGAGTAAGTATCAGCGTCGATATCTTCCCAGGTGTTGAGGGTGGGGTCCGTCACGGCTACGTCGTTCGTGTAGTAGACAACTGACTGTTCCGTATACGCGACGACGTACACCACGATCGATGAGTTTTCGAGGTAGATATCAAACTGATCACTACCGTCGATACCAACGAAGTACATGCCGTTTGACTCAGATTCCAACCGATGGGTGATATCAGAGAACGAGCTGCCTACCTCGCGAATACCGTAATTTGTATCTCCGCCTGTCGCATCCAACCAGAGGATTACACCGGTCGCATCAGCGCTCACATTCGCTGAGACGTCTACTGTGGTCCATGACCCCGTGGTCGCTGGCGACACGTCCACCGGAGTCCCCAGATAAACGGGATCTGTACCCGCCGTGTACCCGATTAATCGAACCAAAATATTCGAAGTCGACTCCACGTATCCTTGGATTTCCAGGGCGCTGTTCACTTCAACAACCTGCCAACGATGTGTGTGACCGGCCAACTTCTGAGCGCTGGCATCCGGCATGTACTCGGTCGTATCGTCTCCTCCTCGTACCACTCCGCTCACTGCGTTCGATGGGTGAGTGTTGATGAGTTCAACAATGGCTCCGGTAGTACCCGCGGGTACCGACGCTGACAGGTCGATTACCTGCCAGCTATCGATCGTTCCCGGAGTGATGTCCACCCCGTTATCCAGCCAGACAAACCCATATCCATCTCGCTTGACCCTGTAATTTATCGTCCAGGGAGAATCCGTGATCCTTGTGTAGCCCTCTAGCGGATACAGGAATCTACCGCCGTTCACCTCAAGAGCAAACCGACCCGTAGATGCACCAGCATCAACCACAGCGGTCACGGGACGCCCGGCGGGATCAGCATCACGTTGGTCCGGCAACCTGAGCACGGACGCTAGCGAATCAATGTCGTACGCAAGCCACATATCATCGGCAGATCCGCTTCCAACAATCACCTTCAGCTCGATCTGGTGCCCGGCTGGAACGGTGTAGCTAACAGAGGGAATCTCAAGCAGTCGGTTAACCCAGGAACCTGACGCTTCTCCATCCCACGGCGAGCCGTTTAACGTTCCGTTTGCGATCTCCGTGTAACCGGTGTCATCCAGATCACGAAGGAAAAACGTCAACTCGCCAGCCAGAGATGTACTGAAGTCCTTGACTGCTGACCAGATATTGATTGATACGGTGCCAGATATGACCGTTTGTGCCGTGCTCGTAGCCGTCTGCCAGTTCTGGTACTTCGTCAGGTCCGACTCAGTCGCCCCGGAACCACCCTGAAGCAAGACTATTCCGGGCTGCGCGTCCCGATCAGTGTCGTAGTTGAGCAACGTGGTCGCAGACGGGAAGCTGGTCGTGGCGGTCAGGTTCGCCTGAGAAGTGGTGTCCAGGACTGGTGGGGTGGGATTGTTGTGGAGGTAATAGCCGTCATCGTGACCGTCGACTCGGGCCACATTGCTCAGCACATCCCCGGTCTGCCGGGTGTCACTGTGGAATAAGAGGTCTATCGAGTCCGCAACCGTCACGGACGCCGGGTAGCTAATCGTGTCATACGCCAGCCACATGTCGTCCCCGGAGGTTCCTGGCACGATCAGCTTGATCTCAAGTTGATTACCGATGGGCAGCGTGTAGTCCAACCCGGTGATCGTTGCGGACGCCTCAACCCAGGTACCGCTGGCCGACGCATCCCACGGATCAGCCGTGACGTTCACGCTGCCGATCTCGGTATAGCTGGCACCATCGTAATCACGGAGATACACGGTGACATCTCCACGGAGGCTCGTCGAAAAGTCCTTGACCGCAGCCCAGAACGCCACCCGTACCGTACCGGTCAGCTTCAGAGGTTCCGTCACGGCAGCGGTCTGCCAGTTCTGATAGAGCGTCGACCCGGTCTCTGACGCCCCGCTTCCGCCCATTGCGATCAGCAATCCGACGGCCGCATCACGATCCGTGTCGTAGTTGTAGAGCGAGCTGACGCTTGGGATGCTGGTATCTGCGACCAGATCCACCTGAGATGTCGTATCGCCTGAAGGAGGGCTGGGGTTGTTATGGAGGTAGTAGCCACATGAGGTAATCCCATCGAACGGAATCTCTACGACGGCACCGCCACCCGTACTGATCGTTAGCCGATTGATTCCTGACGCGGTGGCGCTCACCGGCAGTTCAACGGTCACGGTGGCCCGTTCTCCGGGATCCAACTCACCGGCTCCAAAAGCCTCAGAACGCCCATTCAGTAGTCGGAAGTCCGTCAGCGTCCATTCACCGGATCCCGCCGGAGCAAGCTCCTGGTACGACAGCCACTCGGCACTCAGCGATGCGGTGGACTCGTAATGGGCGAGTACGTCCCAGTCATCAAAGTCCCGTAGTGACGACTGGCCGTTGTTTTCGATCGTGGCAGTGAGGGTGGTCCCGAGAGGTATTACGCAGCTCGGAACATGGCGCAGAGAAGACCGATCCGCCTGGCCCCGGAAGTCGGCGGCGGTGACATGCGCTTCGGCATTTGATTCGGCTCCCATGATTCCCGTGACGGTAAACGTCAGCGCCCCTGTCATCAGGGTGGCGATGGTTATCAGTCCGAGAACAATGTTGGCCATACGTGTCTCTGGAGCCGAGTCGATCTAAAGAATTTGTGTGGTGGTACCGGCCAGCGGATGAGACAGGCCGGTACCACTTCGGGGTGTGAATCCATCATCCCCGTGAAGCCACGGGAGACGGCTGCACGATCCGCGAACCCGCTCCGGAGAAACACACACTGTTGTTCTAGTGGTGAACCGGTTGGTAGTCCGTCGGCACGCCACCGGGGTATCCAGTTTGTGGTTTCAACAGGCGGTCTTTCCATCCCCGGTAGGAGTACCGGGCTGAACGATATGCCTCAAAGTGCAACTCAATCGTTGACACTTCGTAATGACGCTTCTAAAATCCAGACGCTTAGCACTTGGAACACATGAGTGCTAATTCCGGTGGGAAACACAACGGGTTACTAGAAGGCGGATTCGCGCGGGACGGCCTGATCTATTCGGCCGACGCCAATTCGCTGAACGAAAAACTCGAAAAGTATCAGGAGGAATCCAAGAGTGGCTGCAAAGGTCAAAATTAAGCCGCTGGCTGATCGAATCGTGATCGAGCCTAGCGACGATGAGGTCTCCCAGACAGCGGGCGGGATCTACATCCCAGACACCGCAAAAGAGAAGCCCCAGACGGGCACGGTAGTTGCGGCAGGCCCGGGTCGGGTAACCGACGAAGGCAAGACAATCGCCTTGACCGTCAAGGTCGGCGACTCCGTCGTCTACTCCAAGTACGCGGGTACCGAGTACTCCGAGGGCGGAACCGAGTACCTCGTCGTTCGTGAGAGCGACATCCTCGCAACCATCTAGATTCCCCGGTCCTTCCACGGAGGGACCAACAGCACGCCGGGCGAATCGGCCCGACGTACGGAGAGGAAAATATGCCAGCAAAAGAGCTAAAGTTCGCCGAGGATGCTCGAGCCCGGTTGAAGACCGGAATCGACATGCTCGCCGACACCGTCAAGATCACCCTCGGCCCGAAGGGTCGCAACGTGATCATCGACAAGAAATTCGGCCCGCCGCAGGTCAACTCTGACGGCGTCTCCATCGCCAAAGAGATCGACCTGGAAGATCCCTTTGAGAACATGGGCGCACAGCTCCTCAAGGAAGCTTCCAAGCAGACCAACGACGACGCCGGTGACGGCACGACCACGTCCACCGTCCTCGCACAGGCGATCATCTCTGAAGGCTTCAAGAACGTAGCCGCAGGCTCAGACCCCATGGCCATCAAGCGTGGCCTGGAACTCGCAGTCGCCTCCGTCCGCAAGTCCATCACCAAGCTCGCGACCACCGTTGAAGGCCGTGACCAGATTGCACAGGTTGCGATCCTGTCAGCCCACGACGACAAGATGGGTAACCTCGTTGCCGACGTCATCGACAAGGTTGGCAAAGACGGCGTCATCACCGTCGACGAGTCCCGTGGACTTGATGATGAAGTCGCTTACGTTGAAGGTATGCAGGTAGACCGCGGGTACATCTCGCCCTACTTCGTGACCAACTCAGACCGCATGGAAGCATCTCTGGATGACTCTCTTGTCCTTATCACGGACAAGAAAATCTCCGCCGTGTCTGACATCCTCCCGGTCCTCGAAAAGGTCCTGAAGGTTTCCAAGAACCTCGTCATCGTCGCCGAAGACGTTGACGGTGAAGCCCTGGCCACCCTCGTGGTCAACAAGCTGCGTGGCACGCTCAACGTCCTCGCAGTCAAGGCCCCGGGCTTCGGCGACCGTCGCAAGGAAATGCTGCGGGACATCGCCATCCTCACCGGTGGACAGGTCATCTCCGAGGAAGTCGGACGAAACCTGGACTCGGCTGAGATCGAAGACCTCGGTCGAGTGAAGAGCATCGTTTCCACCAAGGACGACACGACCTTCGTAGAAGGAAACGGCGACCCATCCGAGATCCAGGGTCGAATCTCCCAGATCAAGGCCCAGATCGAAGAGACCACGTCCGACTACGACCGCGAGAAGCTCCAGGAGCGCATGGCCAAGCTCTCCGGCGGAGTCGCGATCATCAAGGTCGGCGCGTCCACGGAGATCGAACTTAAAGAGAAGAAGCAACGTGTAGAGGACGCACTGTCCGCCACACGTGCAGCCGTCGAAGAGGGCATCGTCCCCGGTGGCGGAACCGTCCTGATCCGCTCCGCCGTTGACCTTGCGAAGGTTAAGGCCAAGGGTGACGAGCAGACCGGCGTAGACATTCTTCGCCGATCACTTGAAGCTCCGATCCGAGTCATCGCAACCAACTCCGGCGCCGAAGGCGCTGTGGTCCTGGATGCGGTCGGCAAGGGCAAGGGCAACTTCGGATTCGATGCGCTGGACGACAGGTACGGCGACATGATCGAGTTCGGAATCGTCGACCCGGCGAAGGTGACACGTGCGGCAGTAGAGAACGCTGTTTCCGTAGCAGGAATGATCCTGACCACGGAGTCACTCATCTCCGAGACGCCGCAGCCCGAGCCTCCCATGCCTGGAGGTATGCCCGGTGGCGGGATGGACTTCTAGTCCAACCGGCTAAACGGTTTTTAGGAAAGGGGCTGGACCTTCGGGTCTGGCCCCTTTTCGCGTCCAGACTCGGCAAGAAATCACAGACCTGTGACAAAAGAAGCCTGAACTTGCCCGGTGCGTTGCTACAATCCACCCACCATGCAGCCCTTCCGTTTCGTACACGCAGCAGACCTGCACATAGATAGCCCATTCAAGGGTTTACTCAAGTACGAGCCACGGATCGCTCAGCGGCTGAAAGATGCCACCTACGAGGCCTACTCCAACCTGATCGACCTCTGCATTGCGCAAGATGCAGCGTTCGTTGTTATCGCAGGCGATGTGTACGACGGCGCTGATCGCAGTGTGCAAGCGCAGATGCGTTTCAGGGACGGCCTGAACCGTTTACAGGATCACGAAATTCAGTCCTTCGTGGTGCACGGCAACCATGACCCACTGGACGGCCGTCTTTCACGCATCCCCATGCCGGAATCGTCCCACGCGTTCGGGCCGGATCCGGAGTGGAGCACTGCGAGCGTCAAAGGCACGCCCGTCGCTCAGATCCAGGGTGTCAGCTATCCGACTCGGGAAGTGCACGACAACCTGGCCCTCCAGTTCACCCCGCCATCGGGCGCCCTGTTTTCTATCGGCCTCCTCCACTGCAACGTCGGGGGCATCGCAGAACACGACAACTATGCTCCGTGCACCGTGGACGATTTATCCGCCACCGGAATCGACTATTGGGCGCTGGGCCACGTCCACACACGGCAGACCTTGAGGCAATCAGGCCCGGCTATCGAATACCCGGGCAACCTCCAGGGTCGTCACCCGAACGAGTCTGGGCCAAAAGGGGCCCTTGTAGTCGATGTCGATGAAGCCGGGAGGGTGACCTCTCGCTTCGAGCCGCTGGACGTCGTGCGATGGGAGTCGTTGGATGTCTCAATCAATGGCCTCGCGGATGTTGATGCGCTTCTGGAATCTGCCCACGCCGCCATAGAGACCGAACGTATTCGAGCAGACGAGCGCGATCTTGTCTGCCGCATCTCGTTCACCGGGAGGGGACCGCTTCACCACGATCTCTCGGCAGATAACGCACTGGAAGACCTGACCAATGAGCTCCGGAGCAACCTGTCGGCATCAGCATCACTCATCTGGGTGGAGCGCATATCGGACCGAACCGCCCCGACCGTCGATATCGACGCCCTTACTGACCGTGACGACTTCGTTGGCGCAGTCATGAAGCGGAGCCTCGCCGCTCTTAATCATGAGGGTTCGGAGGCCACGCTCAGGGAGTCGCTCGCCAGCGTCCTGGGTCAACGCCGTTTCTCGGGCGTCCTTGAGATGCCGGAGGATGACCAGATGGCGGAAATCGTCGAGGCGGCACGTTTCGAACTGGCCGAGCTATTCGAGCGCGAGGACTGATATGCGCCTGACTCGACTGGAAATGGACAACTTCGGGCCGTTCAGCGGCCATAAGGTCGATGGTTTTTCATCCGGCCTGACCGTAGTCCACGGCGAGAATGAGGCCGGTAAATCGGCCCTGCGCGCATTTATGCGGGTCATCCTGTTTGGCTTCCCTCGCGCTCGTTCCCAGGAACGAGCCGACTACTACTACGAACCAATCTTGCCTGGCGGTGCTGGAGGCAGCCTGTTCGTCACGGACCCTAACGGCGATCCCTACTCGATCAATCGAGTGGAAGGCGTCCGCGGCGGGCCGGTGACAATCTCAGGAACTCGTGACGGCGGCGATGATCTGCTTCACGAGTTGATCGGCGGTGTAGACGATGCGTTTTACCAGAACGTGTTCAGCATCAGCCTCACCCAGTTGCAGTCGTTCGAAGCACTGGGCCGAGACGAGATCCCGGAGCGTATCTACTCCGCAGGTCTCGGCATGGGCAACGTCAGTCTGCGGGGCGTCACTCGAACTCTGGACGATCGCATTTCACGCCTCCAGAGAACCGCGTCCACGCGGTCAACCGCGGGCTCCCTCTTCGACGTCGAGAAGCAACTACGAACCGCTCGCGAGAAGTTGGACGAAAAACGACGGGAACTGGCCGAGTACGGCCGATTGTCCGATGAACTGCGGGAGCTGGAGCGATCAGCGAAAGAACTCGGCGAGGAGTTGTCGGAACTGAGAGCCAGCGCTGCGCGAACTGGCCGCCTGCTGGATCTACGCGATTCATGGCTGAACGCCCGGCGCCTGCGCGACGAAATCAGCAGCTTGCCCGCGTCCAGGCCAATCCTGGTTGGAGGCGTCGAACGACTCGATGAGATTGAGCGCGTCCGGAGAGAAACCGAAGAGCGAATCGCCCAGGACGACCGGCGTGAGCGTGAACGCAATCGCCAGGTTGCAGACCTGCCGGTGGTTGAGGCATTCGCCCGGCGCGAGGACGACGTTCGCAAAGTGGTTGGCCGGATCGGCTACTACCAGGACGCCGTCCGAGACATCCCGAGGCGGTCGTTGGAAGCGGACGAGATCGAGAACGGTGTCACCCGAGACGTGGTCGCGGTCGGATCCGACTGGACGGTCGGCAGGGTGAGTGCGTTCAACGACCAGGCTGCGGCGATCGCGCGCATCCAATCGGCAGCGGACGCACGCGACACGGCGCGACGGGAGGAAGAAGACGCCCACTCGGCGCTCGCCGCAGCCGAAGAGGAATCGCGGAATGCGGGCGAATCTCTGGTCAACGCGAACGACAGGTTAAATGCGGTACCGGACCTTCCAATCGAATCCCTGGATCAACTCGAACACAAACGTGCCCGGCTGGAACGGCTCGAAGGCGCGCTGGCCGAATTGGAGTCCTCGCGCAGCGCTCTGGCTACAGGCGGCACTCCTTCGCGCATCACGGGGTCGTTAATACCAGGACTGGCCCTCGCCGCGGCCGGTATGGCGGGGATCGCGTGGGCCGGATTCACTTCAGAGGTCACCGGCATAGTGACGGGCCTGTTGGCCCTGGCCGCAGGAATCGGTCTCGTTGTCCACTCCCGGCAGCAGGATCCCGAATCGTCGGTCGCCGCACCCGTACGGACGGAAACCGAAGAAGAGGTCGTATCGATCACGGCTGAGCTCGAATTGGCAGAGCCCGTATCTGCCCGTCACGTAGTTGAAGTGCGTAACAAAGTAACTCGCCAGGTAGACCGCAGACGGGAAGCGACACGGCTGACCGAAGCGGTGAACGTAACTCGAAACGCTTCCGACAGCGCCGTCAACCGGCAGAAAGACGCCGCCGACCGCCTTGAACGCTCACAGGTGGGACTGGAAAGCGCGGAAGAGTCATGGACCTCCACGCTCACTGAGCTCGGGTTGCACTCCCATTTCCAACGCGACGGCGCGCTGAACGCAGTTACCACCATCGGGCGCCTGTCGGGGGATACCCAGCGAGCCATCGCTCTTCGCCAGCGAGTAACCGCTATGCAGGAACAGAACGCGGACACCGACGGGCTCATCCGCACCATATTCACCGATGCCGGGTTCCAGGCGCCCGAAAAGGCGGAAGGACTCCTCGCGTTACAAGATCTCGCCAGCCGGTGGGAAGCGCATTCGGGTGCGATGGGGCAACGACAAGAAATCGCGCGCGAATCAGCCAACTGGCAGGACGAGCGGACAGGACTCGTCGTCTCGGGGGAGAAGGTGCAGCAAGAGATCGATCGCCTGCTCGAAGACGCTGGATGCACGACAGGAGATCAGTTCCGGGAGCTCGCGGCACGGGCTGGAGAAAGACGGCAGCTGGAAGAAGAGCTCGAGGCGATTAGACGGTCCGCACCGGACTTGTTCGGCCCACAATCAACCGCCATTGACAGCGCACTCGCGAACTCAGAGCCCGAGAGGTTGCAAGCCGAACTGCTGGCATTTCAAGAGCGAGATGGCGAAAAGACCGTCGAGCGAGACGACGTCGTCGGCCGGGCCGCAGAAGTACGCGCGGAG
This sequence comes from Chloroflexota bacterium, assembly GCA_018650185.1. Taxonomy (GTDB): domain Bacteria; phylum Chloroflexota; class Dehalococcoidia; order Lucifugimonadales; family Lucifugimonadaceae. The sequence goes on from JABIGL010000076.1 coordinate 30,871, forward strand.
CTGAATCAGTTGGAGACCGAGGCCGAAGTCGCCCGCCTCCATGCCGAGATCGATGAGCTGACCGAACAGCTCCGTGAGGAAGCGCGTACCTGGAGCGTCCTTACCGTCGCTCGGTCGCTGCTGGACCAGACACGCGAAGAGTTCCAGGAACAGCGGCAGCCATCTCTACTTCAGGCTGCCTCCGGCTACTTCAGCAAGATGACGTTGGGCAGGTACAGCGGCGTCAGGGCGGTAATTGGCGAGGAGCGTTTCGAGGCCATCGCAGAGGATGGCCGGACCGTACCGCCGGAACACTTGAGCCGGGGTGCAGCGGAGCAACTATGGCTGTCGATCCGGTTTGCCCTTGTCGATGAATACGGCTCAAGATCGCCGCTCCCGGTCGTACTGGACGATCTGCTCGTCAATTTTGATCCACAACGAGCGCGAGCTGCATGCACGGCAATATCCGCCCTCGCAGAACGACAACAGGTCATATTCCTGACCTGTCAGCCATCGGCACTGGCGATGCTTCAAGAGGCTGCCTCCGAACACCCCGAGACAGCCATATCGACGATTAACCTGAGCGAGTCAGGCGCGGTCGTTAACCAATCGACCATCGAGGAGCCAGACATCCTCCCGGAACTTGATATGCCTCGCCCTGAGGCCAGTTCTGAGCCGTCAGAACCACCACCGCCCCGCATGCAACCGTTGCTCTAGACCACCCGTGTATGTGAATGGATGTGGGCGTTAACCCGCACTGCCATCGGTAGCCGCCCCGTTATCGTGCCCCACGTTGAATTTGTACCCTGAGCACGGACGTATTTTTACGTTCAACGCGTTCCCATGCGAAATGATCGTGAGTGTGCGACTCACCTGGACCTCGGGGATAGATGCGGCCCATCAAATTCATCCATGCAGCAGGCCTCAGGCTCGACAGCCCGTATTCCGGGTTGCGCCATCCGAGCGCGGTCGTCGATGAACGGCTTCGGTCAGCCACGTTTGACGCCTTCCGCAACTTGCAGGCACTCTGCGTAACCGAGTCCCCGGACTTCCTCCTGATCGCAGGTGGGATTTTTGAACTTCAAGATCGTAGTGCCCGCGCCCAGCTGGCCTTCCGGGATGGACTCGCCACAATCGTCTCAGGCGGTACTCAGGTATTTCTGGCCTTTGGCCCGGACGATCCAGCCGCGGCATGGCTTCCCACTATCAATTGGCCGGACGACGTCCACGTCCTGGGCGGTAAGCCTGACTGGCATGCAATCGTAAAAGACGATGAGACCGCCGCACTGCTCCAGGGCGCAAGCCACCAGTCCAGCACGCTGCCCGGATCGCCCGCATCTGACTTCCTGACTCCTCCAAGTAGCGAGGTATTCAGCGTCAGCACGGCGAACCAGATTCCGGCATTGGACGAAGACGGATCTGACTCGTTGGACTCGCTCCCCGGGGCACATTACTGGGCGCTCGGACCAGCCCGTGAAGGTTCGATACCAAGCGATCCGTCACGAAGGGTTCTCACGATCGGCCCGTCTCAGGGGTTGTCACCCTCAGAGACCGGCCCACACGGCTGTTTCGTCGTCCAGACGGACGAAGCAGGACGCGCCGGTCCCAGGTTCGTGGCACTGGATACGGTTCGCTGGGAGAAGCTGACGCTTGATGTCTCGCAGATGGAGCCTGAAGGTCTCACGACCGCCGCCCGCGAATCTGTCCTTAACGCACTCGGTTCCGCAGAAGGACGTGACCTGGTATGCCGCCTGACACTTACCGGAACTCCGCTCGGGCACCCCATCAGCGTCGATCAGCTACTTGGTGAATTAAGAGAAGCCGTCCAATTCGAGCAACCGTGGGTCTGGGTGGACAGGATCGAGAACCTTACCGAGCCCGCACCGCAAGTTGTAGGAGGTGCCACAGACGCGGACCCGGAGACTCATAAAGACGCCGGAACCGCGCCACTCCTCGCAACCCTCAACACTCGCTACAACTCGGTCATTCACGATGGAGCACTGGGCGAACTCATCAAGATGGCCTCGCCTGAAGATCACGATCCCGACGAAGACCGAGATCGGATATTGATCGCCCGAGACGCGTTGGCGCTAGCGACTCAACATCTGGCTAATAGCAAGGCGGGGCAGTCATGAGACTGGACCGCGTCTTCCTGGATTCCTTTGGCCCGCTAGAATCGCTGGACCTAACAGACCTCTCCCCCGGGCTAAACGTATTCCTCGGCCCCGACGAAGATCACCTTCAATCTTTCCGTGATTTCATCCGCCAGGTCCTGTTCGGGTTCGATGTGGACGAGACCCCGCTGATCGATTCCGTAGCAGCCCCGATCGGTGGCCTGCTTGAAGTCGTGCACTCGGACGGTTCGCCCCTGACCGTTGAGCGTTATCTCAGGGTCAGCGGTTGCAATGCAGGACAGGTCAGCGTCAGCCGGGCAGGCGAATCTCGTCCCGATGCCGATCCCATGCGCGGCCTGTCGTCGCTCGACCAGAAATCCTGGTTGGACAAGTTTGTAATCCCGTCCGACATTCTTGACTCCGAACCTGAAGCCCTTCTTCGGGTGATCATGTCGCTCCTATCCGGCACGGATGGGGCGGATGCCGAAACGACGAAAGAGTTTTTCGTCTCTGAAGAGCAGGCCGTCGAGCGCGCCATCGCCACGGCTCGAACGGCCCGACAGGTAGCAAACGAACGATATCGCAAGGCCGGCCAGGATTTTGACACGTACGCCACACTACACGGCCAGCGGGCTGATCTTGATCGCCAGCTTGTTCAGGCGGACGTGGAACTCTCCGTAGTCCGGGCACGCGTCCACCGCATCGACGCCCTGGAGGAGAGCAGACCGGCTTGGAGCCGGATGCATGATCTCCAGACCTCCATGTCAGACATGCCGCGCTTCGCGTTCTTACCCCAACAGCCAGCCATCCTTCTCGACACACTGAAGGAACGTGAAAGTGAGCTACAGACGGGGATCGATAACGGCGACGCCGAAGACTCGCCGCGCGCCATTGAGGTCGAAGAGTTAATCGCCGCTATCCCGAACGACTTCCCGTCCGACGAGGCCCGCCGCCTTCTGGCACACCGTGACGAATACGCAGAAGCGGTCCATGAGTTGCCAGGGCTGTCCGAGCGACTTGAACGGACTGAAAAACGTCTTAAGGACGGGCTAACCCGGCTGGGATCAGGCTGGGACGAGGCGAAGCTGGATACGGTTGACGACTCCACGGCGGTCCGCGACCGCCTGGAGAAACTTGAGACCAACATCGCGTCGCAGCGTATCAAGAGCGCTGAGCTGGCCGCCAAATCGGAGATATCCGGTCAGCTTCATGAAGCGGCTCAAGGAAAAGCTTCCGCCGCGAAGCAAGCTGTCGAGGCCGTTGGCGAAGAACCGGAATTATCCGTAGAGGCGGCCAACGAGCGCCTGGACATCATTACCCGCGCCCGCGCCGAGACCGCTGAATATGCAACTGCAACAGAAGCCGTAGGCGAGGCGCTCGATGAAACGATCGACGCCAAACCTCGCCGAGTAATCACCGCCGGGCGCCTCATTCCACTGATACAGCTCGGGATGTCGGGTGGATTCGCTGTCGTCGGCATAGTCCTAACCGTCATGGCGATCATGGCCGGAGACAGCGCCCTGGCCCGCACCGGTCAGGTCGTCGGGGCCACCGGAGTGATCGGCGTCCTGATGTCTCTCGCCATTCTTGAAGTCCAGAGACGCCACTCCAAGGCACAGTACGAAGCTTCCTCGGTATTGCATGAACTCGCAGCGCAGACTGCCATCGAGCTCGAAAAAGATATCGAGGTCGCCAAAATCCAATTCGCCTTTGTTGAAGAACGCCTTCGCGCCTCACTGGATGACCTGGGTCTCGAACACGACATCCCGATGGCGCAACTGGATGTCGAACAAGAGCGCGTGACCCGCGAACTGCACAGGCGTCAGATCTTCGATGAAACCATGACTGTGCTAAAGGCAGCGAATGAAGTAGTTGATGACGCTTCGTGGACTGCCGAAGGGGATGCGGAAGTAGCCGGTGAGGCGGCCATTCAGCTCGGCGCGATGGAGGATGACTGGATAGATATCCTCATGTCACTCTGGCTCGAGCCCGAACTTGGCCTGACTGCCGTACGGGAATCATTAGACCTCGTCGTCGAACTGCTCAAGGTTCGAGCCGAGGTGAGCGAGCTAAACGTGCGTGTTCCGGCTATGCGTGTGATCGTCGTTCAGGTGGAAGCAGGTCTCTCAGAGATCGCCGAGCAAACGGACCTCCTGGAATTTGACGCACTCGAGGCGCTTCCTGTTCTTGACCAACTCAAGGAAGACCGCGAACAGGCGACTCGTAAGCAAGACAAGATCGGCAAGCTGCGCAGGGATGGCGAGACCTGGGTCGCACGGCGAGCAACCATCGAACGGGAATTAGCCTCTGTCCGAAATGAGCGTCAGGAGCTTCTCGATCTCGTTGGCGCTGAGGACGTAGCCTCGTTCCGTGAGATCGCGGCGCAGGAAGAAGAGCGCCGACGACTATCGGCCGATCTGGACGAAATCCGACGCGACTCAGGCCACCTAACCGGTCCAATGGGCCGTGAGATAGAAGCCGAACTCCAGGAGGCGGGATCAGAAGTATTGCTGGCCGAACGAGACGCACTTCAGAGTCGCGTCGCCCGGCTCGACGAGTTACACGAACGACTGGAAGAGCGCTCCAGCGAGCTAGACGAACGACTCGACGAGCTCTCGGGATCCCCGAAGACGCTCGACTATCGCATCGAGATGTCCCAGCTAGATGAAGAACTGTCGCACCTCGATCGGCGACTGACAACCGTGCAGACGGCTCGCCGCCTCATTTCAGATGCCGTCGCTGAGTACGGAACGGGTGAGCAGGAAGACCGACTACGTCTCACAGGCGAGTATTTGAAACGATTGAGTGGGGGCGCACTGGTCGACATCCGTCGAGTTGCATCTGACCCTCGCGCCATCTTCGGTGCTTACGAGCTTGTATCTCTCAACGGAAACGCTGAGTCGGTAGACACATTGGGCGGAGACATCATCCGTCAGATATACCTGTCAATCCGGCTCGCAATCGCCCATGAGTACGCGGCGAAGGGAGAGTCGGTGCCGGTTCTCCTACATGACCTTGGAGCGGCGCTCGGTTCCGACAATGACAGACATTTCGCTGCGGCCGCAGAAGAGTTGTCACAGCATACGCAGGTCATCCTGCTGGCCGCCCACCCCACTTCAGCGGACCGTGCCCGGGATGCCGCTATATCAGCGCAGCCACGGGTCTTCGACCTCGGCCTGCAGGGTCGCCAAATCCGCCTCTCTGCCTGATCCCAGGTCACGGGCCTTAACATGGCCTGTCTACGGGCGCTATGTTCATACCAATGTGGTCGTTACATACGAATTTCTTATCAACGTATCATTACTATATTTTTGAGATATTTCGGTCTAATTTATTCTCGTTCTCTAACAACCATACCTAGCAAACTAGATCGTTTAATAATTCCTACAAGAACATCAGACTTTATTACCAGAATTTGATTGATGTTATATCGGGCTAATAATTGAAATGCAATCGATAGTGAATCATCCGGCCCAACTGCGACCAACGGCGGTCCGGTCATGCCCTCGGAAACAGGCGTCTCACCCCACAGGTTCCGGTTAATTCCGTCCAGATCATGAAGGGTGATGATCCCTACCACTCGGTCATCCTCAACCACCGGCACAGATCTGCGTTCGAACGGAATCATGTACTCATCCACCAGCGCACTGATCGATACGTCAGGGTGAACCGGCCGCTCAGGTAACGACATCACGGCCCGAACTGGCACATCGGTGATGCTCCGTTTGCTACTCCTCCTGACGGCCGTCGCGGAATCCTTCAGATACCAGCCAACGAACCCCATCCACAACCCGGACATCACATCGTCCGTTATGGCAGTCAGCACTCCCGCCGCCACGAGGAGCCAGCCAAACCCGATTCCAACTCCGGACGCTATCCCGGTAGCACGGGCATTGTCTCCCGTGGATGCCCAGATGATGGACCTGAGTACGCGCCCACCATCAAGAGGGAACCCGGGTAGCAGGTTGAAAATCCCGACCAGGAAATTGGCCAGCGTGAAGTAGATCAGGATCCCCTCGACGGGCGAATCATCTCCGCCAACTCCAGCACGCAACGCCAGGAATCCGGCCAGCGCGAGCAACAGACTACTAACCGGCCCAACGATCGCTATCTGGAACTCGTCACGTGCGGAACGGGTGTCGCCGCCGATGTTGCTCACGCCGCCAAAGATGAAGAGCGTGATGCTGCGGACTGACATCCCCCGTGCAATAGCGACCAGCGAGTGCGCCAGTTCGTGAACAAGGATCGATCCGAATAATAGAAGCGCGGCAATCGCCGCGGCAGCCCAGTAGGTCGCCTCACCCCAATCAGGGTAGTCGGACGGGAACCACGATCCCGCCAACGTCCACGTAATAAGCGCAAACGCGAACAGCCACGTGTAGTGGACGCCGATATCGATACCGGCCACCGTCGCTATTTTGTACGCGCCGTTCATAAGCACACTTTCTTCTGGTCGGCCTTCAATACGAAGGCACGAAACAGGATAGACCCATGAGTACTCGGCCTCCCGATGGCTCTAACATGTTGCTATGGACCTATATCTCGTGCGGCACGGCGACACCGAACTCGGACCGGACGGCCTCTACCCGGAACCCGCAAACCTGAGCGAACTGGGCCATTCCCAGGCTCGTGCCCTTGCCCCACGACTGGCTTCAATCTCGCCGCACGTCCTGATCACCAGCGGCCTCGAGAGGGCCGACCAGACCGCGGCTCCTTATTTGGAGTCATCCCAACTTCAGCCCGTAATCGTGCCCGGGTTCGACGAGATCGGTATCGGCAATCTCCGATCAAGAGATCTTGCCGAGGTGAAAGAGAAACTCTTCGCCCGACCCTTCATACCCGATTTTTCCGATTATGAAGGTGAATCTTCATCAGAGTTTGAGCAACGTGTACTTGGTTCTCTGAAGACCCGGGTACTGGACAAGTTCGATGATGATCAACGCGTGGCTGTGGTCATTCACGGCGGGCCGATCAACGTGATCGTGGACTGGGTCGAGCACGGCGGCTTCACCGGACAGTTCGTGCGTAACATCAAGACCGCCTCGATCACTCTATTGAAACGCACTCCGGACGGCCTGGCCATCGACTACATCTCGGATACGAAACACCTGCGCGACACTGACTAGACAGCCCCGCCGTCCGCTACCCCATCGCCACCGCTCTGGCCCAGGGACTCCATCAACTTCGTCATTCCGTCGAACCACTTCTGCTGTGTAGCTGCGTCCCAGGTGGGATCGAAATCCGGATACTTGTTGAGCACCATCTCCGCTATCGAGGTGCCCGGCGTGGGCGCCGGACCAGCCGCTGCTGCGGGCGCGGCTTGGGCTGTTGGCCGCTCCGCAGGTTGCTGCCGGGCTCGGCTGGGTCCGCTGGAAGATCTGCGTGACACATGCCTTCCGGCCAGTACATACGGCGACAGCTCCACGCCTGCGTCCTGCGCCGCCTGGATGAAGAACGCCTCGCATTTAGCAAGCACACCCGCCTTCGCTCCGAATCTCCGGAACGCCTCCCGGAATTGCGCTTTGGTTGCCCGCGTCAGATCCAGATCGAAAACCGGCATGTAGTGGCGTCGCAGCAAGGTCCCTAGCGCGGCCTTGCGTTCGTCTCCCTCAAGTCCCGCTAGATGCTCAAGGTCCTCCGTCGGTCGCTCGTCATCGTCTATCAGATCCAGTACCCGGAGAGCCGTCATGAGTTGAATTCCCGTACTTCCGGACACACGTTGCCCCCACACACTCCTGTCTATACGTGCGGGCATGCCTTCTCCGAGAAATTCCAAAAAAGTTCGGAATGTTCGGTATGGCACATATGGGGGAATCGTGGGGGTAGGAGACGTCACGTTCATCACGATGGGAAACTTCGATGGACTCAATCGTACCAAGACCAAACTATCCCAGCCTCATTCCAAAGTCAATTTCATTCTGGACAGTTTTGGAAACTACTTTTCAGACCGTTCAGAATGTTCCTCAGATCGACCGGAATGACCATCCTCGTCAAGAGGAGACATTAGCCCGGCAAACCAATCAACAGACCCGGGAGGCTGGCATGCTTCTACCTGTACACTCCATAGCTCCCGACCCAGACCAGCCGCGCAAGCTTCCACGTAAGGGACGCAGCGCTAACACGTCGGACGACCTCCGCACCCTTGAACTTCGACAGCCGCTCGTCGTGCGACCGAACCCCGCTCAGACGGAAGACGTCGACGCTGCGCCTTACGTAGTTGTCGTCGGCGAGCGCCTGTGGATGGCGGCACGTCGCGCAGGCCTGACCGATATCGACGGACAGGTCCGAAACGATATCGAAGAGCAGGAAGTCAGAGAGCTCCAGCTCAGCGAGAACTACCACCACGAGAAGATCCCCGCCATGCAGCTCGGGCGCGCCTTCCTTGAGTACAGGGAGGAGCACGGCGTCACCCAGCAAGAGCTCGCCCGTCGCACCTCGATCACACCGGGGACGATCCACCATTACGAAAGCCTGATCCGAAATCTGGACCCGGAGCTCGGCAAGAAAGTCGACTCCGGCGAGCTCACTTTCAAGGAAGCTCGCAGCATCGCAGACATAGATGATTACGCCCGCCAGCGCGAGATCGCGGGGCCGTTTGTCTCCGGACAATTGAGCTCGGTATACGTCGAGCGGATCGTCGGTCGGGCCAAGAACTTCCCGACCAAGTCGATCGACGACCTCCTGGATGAGGTGGTAAATGGTGCAAAGCCTGCGCCGGAGCCGGAACCTGCCCCTCTGCCGAGGGCGCCGGAGCCGGTGATCCACCAGCGCAAGGATCTAGAGGGCATGCTCCTACAACTTGCGGGACAGCTCGACGGACTTCCGTTGCAGACCATCCCGGAGTTCCGACGGCTGAAACTGGTTTCCTCGCTCCGAATCCTGGACAGCCGGGTGCAGCTCGCACTGCACCATCTGTCTGGAACTCAAGTAGCAGGCGCAGGTATGCCCCCGGCGCTTGTAGGAGCCGCCAACCGGAGATAGACAAACACAGACATAGTCACCCGGCGTTTCTCGGCCCCCCCAACCCCCCGTTGAATCGCCGGACCTTAGACCCCTCCCCAACGCCTCCGGGGAGGGGTCCTTTTTTTGCTATTATTTATTTGGGCGCTATGTGCGGCATTAAGTGAATATTTAGCGCACTTTAAAATACTTGCTCCAGATTCAACATCGGTGAGGGTATTAAGTTGGATAACACTGCAAGCCTAATTACCGGGCCTTAACTCAAGACGCACCTTCGATAAACCGTCTCGGGTTATTCACCATAATATTCTGAACATCTGCCTCCGTCCCGCCGCTCTCCTTGAGGTAAGGAAGCGCGTTTCGGGAGATGAACAGGAACTTGTCCGGGTTCAACCTCATCCGCTCAGCGAAAGCCTCGTTCGATGCAATCCGCAATCGAACCTGGGCGTCATGCCCCATCATCAGCCGCTCGCCGTAACCCGCGTCGATAAGTGCCTTTGCGGTATCGGTACGAGTTCGCCAGTCAGGTACCCCGGGGCGAGCGACCGGGTGGTAGCGATCCAGCCCAATCCACACACCCTTGTCCAACAAACCCTTCAGATAGTCGAGATCCGTGGTGTCGTTGCTGTGACCGACGCAGACACGATTCAGATCCACGCCCTCATCTTCAAAGATCCTGACCTGCTGATCCCCGACTCGCTCCGGCGCCCAGGTATGCGTATAAATCGGTGCGCCTGTTTTCTGATGTGCCCGTGCCGCAGCCCGTAAAACGATCTCGCCCTCATCAGTCACGCCACCGATGTCATTGGCGACCTTGATGATGCCCGGCTTGATACCGGTACCCTCAATCCCCTGCTCCAACTCCCGCACGTACAGCCCTGCAATCTCATCAGCCTCTGCGGTCCAGAAAACACGGGGAATGTCTCTCCAGGTGCCCGTGGCTGCGATCATGTTGACCCCGCTGCCCCGTGACACGGCCTCAATCACACCAATGTCACGACCGAGGTCATGCGTTGTCAGGTCAAATATCGTGTCCACTCCGCCGGCTTTGGCGTCCTTGAAGAGCTGGATCCCCTCCTGAATCGCCTCGTCCCTCGGAACAAACTCTGGGAACGTGGTCTGTATACCGGCTGAAGTGATCAAAACGTGTTCGTGCGACAGGGTGAAACCCATCTGAGAGGTATCTATCGGTCCTAGTACAGAGTTGACCGTGGCCATCCGTTTCCTCCTGAACTGATTTGCGCACCGCCCTTCGGAGCCCGCATACCTTACCCGCAATCATCCGGCTTCGTTCCAACCCGTGAACGCCTCGCCATGCTCATAAGCGCGAGACTGTGTGTAGCGACCGGGAGTCAGCCAAGTGTCTATTTCAGGGATCCTGGTCCCGCTGGACGGCGCGGGAATTGCGGCGTCGGTACTGCCGACGGTGGCGTCACTTGCACGCCCGATCCGGACCTCGGTGCACCTCACCGCGGTAGTGGACCCCCAGAAACTTGAGATCCCGACCCTCTACTACCAGCCCAACGTAGATTCAAGCGCCGACTCCGATCCCTCGAAGCCGGATTCCGCGCCCCTTGTTGCGCCAAATGCGCAGGTCACAGAAGCCGCCGCGAACCAACGGATCGAGCGAGCACGCGTATACCTGGGCGCAATGGCAAGTCGTCTCCAGGCACTCGGCATCGAGAGCAGCTATGAGGTCTTTGCCGGTGATCCGATGACAGACATCGTCCAACTGGCCCGTCGAAAACGATTCAGCCTGATCGCCCTCTCCCCGCACAGCCGGTACGCCATCGGGCGCGGCCTCGGAAGTGTCACCGATCGTGTCCTGCACTCCTCTCCGATTCCCGTCCTCGTGGCTCCGCCGTTGTCCGATACACCACCCGACAGCTCGGACCTCGCCATTCAGTCGGTAATTGTGGGTCTGGACGGATCGCGCGCCGCTGAGCTTGCCCTGGGTACAGCCGCCCAGGTGGCGAAAAGCTGCAACGCCCAACTCGTCCTTCTCAGGGCTATCGGCGGCAGGGCTGGTGATGCGGCGTGGGACATCGGAGCCGAACGCGTCGGGCGAAATATTGAAGCCGATTTCCGTGGAATAGCGATGCGCTACCTAGACGAAGCCTCTGAACAGGCTGGAATGCCGACCACCACCATCGTCGGCGGCGAGGACGAAGTGACCGAGATTCTCGGCACCGCCGAGAATCTGCCATCCTCTTTAATAGTCCTCGCATCTCAGGGGCAATCAGGATTGACCAAATGGCGACTGGGTAGCGTGACTGACCGCGTAGTTCGGCAGGCTACGCGCCCCGTAATCGTCGTCCCGCCAATCATGACTTCTCGCCGCTGAGCTTCGCCAGACCGCCTCTCAACGACTAAACTCGCTCAAACGCGACACACGGCCCATAACGAATCGTCACTGGCCGCTGATAGAAAGTCCGTATTGAAAGATCTCAACAGGTGGGCGCTCGGCTGGACCATCGTGTGGACCGTCCTCGGGGCAGCATTGATCGCACAGTTGCTGCTTCAGTCGATCCCCGACAACGATACCGTTTTCATAGCGGTCGACCTGGCGGCCATAGTGTTTGTTCTCATGCGTTTGAGAAAATCTATCGTCCTCATCAATCCGCCCTCAGGCGATGAGAAATAACGAAGCTGCGCCGTAACAGATAACTAATCTGACCAATCTTCAGGAACACGGAAGCACGAATAATAGGAGCGACACCTTGGCCGAATACCGCATCAACAAAGCGAAACAAAAGCTCGACGACGGTGGCGTGATCTCCATCGTTAACGGCGTGAACGACGGCGACACCGCCGAGATCTTCGGAAATCTTGGCTTTGATGCCATCCTGGCCGAAGGTGAACACGGCCCCATCTCGTGGGACGTGATCGGCGACATTTCCCGCGCCTGCGACCTCTGGGACATGTCGTCCGTAGTACGCGTCCACCGAAACGACCCCGCACTCGTGACACGAGCACTGGACCGGGGTGCAAACGGAATCATGGTTCCTCACGTGAATACTCGTGAGGAGGCTGAGCTTGTGGCCCGGTCTTCCAAATACGGTCCTGACGGCAACCGGGGCGCGTTTGGCGGGAGACGAGCACTCGGGATCAGCGACTACCACCGCAAAGCCAACGAAAACACGCTCGTCACGATTCTTCTCGAAGACATCATCGCCATCCGCAACATGAAGGAGATCGTCAAAGCCGACGGTATCGACGTGTTTTACGTTGCGCCCGGTGATCTGGCACAGAGCATGGGTCACACCGGCGACATTGCTCACCCGGAGGTCCTTCAGGCGGTCGAGGACGGACTCGGCGTCATCATGGACTCCGGTCGTGTCGCAGGAACACTGGTCAACGACGACACGGTAGAGGACTACATTGCGAAAGGCGTCCGCTGTGTCGGCCTCGCCTGGCAGCCCTGGCTCAACGCCGGAGCGACCGCGTTCTTAGGGAAGATGGGTGGCTGATGGGCGATAACACAACAGGATCCGGCGAGTTCAGCTTCATACAGTTGGCCGACCCACAATTCGGACTATTTGCGCGGTTCAGCGGTCAGACAAATGAGCAGATAGCGGCTTTCCAGGCGCGCGGCCTCAACATAAAGCCCGCACCTGCAACAACCGGGTTCACCGAAGAAACACGTCTGTTTGAGAAGGTGATCGACACCGCCAATACGCTACGACCGGCCTTCGTAGTCGTGTGCGGTGACATCGTGAACCAGTGGGACGACGACGCGCAGTCAGAAGAAGCATTACGCATCGGCGCGCTCCTCGATGACGACATCAACCTTCACTGGGTGGCGGGCAATCATGATGTTGGTGCGGATGAAGGCCACACGACGCCGACGGATGAAAGCCTGGCGCGTTATCGCTCTAAATTCGGACCGGACAACTACGCATTTCAGCACGGCGACGCCAGCTTCATCGTCATCAACAGCGCCGTCTTGCAATGCCCCGACGAAACACCCGCCGAACTTGAAAGGTTGATGGTGTTCCTTGAGGCGGAACTTCGAGCGGCCCGTACGCGTAACAGCGACCACATCATCCTCTTCACCCATCACCCCCTCTTCCTGGAGGATCCGGACGAAGACAAACCGGGTGAAGCGCATCTCACCATCCCGATAGAACGGCGACGACCGGTACTTGAGCTACTCGGTGAATACCGGGTTGATGCTGTATTCGCAGGTCACTGGCATCGAAACAACTACGCATCCGGTGGAGACATTGAGATGATCGCCTCCGGCTCGGTTGGCTATCCGTTTGGTGACGACCCTTCTGGATATCGCGTTGTACAGGTAACAAGAACCGGCCTGAAACACGACTGGTACGCGATTGACGAAATGCCCGACGGTTCGAAAACGCCGTGAACGTTCTGGTCGAAGTCGTCGTGCGATTTGCGATAGCGACCGCGCTCCTGGCTTCTTCCTACTGGGTGATGTATGGATCCAGCGGGGCTCCGTGGATCGTCTCGACCGTGCTCCACATCTACGCCGTATCAGCCCTCGGCGTCACGGCGCTGCTCATCTATCAGGCCGCCGGGCGTGTTCTGACCGCAGCTCGCGATCAACAACGGAGACTCAATTGAAACCTTTCTTCTTCATGCAGCTCGCGGACCCTCAGTTCGGCATGTTCGCCCGTTGGGGTGGGGTGTCTGATGATGTGATCGATGCCCAGCTATTTAAGGGCAGCAAGGTCCGTAAATCCCCGCCAATCACAGGATTCGCCGATGAGAGCCGACTGTTTACCGAAGCAATAGCCGAGGCCAACAGGCTAAAACCGGCTTTCGTGGTCGTTTGCGGGGACATGGTGAACGACCCGAA
>JABIGL010000179.1 GCA_018650185.1 Chloroflexota bacterium
AATGGTTGAGGTCGCTATCGGTCACCACTCCACAGATGAAAGAACCGATAGCGTTGACGTGCGCTTCCGTAGCTTCCATCTCGGAATCAAAGTCCGCCCGGACCTTGAATACCTCCCAGAACTCCGGGTCGGCGGTCGCGAGAAGCTGGTACGTCTGCATGTCGCCGGTGAGCACGACTTTTACATCGACCGGTACGGGTTCCGGGCGCAACCCTTGAGGCGTTATTCCCGGGCCGTAGTCAGCTGGGTCTTCTAGTTGAAGGGTTCCGGTACGGAGCACGCGTTTAAGCGCCTCCCATGACCCGGGAGAGGTGACGACATCCCTCGCCTGCATTACCAAATAACCGCCACTTGCCGACATGATCGAACCGGCCCGCAGCATGGTGTGGTTCGTGAAATACGTTCCCATAACCGCCTGTCGTTCGATGCGTCCGAACAGGTTGAAGTACGTGGGGTGGGGCTCGATAACGATCGGGGGACCCTCCGTGCCGCTGTGATCCGCGAAGAGGTTCACATCGAATGGCAAGAGCGGATTTACCGTGGCCGTGGGCGGGAACTGCCCGGGGATGGTTTGCTGTTCAGTAGCTTCTTCTTCGCTGAGAAATATCTCGAGGTGTGACAGCGTGTAGTCGCGTAACCCGTTCAGGAAGACGGTGAGGTCTTCGTGTGACTCGTACTTATCAAACAGCTCGTCGAAAGGTGACTTAATGGTCCTATTCCCGACGCGCTTTGAGAGTGCCTCCAGTTCTTCTGATTGCTGTCTCTCGCGCTCCTGGACCTCTCGCATCGCCGTTTCAACATGGTCAGAAACTTTCTTGCGTTCTTCATCGACGCGCTGTCGTTCTTCGTCGGGCAGCGCCTGGTACTGCACTGCTTCCATCGGCTTGCCATCAGCGACCGGGATGACAGCGATACCCATCTGAGAAGTCTGTATCGCGAACCCGTTGTCCGTGGCGAATTTTTCAGCCTTCTGGATCAGATCCTGGCGTCGGGCCTGTCCTGCGTCTGTAATCTTTTTCTGTTCCGCACGGTATTCGTCATTGGTAAAGGCTCCACGAAGTTCCTTATGGAGCGTCTCGCGTAATCCTGAGACGAGCCAGCAAAGCTCACGTCCGCCGCCTTTCGGAAGAATCAACGCATCTGGATGATCTGGCTGTTCAAAATTGTGGACGAAGCAGATGTCCTGGATGTGATTGTTGTTCCCGGCGCTTATCCGTTCCTCGACGACCCGTTCCAGGAGGGTTTCGACAGCGCTCGTCCTGCCGGTCCCGGTCAACCCGGTGACAAACAGGTTGTAACCGGGCCGATCCACGCCAAGCCCGAACTGCACAGCCACTACCGCGCGGTCCTGGCCGATGAACTCGGACGGAGGTTCCAGCTCATCTGTGCAGTCAAACCCGAGTTTGCTTATGTCACAGGTCCAGCGAAGATTTCCGGACTGGACTTCATGTTTTTGCAGCCCGGTCTTATTTGCTGCCATCGTGTACTCCAGGGGGATGAGGGGTCCATGTATATGTTGATCTGATTCCACGAGGGTACAACGAGGTGCGATTGGATGTGCCTAATTGCTGCGACGTTCCCTTATTTTCAATTCGACCGGTCAGACAGAGTAGTGCGTGATACATTCCCGCCACACAGGCACCGCTAACAAGATCACGAAGGGAATAGAAATGAGACTCCAAGGGAAGGTCGCTATTGTCAGCGGAGGGGCTTCCGGGATCGGTGAGGCTGCGGTTCGTTTGTTCGTCGACGAGGGCGCCAGTGTTGTGATCGCAGACGTTAACGACGAACTAGGTGGTGCCCTGGAGTCTGACATCAATGGCGCTGGCGGAGAGACGACGTACGCCAGATTGGACGTGACGGATGAAGCCCAATGGCAGTCGGTCGTGGCAGATACCGTGGCCAAGTACGGACGTCTGGACGTCGTGGTGAACAGTGCTGGTATTTCGATCCCCGGCAGACCGCCTACCGCAGAGCAGACTGCTGATGGATGGGATGCCGTCATGGCGGTGAACGCCAAGGGTGTCTTCCTGGGCACAAAGCACGCCATCCCGGAGATGCGCAAGGTTGGCGGCGGTTCCGTAATCAACATCTCGTCCGTATACGGCAATGTGGGAAGTAGAGGGGGAACGGCTTATCACGCATCAAAAGGTGCGGTTCGGACCTTCTCAAAAGCCGCCGCGATTCAGTACGCAGATGAGCAGATCAGGGTCAACTCAGTCCATCCGGGTTTCGTTGACACGCCGATGACCGAGGGGCTGCACTCGCAGGAAGGTGTGAGGGACGAGAGGGTAGGGAAGACCCCCTTAGGACGGATGGGGGTGCCGCAGGATATCGCCTATGGAATCCTCTACCTGGCCTCGGACGAATCCAGTTTCGTCACCGGAAGCGAACTGATTATCGATGGCGGTATGACTGCCCAGTAGCGGTTTACGAAGATCTCAGACGCGAAAACACCCCCGGGTCTTCCCCGGGGGTGTTTTATTAAGGCTGGTGGGGCTATCTAGTTCTCGTCCGTCGCACGGCCACTCTTGAGCCGACCAGTGTCTTCCAGGTATGCAAGCACTGCATTGACACGGGCGTGAGCCATCGGCTGCTGTTGCAGTCGCATCTTGGAGAATATGCTTCCGATGTGCCGCTCAACGGTCCGAGGCTGGATGAAGAGTTCTTCTGCGATGGCAGCGTTATTCAAACCACGGGCCATGCAGTCAAGAACTTCACGTTCTCGTTCGGTCAGCTCCGCGAGGAAAGCGCTCTCGGGAGAGTTTCCAGCGCCTGCCAGTTTGGCAACGATCGGCGGCGCCAGAACGGTCTTACCCTCTGAGACATCACGAATCGCCTGAATCAAATCCGGCAACGTGGTGAGGGACTGCTTGAGCATGTAAGCCTTGCCCTTGGGGTCTCCGGCAAGGAAATCCCGGACAAACTCGTCGTCGTCGAAAGCCGAGAGCAGCACTATGCCGATGTCTGGCTGGGAATCTCGGATGATTCGTGCGGCGTCGACACCGTTCATGCGCGGCATTCGACCGTCCATGATGATGACATCAGGTTGCAGCTTTGCGGCCATAGTTACGCCTTGCTGACCGTCACCGGCAAGACCTACGACTTCGATTCCCGGATCTTCTCCGAGAAGCGTTCCGTATGCCTGTCGCATCAGCTCATGGTCGTCGACCATAAGCACGTGGATGGGCTCACCTTCCAACTTGGAATCCCCTTCGCTGAGATCGGCCTCAAAGCCGTTTCGATTTCGCGTAGTTACCAACTGTAAACCCTTCCGCCAGAATTTAACTTCGAGATGAGTCTGTCGGCACAGATACTTCTATACCGCGTTTGTCATCGTCCAATCCGGACAACGGTCCAATTGTTCCGCCGAGACCGTTGATGATGGCTACCGATTCATCCTGAAACTCCCAGTCCTGTGCCGGAACCGGAGTTATTACTGATGTTTCGGCATCGTTTGGTGACGCAACAAATACAATGGTCACCGTCTTCCCACCTACACCCTGCTTCAAGCCCCACGTCAAACTTCCACCGCCGGGCAAGGCCGTTGGGGCTTCGATCATCAGCCCGACAAGTGCCTCTGCCCATCGCGCCCGGTCGCCCGTCATCATCCGTGACGCCAACTCTCCATCCGCCGGAGGTTCTATGGACGCCACCCGCAGGGTTGGTGCGACGAGCCTGCCCGTCGTTTCCAGGAGCTCAGTGAGGTCAAACTCACCAACCTTGCCCGCGCTTGAATTAGCGAAGTCCCACATGTCTCGGGCAAGACTGCGAGCGTTCTCGCCAGCGCTTTCGATCATCTTCAGATACTCCACGACGCTCGATGTCGCAGAATCATCCGCTTCAAGCTTTTCTCGTGCCAGCTGGGTAAAACCGAGCATGACACCTATTGGGCCATTGAGGTCATGCGCCAGTCCGGCCGCCACCCGTCCGACAAGTTCCTGACGGGAACTCATGGAGATGGAGGAGCTTTCGTCTCTGGCAACGGTCTCAACACCGATCTGTTCATGCGATTGCAATTGCACCCCGGTACTTACGGCTACGTCGCCGTGCACCAACTCCCCGTCAAGTAGGGGAACCCCGATCAACCCCCGGGAGGTTCACCGCCGTTCCGCTTTGCTAACCGTACGTAAGCCCCAGCATGGGGGTCAAGTGAGTGGTACGCCCTTAGTGCGTGTGGGTTTTCACGCATACGGTGGGTGAACAGTAGCGGGCCGGTGTCCTCTATTAGATGGGTTCTACGATTGGTCGACCAACATCTGGCCCCCCAACATCCGCATCTCCCGTCGCCGCCATATGTCGTTTTAGTTCGTCCTCGACCCCGAGAATTCTTCCGATGGTCCACGACACATCGAACAGTTTCGCCTGGTAAACCTCACGTCGCGCCGCTATCAAGCGCGCCCTCGGCGAGATAACGGTGGTTAGTACATCATTGTTTGAGTGACTTGATGTGTCGTCTTCAACATTCCCGTGATCTGAAGTTATGACCACGTGGTATCCGAAGTCACGGGCGACGCTGACGATTCTCGCCAGGGCAACATCAACCGCCTCATACCCTGACACCGCCGCCTCGAAGTGGCGGGGAAGCAGGTGCCCGAGCATGTCCGTGTTCGCAAGGTTGGCGCAGATCAACGAGTATCGACGGGCTGACATTGCTTCGACGAGTGAGTTGGTGATCTCCGTACTCCGCATTAGCGGGACCTTGTAGACGTCTGAGTCGTTGACGACGCCTTCCTGTTCTCCGAAGGATGGAATGATGTTCCGTATCTCGGAGTTAGAACTTGGCGGCGCTTCTCGCCTGCCACGCAGGAAGTAACCCATGTGGAGTTCTTTGACTGATTCACCCACCAGCAGATATTGCTCGTTAGGAGCAAACGAGGGGAACAGGGCGAGCAGGTTGTCCCGATGTGGTCGGTTCGGGAACGCTGCTTTGACTCCGTACCGGGTTCCCAATTCCGGGTGATAATCGGCAATCCCGCAGATGTCCAGATTCAGGTTGGAATTCAACCAGTCGAAATCCCAACCGCGTCCCCTGGATTGTGATTCCCGGGTGAGGAAATTTCGGGCTCCGGCCAGTGCTGCAACCTTGGCTCGCTGGCGATCAGCACGAAAGTTCAGGTCGACAAAAGCGTCACCCGGACCTATTCGCTTTGGATCGAGATCGTGGTGTAGAACACCGATGGCCGGAAGGTCACCATCGCCGCCGCCGTCTTTGTGAAACTTCGACAGGGCACGTTTAAGACCGCTGAAGCCTCGTACGGTTTCACATTCGCCGCTGACGAGAGACGCGTAGTCAGCGCTGACGTTTGGCTCCCGATAATCCCGGTCCATGGCCTGATTGCGGCCGATAACCCAGGCCAACGAACGCTCAGCTTCGTATCGACCCAGCAGCTCCTCCAGCCGGTCTATGTAGCCGCCGATGTCCCCGGTCCTATCCATGGATGAGGTATCCGGTGAATCTCGACCGTCCAGAATGGCCTGCATCTGGACAAGACGGGGATCGGCCTCATGGACCTCGAAGACAAGTCGTAGGAAGGCCTCAAGGTGGTTCCATGCAGAATGAACGCGCCCGTCAGATCCGCCGACACCTGACAGCAGATATGTGAAATTGATAGGGCGTCGATCAGCCACGGCCCTGGAGACGATTCCGGCGAGCTCCGGATTCCTGAAGAAGCTCCCGTTATCGATGGATTGAGTGATTTCCATAGGCAACTGAGGTGCCAGACGCAGGTTCGTGATCTGCTGGTGACCTGTATCAGAGTTCCCCTGGACCGGCGGGTCCACATCCTCAAAACCCGCCCATCGTCCCGATGCACTGGTTGGGATGGTCAGGTTTGCGTTGCGGATCTCAGCCAGGTGGCCCGCGTTTGCGGCGACCGGTACGTATCTCATTCGCTTTGCCTGATCCCTGACAACCCCGGCTACGTTTTCCAACACTTCAGTTCCAGCAGAGGCAGCTGTCAGCGCTTCCAGCGCGTTTAGACGCGAGGTTGCATCGTCAAAGACAGAATTCTCAGACAGGTTTTCGGCAGCGACCGGGAGTAAAGCGTCCATCGCCAGGTCTTGCGGGCTACGGTACGGGGAGTCCGGACCGCGTTTGAGCACCGAATCGGCCTGCGTCATCAAGAGCGATGAAAGGCTGTCCGGGAGATGTCTCCAAGACTCCTCTTTCAATTCAGACAGTCGATCACGGCTGTACCCGAGTCCATCCAGGACGATGAGCAATACACGACGTTCAGGCAATCGGGTCTCCCGGTGGTTTTAATACAGGCGATGGTCAAGAGCGCAGTTCAAGGGCCATCACCAACCGAGGATCGCTTAGTGAGAGATTGGTGCGCCCGTAATTGGCGGGACGATCCATAATAGCCACCTCATGGGGACATTCTCCATAACGGATAGTCATTCCACTCCAAACAGGAGACACGATGCCCAGACGCGATCCCGCCGGGTTTACAAGTTCAGCAAAGCGACCGTCAGATTTCGATAGCTTCTGGGCCGACACCCTCTCGCTTCTGGGATCGGTTCCCCCGAACCCCACGTTCACCAGGGATGAGCTGAGGTCTGACGAGGACGTTGATGTGTTTGACGTCCGGTACGACAGCTTTGGGGGGATGCGTATAGCCGGGTGGTACGTGAGGCCCGCAGGCCGGTCGACCGTGATGCCGGGTCTGCTAACGGTGCCGGGTTATGTGAGTGAACCTAAAGTTCCGAAGGAGTGGGCGAGACTTGGTTACGCCACTTTCAGTGCGGCACCTCGTGGGAAGTTGCGTTCCAATGATGTCTTTAACCCCGGATACCCCGGGTTGTTGATGCACAACGCCACCGACAGGGACAGCTACGCCTATCGCGGCTTTTACATGGACGCTCTCAGGGCTTTCGACATCCTGTCTGCGATGCCGGAAGTGGACAGTAGGCGCATCGGCGTGACTGGATCCAGCCAGGGTGGGGCGCTCACACTGCTGGTGGCTGCGTTGCGTCCGAACTCCGTCGCTGTCGCCGCCGCCGGGGCTCCTTATCTTTGTTCTTTTATGGACTCCGCTCGGTTAACCCACTCATACCCTTACCAGGAAATCAACGACTTCCTTCGCCTTCACCCCGAACAGGAAGAGGACATCCGGGGCGTTTTTGATTACTTCGACATCCATCATTTCGCTCCATCGGTGAAAGCGCCGATAGTGGTGAACATCGGCCTTCAGGATGACGTGTGTCCGCCAGAGACAGGATTCGCCGTTTTCGGGCGGATCGGGAGTTCAGATAAGAAGCTCTATCCATACGATAAGTGCGGACATGATGCCGGTTCATTTGCTGGTCACGAGGAGATAATCCAGGAGTTTCTCGAACTCCACCTGAAACCGGCGCCGGTAGTCGGCAAAACATTCGCCGTTTCGGTAGGCCAGACGATCGCAAATACGGAGTCGTTCGGTGAGTACTGGGACGAGGTCGATAACAGCGTTAAAGGCTTGAGGGTATCGGGGGCGAGTCTTGATCCTCTGCCGTTGCGCTCCACTGAAGGGTCTACTACCCGCACCGTCAAGCTCCCTTCTATAGGGGAAGGTGAAGTTTTTGGGTACTTCTCGGTCCCCAACGGTGACGGTCCGTTCCCTGGACTCCTTGAGGCACCGGGTTACGGAAGCGTGGTGCATCTCTCGCCTTACCGGCGTCGCCAGAAATATGCCGTTCTGACGCTTGTGCATAGGGGGCAACGTCTTGCAGATGAGAATTTTGCTACCGCCTATCCGGGACTGCTGAC
>JABIGL010000094.1 GCA_018650185.1 Chloroflexota bacterium
GTATTTCTGGACGATGATCGGTCGAGTTTCGCCAGGATTACCGGTATTAGAGGCCATGTCAGTCGCCCGTCCCGGTAGCGGCAGTGCTGGCCGGATCGAACACGTGCGCGCCGCGGGTGGTCGGTTTGACGACCCGAGTGCTGGCGTCGATTCCGTGAAGACGTGCGGCTTCGGTCATCTCGTACGCGACTGTGTACTCGCGTTCGGTTGCGAAGGCCATTATTGAAGGGCCTGCACCCGAGAGGAACGCGCCGTGTGCACCGCCGGTAAGCGCGGCACGGATGATGGTGTTCATGCCTTTGTAGATGGCGGCACGTTGTGGCTGGTGAAGTCGGTCTTCGGTGGCGTACCTGAGAAGATCCATCTGGCCTGTCGCCAGTGCGTTTGCCAGGAGTGCGGATCGGCCGATGTTAAACACGGCGTCGGCTCGGCTGACTTCGCTATCGAGGACGCCTCGTGCCTCCGAGGTCTCTCCAACGAAATCCGGGATGAGGATTACGGCGTGAAGATCTTCCGGAACCGGGATCGTGGACGTGATCCAGTCGTCACCGGCATTCACGCCGATCTGGCAGCCACCGAATATGGCTGGGGCGACATTGTCCGGGTGGCCCTCTATCTCGGCCGCCAACAGCAACGCCTCGTGCGGGTCGGTACCGTCGCCCTGAAGTGCAAAGCCGGCCACGATGCCGCTGACAATTGCCGCGGAGCTACTGCCGAGGCCCCGTGCGAACGGGATTTCATTAACGCAGTGGAACTTGAGGTTCGGGAACTCTGCGCCACGCGCATTGTATGCGGCCCTGGCACCGGCGACGACAAGGTTGCCCTCGTCGGTCGGCAGAACGTCTGCGCCATCGCCTTCGATGGTTACCTCAAACGGGCCGCGCGTGACCGTGAGTTCGCTCCAGAGATCGACGGCCATGCCGATCGAGTCAAACCCGGGTCCGAGATTTGCCGCCGTCGCGGGTACGCGCACGGACACGCTCTCAGGATGATTATTCAGGTTGGTCATGTAGTTCTCTGGGGCCGCTCTCTCGATATCCGTCGGTTCGTTATGGAAGATCGGGTTTCAGACACTGGCGGATACGGCCAAAATGCCCAGAATGGGGTGACAAAAAGAAAGCCCACGCCTACGCGAGGGCAACGACTAAGTATAATCCGCCTCGGTTCGGCTTCGCATAGCGAGGTGCGACCGCCAGACATGTCATTAGCGACGGCCTCTTGTGGCCGGGAACAGGACCGGAATGTCTCCGAACAAGGTTGCGCTGGTTAGCGCCGATAACGAACGTACGAAGACGCAGCTAGCCGAGTTCCAGCGACTCGTGGCGGAAGTCGGTCCCGATGCCGAGGTCGTTTGGGTGAACTCTGAGCAGCCTGAGGCCGATCTTGTGTCGCAGCTTGAGGGCGCCGTTGCGATCCTCCACGGCTACGGCGCAAAGTTGTCTGTGGACGTTTTGAAGCAGGTACCCACCGTGAAGCTGGTGCAGACGATGTCCGCCGGAACCGACTACGTGGACAAGCCCGGACTTCACGAGGTCGGTGTCGGCGTCGCGAATAACGGCGGCGGGAACGCCGTGGCGGTTGCGGAACACGCTATCTGGCTGATGATCGCCGTGTACCGGCGGTTGGATGAGCAGATCCGTGACACCGCAGCAGGTCTGTGGTCACAGAACGTGGGTAAGCACAGGGAAGAGGCACACGATCTCTCCGACAAGACGGTCGGGATCGTTGGCCTGGGTCGGATCGGATCACGTGTCGCACGCCGCCTGCAGGGCTGGGAGTGCAAGGTCGTTTACTACGACGTGATTGAGTTCGATAAGGAATACGAGGACGAACTTGAGGTGGAGCGAGTGACGATGGACGAGCTTGTTGCTATGTCTGACGTGATAACGCTGCACACACCGCTTGAGCCGACAACGAAGCACTTGATGTCGACGGATCAGTTCAAAGCGATGAAAGAGTCCGCCATCCTGATCAACTCCTGCCGCGGGCCGGTTGTAGATGAGGATGCGCTGGTTGCTGCGCTGAAGGCGAACGAGTTGTACGGGGCTGGTCTCGATGTGTATGAGATCGAGCCTATCGAGATGGACAATCCGTTGTTTGATCTGGAGAACGTTGTGATGACGCCGCACCTGGCGACGCGCGCCGTCGAGTCAACCGAGGTCACGATGGCGTTCGCTGCGGCTAACGTTTCACGTGTGGCACGGGGCGAGGAGCCAGAGTCGATCGTTCCGCCGGTGGTGCTCTAGAGGGCGCTGCTCTGGTCGGGCGATTACTGGCGGTTCCGAGTTCTATCGCGCCGATGTGCTGAAAATCGGTTGATCGATAGCGAAATCGCGGATGATCGGGCCGTATAATCAGTCTTCGTGCTTTTTTCGGGGAGTGGCGCAGCTTGGTAGCGCGCTTCGTTCGGGACGAAGAGGCCCCGGGTTCGAATCCCGGCTCCCCGACCAGCAGCACTTAAACGTGTTGGCATCGTGCAGTCAATCTCCAGAATCCTGGGTTTGACAGCAGATTTGACAGCAACCGGAATTAGAAACGGCCTCTTCGCACTCCGGAGGGGTCGTTTCGCGTCCAGGGATCATCCGATCGACACGCGGGAGGGTTAAAATAATCCCTGGTACCGCGCTAGGGGGCAGGTCAGATCGGCTCCACTGAATTTGTTGGAACGCAGACAGGCTGTACAGCCCACTTGCCTGAAATGGGAAACACTATGAAACAACTTGCCAGATTTGTTCAGGCGAAGCCCTCTTCAGAATTTCTCGTGTTAATTGTGGGTCTGGCGGTGTGGATGATGATCGGTTGCACATCGTCATCTGAAACTTCCGGACCAAGTTCCGCACCGTCCCGAGTTGAAAACACTCCATCTGTTCAGACCAATCCCACAGTGGCCCCCACGAACGGTGCATCCGATGAGCGTTCAACCCAAGCGAGCGGGCCTGATATCGAAACCATTCCAAACTGCCCCCCCCGTTCCGGACCGGCGGTAGCGGTTAACCGCTGGAGTCAGAATTGGGGGAACGGACTGAACGAAGTGTGGGTCATTCCTATCGCAGAAGCCGACTTGTCACTAGAAGACAGTCAAGGCAACCCGATCACCCTAGTCCCAGGGAGTGATCCCAATGCCGATACCAGAGTCGAGATCAAGACATATGCGGTAGGTCCGGATATGGAAAGCGGGTGGGATGCGCACCACGCTTGTAATCTCACCCAGACCGACCTCGTCAATGAGTTGGTATTGGGTTCGCGACCCGAAAGCACCGAGGTCTTGATCTACAGGACAAACGAACATTGGTGTGAAACGTTTATCGGGTATGAACTGCCCCAATTATTGCCAGATCAACCGCCTCTGCCTGTCCCTCCGAGCAGTAAAGAGGAGTGCGAACCAAAGATTTGGCAAATTGTGCTTACCGATATCAGCACAGGTTCTACACGTGTGGTGGCCGATTTTGGGGAGCAAATCTCAATAGAACGTCTCGGTGGAGGCTTTATATCAAATCCAATGTTCTCTTCGGACACGTTCCAGACCAGTTTCTCCCCAGATGGTTCGAAGTTGAGTTACATCGAACCTTGCTGGCAGGGGGCACGATACCAGGAAGCCCTTGGCACGACCGATTTGATTAGGAAAAGATGCCAGGACGGTGGATACCTAGTTATTACCGACTTGGAATCGTTGAGTTCCCATGTCTTACATGGCTCAGAGAACGATGCTGCCATAATCGCCGGGCACTCTTGGTCCCCTGACGGGTCTTCCATTCTGATACGCCAAGCGTGTTCAGCAAAATCTGGAGTTACTCTCCCAGAGGACACCACACGTGACGAACAGGCTGCCTGCAATGGGATTTGGACCGTTGATCCGTCACAGAATTCGGACCACTTCGAAACCAGACAAACTCACCCAATCAACCGCTTTTTTGACTGCGATAATTGGGATGGATCCGTCATCGCGGACGCCATCTGGTCACCCGATGGAAACGCGATCACCGTTTCGGGTAAGCCGAATGTCGAATGTAAGCGTGGTGTCTGGGAAATCGACATACATACCGGTGAGTTCTCACAGATCGCGGCCTGTCCTTTTGATGCGGGAAAATTGAATGAGCCTGAATCATGCGGAGGTCCCAAATGGTCACCCGACGGGGAACTGTTCTTGTTCATCGCTGACTCGGACGGGGACGGGAACGTCGAAATATGGGTGAGCAACAAGGACGGGCAGGAACCGAGGCACATCTCTCCCTGGTATCCGGGACCTGAGGAGAATGTCGAGTGGTCTCCAGACAGCGAACAGATAGCCTTTCACACATTCTGGCACATCCACCCGTCTCTGTTGACCGTCAACGTAACCGACCCGACAAAGGTTGCAACTGTGCCTTATTCAGGCTCGGGGGTACGAGGGTATGGATTCGCCTGGCTAGGTCGGTAGATTTCGCAC
>JABIGL010000152.1 GCA_018650185.1 Chloroflexota bacterium
CGGTCATCTGATGAATCTGTCGAGCTTGTCACGGGACTGCCGATCGGTACTGAATTCCCGGGGAATACCGCTTAGGTTGCGGCGCGCTCTTCAAGTGCAGAAACCAGCATAGCTCGTGCGCCATCAACATCACCGGACTCAAACTGTTCCAGCATCTTGTTGGTGATCGACTCTGCCCAGTCGTCCGGTGTTACAGGGAGCTTCCGACCGCGGACTTCAACACGTACGTCTGCGAGCATCGGACCCATGTCCGCCCAGCGTAGGCACTGGCAGTATTCGTGGTCGGTCATCCGTTCGCGCAGGCGTCGAGCCAGTGCGGGGCTGGAACCGGCTGTGGATACGGCCACCGTTACGTCCTGGCGGTGGATGATGGCGGGTGCGATGAAGTTACAAAGCGGCGTAACGTCCATGACGTTGCAGAGAACGTTACGTTCTTTGGATTCGGTTTCGATAGCTTCGTTGGTCTGTTGCGACGAGGTGTCGGCCACGATCACGATCCACGCGCCTTCGATATCACCGGCTTCGTACTTACGGTGCTCCCAGGTGATTTTGCCCTCTGAAGCGAGTTCAACAAGACCGGGCAATGTGTCGTTGTCCGGGCTGAAAAGCGTTACCTCACCTCCGCAATCCAGGAGGTATCGGACCTTGCGTTCGCCTTCATGGTCGCCACCGAATACAAGGCATTTGCGGTCACGGATATCTACGAATATCGGGTAGTACGCGGGCACTGAGTTCTCCTTTGAGGGATTGCGCGGAGCGACCGATCTGAATCCAGAATCACCTCAGGAATTGCCAACCTGTGTCCCGGATTGATGGAAGATCGCCTGAAGATATTTGGTCTTTGCTTACTCGTCTACGAAGTAACGGACACGAGTTTTCTTGTACTCACGTGATGAGTACAAAAGTTGGTAGTCGGTTATTCCAGTGGCGTCAGATATCTCTTTTGCCAGCTCCTCGCACCCTTCCTGGGATGTGGCGTGGAGCATGGTGAAGTGGGAGTACTTCCAGTCAGGGAAGCGTGGGCGCTCGTAACAGTGGGTCACTGAGCGTGATTGCGCCATGATGTTGCCGACTTCTTCAGAACGCTCTTCGGGAACGTTCCATACGCCCATCGCGTTGGCGGCAAATCCGGCACGGCGGTGGTGGAGCACTGCGGAGAACCGACGCATCAGTTTTCGACCCACCATGTCATCTGCGTGGGCGACGAGTCCTGCCATGTCCAGCCCAAGTTCGCCGCAGATATCTTTAAATGGCTCGGCGGTTATGGGAAGGTCTTCCTGCAATTCACGGACAAATGCAATATCGAAGTCGGTAAGAGCCTGTGCCGTGTTCCAGTCCTCGTCGACCTTCGGGGCATCCTTTTTGGCTTCGACCGGTTCGTCCGGCTTGAAATAGTTGGTGGCGTCGGACTCCTGCTTCACCATGTCAAAGTTGACGCCGATCTTGAAGAACCTGATCGTAGGCATCTTCCGAGTCGCCTCAGCGTCGGTGTCCTTCGCCATCTTTTCCAGTGTCTCGTCGAGGTCCTCAAATGGCGAGACTGCGAGGGTGAACCAGAGGTTGAAACGACCGTTCCGGGCGTAGTTGTGGCTCACTCCGGGGTGCTTGTTCACGATCTGTGCAGCGGCATCCAGGTTGTCTTCCGGGATGCGCATGGCGACAAGAGTTGTCTTGTAGCCGAGTCTGCGGGTGTCGAATATAGCGCCGATCTGGCGGACGACATTCCTGCGCTTCAGCTCGATGATGCGCTCCATGACCTCGTCTTCAGTGATACCAAGGCCTTCTGCAATCTTGAGAAACGGCCGATCTACGAGGGGGAAATCAGACTGGATGACGTTGCAGATCTCGCGGTCAACCGTCTCCATGGTGCGCGTGGTCATTGATTCTCCCGTCCGGTGCGATGGCGTTGTACTCAATGGAGTGTCGTTATGGGTGCCTGAAACGGCCACAGATATTTCATTTTACCGCTACTTAGACTAAATACAGCCTGAATTTTCCGAGTTCCCACCTCAGCGAATTCACGTGGCCTCCAGAATTCGCTCGGGGGAGCGGTCCGCGGTCCTCGTAATGGTGGCTGTTGAGGGTCGTTAACTCACGAATTAAACCGGCCGTTTATGGTGCGTTCAATGAATAGATCCAATGCGGCACCGACGTCTACACCTGTGGCGACATCTATCACGTTGCCGTTTACTTTCTGGGTTGTACGTCCCCGCTCCGGTCCATCGGAAACGTCTACCGAGATCGGAAGTTTTTCCAACGTCACAAGATCCGGTCGGATGACCGACATTACGGTCAACGGGTCGTACAGAGTTATGCGACGGCCGGGACGTGCGGCGTACTGGGCCTCAGTGAGCCGTCTTATGGAAGGGTTCACTGCGTCAGGCGTTGTTTCATCGTAGACCCGGACGAGGTTGCACACGTCGCTACCGACCATCGTCACCGGAACCCCGCTTCCAAACACCAGTTCTGTCGCCTCCGGATCAGACCAAACGTTGAACTCGGCGTACGGCGTCACATTTCCTGGAACGTCCAGCGCTCCTCCCATAATCACGAGGCGTTCGACAGATGCCCTCGTCTCCGGGTGGTCGCGAAACAGTCGGGCGATGTTGGTGGGAGGGCCGAGGGCGACCAGTGTGACAGGCGGTCCATCCTTGAGACGTTGCACAAGGTACCGGACCGCTGGTTCAGAACGCGGCCGCAACTTCGGTGCCGGTAAGCGGATTGGCAGTCCGCCCGTACCGTGGATGTCTTCTGCGTCTCCAAATTTACCGACAAGTGGACGTTGCGCACCGCGATAGACGGGTATCCGGGTTGCGTTCAACGCTTCGAGAATACGCAGCATGTTGGAGTTTGTGTGACGTAGCGCCGCGTTGCCGCCCGTGGTGGTGAACGCTTCGATATGTATCTCAGGGGAGTTCAGCGCGAGCGCAATCGCCAGAAAGTCATCTACCCCGGGGTCGGTATCGATCACGACGTTAATAGCAGATATGACGAGGACCTCTAATCGCTCGGTTCGGTTCGAGCCAGGTACATCAAACGCTCAGCTTCAAACGACTCAGCGGGAATCTCTTTGGCTCCACCGATTGCCTCGGCGTGGACGAACACCTGTGCGACACGCTCAACCAGGGCACAGACTCGCAAGGCCTCGGCCACCGTGTCAGCGACAGCGAACATGCCGTGATGCGGTATCAACACGGCGCGACGGTCGCCAAGCGCATCCACACCCGCTTGCGCTAGCTCCTCCGATCCGGGGAATCCGTACTCCGCCACCTCCACCTGCCCCCCAACGTAAACGGTGAGTTCATCCACGATCGGTGGGAGTGGACGACCCGCCACGCCAAGGGCGGTCGCGAACACGGAGTGTGTGTGCATCACCGCGCCCACATCCTTGCGTGCCCGGTATATGGCGAGATGCAACAACGATTCTGAAGACGGGGTGCCGCCACCCTCTATCGGTTCGAGATCGTCGTTGACCGGTACGAGTTGGTCCGGGGTCATCCCCGGGTAGGGCAGTGCGGCCGGCGTGACGAGGAACGCGTCTGGGATGCCCGTTGTATCAAGTCGGACGCTTGCGTTGCCGCTGGTCCCTGAAACGAGACCGAGCCGGTCCATTTCCTGGACGGCCGTAACTAGCTGGTCACGTTCCTCTGAGTAGGACATTTATAGCTCACGCCGCCCCGGGGTCTACTCGCCCATTATCTGGACGACTACCTCGCGTTGTTTTGGGAGATCCAACTCCACCAGGAATACACGCTGCCATTTTCCGAATGCCAGCTCTCCATCGATGATCGGGATCATTTCGCTGCTGCCCAGGGTCAGGTGCTGGCAGTGGGCGTGGCCGTTTGGACATTCATCTTCGTGCATGTGAACGGTGCGGATAGCGAAATCGTTGTGACCGTAGTACGCGTCCTGGGGTGCGACCGTACCAAGAAAGTGTTCCATGTCCTTGATGAGTAGCGGTTCGTTTTCGTTAATCTTGATCGCCGCCGTGGTGTGGCGCGAAAAAACGACAGCGATTCCGGCGTCAACTTCAGATTCGCCCACCGCCTCAATCACGCGATCAGTGATGTCGATGAACTCAGGTGCTCGGGTTGTTTTCACGTCGAGGCACTTTGTGAACGCCCTCAATACGTGACCTTTCGGGCAAAACAGATTTGTTTTCGTTGCCCGGCACCGGCGCAGGGCGGGAAAGCCACATGGCTAAATTCGCGCTACCTAATTTAGCCGATTCCCCGGGTTAAGTCAGTGGTGATCTGATCAGGTGATTCCGCTGAGCGTCCCTTCGCTGGTCAAAACCCCGGTTAATGTTGCTACCGCGTTTCGAGCTGTCCGCAGTGCTCTCGTATACCGCCATACTTCCCTGGGATGCACCACGCTGTGTCGGAACACAGGCCCAAATCTCCCGCCGGAAGGAGTGTCGGGAAGTCTCGTCGCCAGTTCCGGAAGGGTTTCGTTTACCCCGTACGCGATAGAACGAACATTCAGGCACGGCACGCCGGCGTCAGCCGCTGCCGCCGCGACCCAGTAGCTTTCTCGATCCACGGCTGATACGCCGTAGGTATCTCCAAGCCAGGCAGACAGACCAGCAGTTCGCACCAACGAGTCGACGGTAAGGGTCGGGGCAGGCATGAAGTCGATCCCGTTCATTTCGACAGCGGTCCTGGCTTTCTCTAGCAAATCACTGTCGGCCACTAGCTCCCTGATAGCGCCCGGCGGTTCCGAATCAGTTTTGGCTGGATTCAGGGATGCAGGATCCCAGTCGAAAGGGCTTCCCTCCAGGTGGTGGAGTTTGGTGGCGAGCACGAGATCGCCGACGTCAAGGTTCGGTGAACACGCACCGGCAAAGCCCAGAGAAAGAATCGAGTCAGGCTTTTCAGTCTCCAACAACCAGGACATCGCTCGTTCCGTCTGCGCCCGGCCCGCGCCTGTGAGGATCGCCGAGACTTCGTGATCACGCCTCTGATATGCAAGCGCACCCTCCGGCGCTCGTCTTTGCCGCCAGGCGCTTTCGCTCTTCCGCCTCCACGGGCGCCATGCGCCGATGCGCAGTACAGCGGCCAGTTCCTCCCTACGTGCGGCGACCAGCGCAAGGGTCATCAGGCTTCCCTGACTAGCAGGAATTCGCCAAGTTCAAGTAATTCGCGGGAGGCGTCGGCACTTAATTTCAGCGAGTTCAACCGCTCACGCGCTCGAACCCACCTTGCCTCTGCCTGCTCCTGGCACCAGCGCTGGGTACCGATGCCGTCCATCACATCAAGGACTCGCTCCACGTTCGCCGGGCTAATTTCATCTTCGGAGTAGATGCGTTGGAGTTCTGACCGTTCCGCGCCATGCGCCTGTTCAAGGACGTGGACGACGGGCAATGAGTTTTTTTTGCGGGTGATGTCCGCGCCAATTGGTTTGCCGAGTGCTGGTCCGCCCCAGATCCCGAGAACGTCATCCCTGATCTGGAAGATACGACCGAAATCGTCCCCGACGGCCCGAAGTCCGTCCACGACTTCTCCGGATCCACCTGCACCAACAAGCGCGCCAAGTTCAAGTGACCCTTCTATCAGTGCGCCGGTCTTCCGTTCGATCATGGCCAGGTAATCGTCCACCGTTACATCGGTGCGGCCTTCGTAGGAAATATCCAGGTACTGGCCTTCCATCATGGATAGGTAGCGTTCGGTAAGGATATGACCGACGGCCACGGCGGTCTGGGCACCGGCTTCCTGCAATCGCTGTGTTGCGATGTCGCCGACTGCCAACAGATTGTTCCCGGCGACTATTGCGGTCGGTTCTCCCCAAATCACCCACAGGGTAGGGCGATGGTGGCGTGTTCGGTCTCCGTCTTCGATGTCGTCGTGGATGAGCGAGAAGTTGTGTACCAGTTCGATCGCCACAGCGACAGGAAGTGCATCTTCCGGGTTGCCGCCCACGGCCTCGCAGGCCAGCAGGCATAGTGTCGGCCTCAGACGTTTGCCCTCCGGGCCGTGGATTTGCGTGCCGTTCGATTCCGCCCAGCCCATGTAATACCGCAGGGTGTCATATATAGGAAGTGAGCGGCCGTCCAGCTCGGTACGCAGTGCATTGCCGACCGCGGACTGGTAGCGAGCGAACACGGACGGAAGGTCGGTCGCCGACCGGTCGCGGCTTGATTGCGAAGTTGAAGATTCGGGCATCGAATGTGGGCGCTAGATCTGGTTGGGATGAGGACTGGCTAAGGGTACCAACGGTGTACACGACTGGTACGACCGTTAACGGGACTATCCGTGAACGTCCAAGTGTCGCGCTTCCCAGCGCGACAGAAATAAAAAAAGAAGCCCCTCGGGATACGTCCCGGGGGGCTTCTTGATCGGTTGATCTGACCGGTTAGGCCACTTTCACTGCGATCTCTCGAGCCCTTGTGGCCTCCGACCTGGGGAGGGTGATGGTCAGTACCCCGTTGGAGTACTCAGAGGTCACATTCTCCTGATCCACGGCGTCGGGAAGTTTGATAGCCCGTGAGAAGGATCCAGTCCTTCGCTCACGACGCAGGTACTCGGTCTCCGCGTACTCGACGTTGTCCTCTGTTTCGACGACCGGGTTCTCGGCCTGAATGGTGAGTACGCCCTTTTCGATATTGACCTTGATGTTGGCCGGGTCGACGCCGGGTACGGACGCGCTGATGACTAGATCACCGGCGTTGTTGACGACATCCAGCGGAATTCGCCAGGAGCCGACTGCGGTGCTGTATTCGGTGCCAGCGCCGGTGTCAAAACCGGTAAATGGGAATCCGAATGTGTTGTTGTAGCCGTTCTGCCTGCGTAGTCCGGCGAACGGGTGCCAGGTCTGGAGAGTCATTTCTAGGTCCTCATTGATGACTGGGTTCTTGGGGTGACTCTGTTAGTCGCCTCATATGCGGTCAGTATAGAACCTTGAGCGTATATATATCAAGTAGTTGATCCATTAAGACTAAAGACTATTGACGTATAAGAGTGCTTTAGCTATGATTCAAACAAGTTTCGCTATGCCACAGAACTACTACACAGAACTCGGCGTCCCAAAAAACGCCGACGAAAAAGAGATCAAGTCCGCTTACAGGCGTCTTGCACGCAAGTACCACCCGGACGTGAATCCGAGTGATGACGGCGCGGAAGACCGCTTTAAGCGGGTCAATGAGGCGTACCAAGTCCTCTCTGATTCGAAGACGCGCCGTGACTATGACCAGTTCGGTGACAACTGGAAGCACGCGGAACAGATGCGCGCCAACGGCGGGGGCGGTCGGAGTGGGGGATTTCATTTCTCTGGTGGCGATCGCGACTTTGGCGGGATAGACCTTGGGGATCTGTTTGGTGGATCGGGCCGTGGAAACGCTTTTGGTCGTTCACAACAACAGTCACTTAGAACCAACGTCCAGATAACCCTTGAAGAGGCGTTCCAGGGCTCGAAACGAGCGATCACCATTCAGGGCGCGTCTGAGTGTCGTGAATGCACAGGAACCGGTATCGATGGAACAGTGCTCTGCGGTGAATGCGGCGGCTCGGGTATGAGCTCGATGCCGCGTACGCTCGAAGTAACTATTCCCAAAGGGACGGCGGCCGGAGATCGAATTCGGGTTCGCCCGGACGGTATGACTGATCTGACCATCGACGTTGATGTCCGTCGTCACCGCGTTTTCACGCGCAAGGACGACGATCTGATAACGGATGTATCGGTGTCCTACCTCGACGCACTGCTCGGCGGTGAAGTTGAGGTACCGACCATGACCGGCAAGATTGCGCTCAAGGTCCCGTCGGGTACAAAGGCGGGACGCAGTTTCCGGATGACCGGTAAAGGCATGCCACGGCACGGGCGTGGTACTACAGGTGCCGGTGATCTCGTGGCCAGGATGGTGATATCCGTTCCCGGCGAGTTGAAAGAAGAAGAGAAGCTACTCCTGGAGCAGCTTCGCGATCTTCAGAACACAGATCCGGAAGAAGCCGGATCAACAGAAGACGAAGGGGGTGAGGTATGAACTTCACCGAGTTCGAGCCGGTCTTCACCATCTCTATCGTGGCCCGGCACGTCCAGCTTCACCCGCAAACGATAAGGACGTATGAACGGGCGGGGCTGATCGAACCACATCGCACGGACAGCAACATCCGGCTCTATTCGAACCGGGACATCCACCGATTGATCCAGATTAAAACCTGGATCGACGAGCTTGGATTGAACATGGCGGGCGTAGAGATCATGACGAAGCTTTCAGATCGGGTAACTGAGCTGGAAGCGCGAGTAAACGAATTAACGATGGAGCTTGTGCGCCGAAGGGCCGCAACGGACAGGCGTTCGCTCCCAGAACCGGAACAGGGCTAAGGCCCGAGACAGACGACCGAACTGCCGACGCAGACCTGATGGAATGGCTGCACAGGCGAGAAAAGAGGCTCCCCAAGATGGTTTTCAAAGAATCTGATTTCACAGAACAGGCACGTGAGGCTATCGCCACATCGCAAAACCTGTTGCGCGAGTACCGACACTCGCAATGGGACGTCGAGCACGTCCTGCTCGCTCTGCTTCAGTTGCCGCAGGGACTACCGGCGCGCATCCTGTCGCAGGCGCACGTTGACCCCGATCTACTGGCCGACAGGGTCGAGACGGCGCTCCGACAAAGCCCCCGGCTCGGTGTTGTTGCACAGACCATCTATGCCACGCCTCGCCTTCAGCAGGTGTTGGACAACGCGCGCGCAGAGGCTGAGCGGCTACGTGACAAGTTCATCAGTGCGGAACACTTGCTGCTGGCCATAGCGGAGGACACTTCCGGGGACAGTTCGCGCATCTTCGAAGAGGTCAACCTCACGAAGGAAAAGATCTACCAGGCCCTCCAGGAAATACGCGGCCGCAACCGCGTGACCTCTGAAAGCGCAGAGCAGCGATACCAGGCGTTAGAGCAGTACGGCACAGATCTCACTCAGCTGGCCAGGGATGGCCGGCTAGACCCGGTCGTTGGTCGTGAGACCGAGATCCGGCGTGTGATGCAGACGCTTACGCGTCGAACAAAGAACAACCCCGTACTTATTGGAGACGCGGGCGTCGGCAAGACGGCTATCGCTGAGGGACTTGCGAACCTGATCGCCAGCGGAGACGTTCCGGAATCGCTTAAGAACCGCCGGCTTGTCGCACTGGATATGGGCTCGCTCATCGCCGGATCCAAGTTCCGCGGTGAGTTTGAAGAGCGTTTGAAGGCCGTAATGGACGAGGTACGCCAATCCGAGGGCGAGGCGATCCTCTTTATCGACGAGATCCACATGGTGGTCGGGGCGGGTGGCGCTGACGGCGCTATTGACGCCTCTAACCTCATGAAGCCCGCACTTGCACGTGGGGAGCTTCAGACCGTTGGGGCAACCACACCAGACGAGTACCGGAAGTACATCGAATCAGACAAAGCGTTGGAGCGTCGTTTCTCGCCGGTGCTCGTTGAGGAACCGGAAACCGAGATAGCCGTAGAGATGTTGAAGTCGCTACGACCTCGGTACGAGGAACACCACAACGTGCGGATAACCGATGAAGCGCTGGACTCCTCGGTCCAACTTGCGCGTCGTTACG
>JABIGL010000181.1 GCA_018650185.1 Chloroflexota bacterium
GCGTGGTCCCCGAATTCATCCCGACTTGTAGTCTCGGCCGACGTACCCGACCCCGAAGAGCCAGGTCCCGGCTCCTCCGACTACGACGACACCATCCCCCATTCCCGCTCCGTCCACCGCATCCGATACACATACGACTCCGTCGGTTGGCGCGGAGAGAAGTACCGTCACCTGTTTACCATCGGCGTCGACGGCAGCGACGAAAAGCAGATCACTGACGGTGCCTGGGACGACATGGCGCCGGTCTGGTCGCCCGACGGATCGCGCATAGCTTTCGTATCAGGACGCCGCCCCGACCACGACACCCGCTGGCGATCAGAGGCTTACGTCGTCTCAGCTGACGGCGGCGAATCGCAGTGTTGGTCAGGCGATCTCGGTTCCGTAAGCGGACTCGGTTGGTCACCCGACTCATCTCGCCTGTGCGCCGTGGTAACCGAGCTGGATGGTGCATACGTCGGCGCGCAGTCGTACCAGGGTGTCGTCGCACTGCTTGGACCTGACAAAAAACCCGAGTTTCTCACCGATGAAGACGCCGCGCCGGACAGCCTGTCGCCTCCCACGTTCCGAGCCATCGAACTGAACTGGAGCGATGACGGTCAGATTCGATTTCTTGCGACATTCAAAGGACAGACGGCCCTGTACGGGGTGTCCTCCACTGGCGGCGCTGTGTCCACCATCGCCTCCGCCGAAGGCACGCTGGCGTCCATCTCCCATAGCTCCAGCAACGCAGTCGCCGTACTTGGCACACCTGATTCGCCCGCCAGAGTCGTCCTTCTGGATGGAGAAAACTGGAAGACGGTGACAGATGACAACAAGGAATTCTTCGCAACTCATCCCCCGGCTGCCATGGAAAAATTCACGCTAGAACGGGCCGGATTAGGGATCGAGTCCCGCGTGATGCTGCCGCCAGATTTCGATCCGGCACAGAAGTACCCGCTGATACTTGAGATTCACGGTGGCCCAAACGGTGCATTCCTGGACGCATTCACGCCGGATCACCATCTGATGGCGACCAACGGTTACGTCGTGCTGGCAGTGAATCCGCGCGGATCGTCCACCTACGGCATGGACTTCATGACGGCGGTGTTCGGCGACTGGGGTGGCGAGGACTTCGCCGACATCATGGCGGCGGTCGATGAAATGGCGTCACACCCCTACATCGATTCCGACCGCATGGGCCTCCACGGATACTCCTATGGCGGATTCATGACCACCTGGATCATCGGCCATGACAACCGCTTCAAGGCGGCTATGGCGGGTGCGCCTGTCACCAACCTGAGCAGCTTCTACGGAACGTCCGACATTGGCGTGTCTTTCGGCGAGCGTCAGATAGGCGGCCGCAGAATGGACGAACTCGAAACATTCCTGTTCAGGTCACCGATCAGCTACGTAAAAGACGTGGACACTCCCCTGTTGATCATTCATGGAGAGTCTGATGTACGGGTACCGATGGAGCAGAGTGAGCAGTACTACGTGTCGCTGAAACGCCTCGGCAAGACGATAGAGTTCGTCCGATTCCCAGACTTCTCCCACCTATCAAAACGCTCCGGGCACCCGGTTCTACGGCAAGAGTACGGAGACCGAATGCTTGCCTGGTTTGACGGGTATTTGAAGCCTTAAAGCCCCTGTAGGAACGGGTTGTTCGCCCTCTCTTCACCTATCGTCGATGATGGGCCGTGGCCCGGGTATACGAGCATCTGGTCAGGGAGCGTGAGCAGGTTGTCCCGGATACTTTGGAGCTCCTGGTCACCGTCGCCGCCCGGCAGATCGTACCGGCCGATGCTGTTCTGGAACAGCGTGTCCCCCGTGAAAAGCGCCTGTCCCGCCATGTAGCAAACGCTACCCGGTGTGTGACCCGGTGTGGCAATCACGATAACCCGTGACTCGCCCAGATCCAGGATCTCGCCCCCTGTAACAGGTCGATCAATCGCAGGAGGATTGGCAAAACCCGGAATCATCGCCGCAAGGGAAGACGACGGCTCCTCTATCTGGCCGCGGTCACCCTCTCCCACCACGTATTCGCCGCCGGACTTCCGGTGCAGATCAAACGCCCCGCCCGTGTGATCTGCGTGGCCGTGCGTCGTCAGGATGTATTTGAGCGTCGCACCGGCCGCGCCTAAAGCGTCAGAAATGCGCAGCCCAGCCGCTCCCGGGTCAACTACAGCAGCTTCCCCACTTGGCTCATCAAGCAACACATATGCATTCGTTTGAAGCGGTCCAACGACCAGTGTTTCGACTCTCAAGTCACTCCTATCCATGGATCAAAAGCCCGGTCCTCCATTACGAGGAGGCCCCCTCATCATCGCCCGACAACGCCTGCAATCTGTACAGCTCGTTAATCGCCTGTAGCGGCGTCAGATTCGCTATGTCGATATCCAATAGCTCTGCCTCAACCGCCGACGGCCCAGCCATCATGGACATAAGAGACAATTGAACCGCGGCTGAGGCCCCTACGCTTCCTGAATCCAGCCGACCGTTCGACTCCAATTCCGCCAGCAAATCCCAGGCCCTTGCGATGACCGCAGGCGGCAATCCGGCCAACCGGCCAACGTGCACGCCGTAACTACGGTCTGCACCACCCGGAACGATGCGGTGGAGGAACACCACATCGCCATCCTCCTCAGACACCGCAACCTGGTAGTTCACGGCCCTTGGAAGCATATCCGCCAACGCCGTCATCTCGTGATAGTGCGTCGCGAACAACGTCTTACAGCCCAGCCGCGGACTGTTGTGGATGTGTTCAGCCACCGCCCGTGCTATAGACATCCCGTCGTAAGTGCTTGTCCCTCGTCCGATCTCGTCCAGCACTATCAAAGAACGTTTGCTCGCCTGGTGGAGGATCGCTGCGGTCTCGACCATCTCGACCATGAAGGTCGACTGCCCACCTGCGATATCGTCGGCGAGCCCGGAACGCGTGAATATCCGATCCACCAGCCCGACACGTGCCGATTCAGCGGGGATGAAACTACCGACCTGTGCCATAAGTACCAGGACAGCGACCTGCCGGATGTAGGTCGATTTACCGGCCATATTCGGACCGGTGATGATGGCGACCTGCTCCGCGCCCGAAGACAACCGTATGTCGTTGGGTACAAATCGCCCCGGCCCAAGTGCCGACTCAACTACTGGATGCCGCCCGGCCTTGATATCCAGTGCGTCGCCATCGTCCAGTTCGGGCCGCACCCAACCGTTGTCGGACGCCGCCTGTGCAAGCGAGCACAGTACGTCGAGTTCCGCCACCGCCCTTGCCGCCGCCATGATCCGCTCTGCGTACGATCCAACCTCACCGCACACCCGTCGGAATACCGATCTCTCTACTTCCGATATCTGATCTCGTGCCGTGAGTACCCGCGCCTCATACTCCTTCAGCTCTGGCGTGATGAATCGCTCACCGCCCACGAGTGACTGGCGCCTATCCCAGGCCTCCGGGACGGCGTCCAGGTTCGAGCGGGAGACCTCGATGTAGTAGCCGAAGACCTTGTTGTACCCGACCTTCAGGCTTTTGATCCCGGTGTCCTCACGCGCCGTCGATTCCAAACCGGCGATGTACGACTGCGCCTCTCCCGAGAGTTTCTTGAGCTCGTCCAGTTCTTCGTCAAATCCAGCTCGAATGGCATCGCCACCACCTACCGATATAGGCGGTTCATCAGCTATCGCAGCCTCGATCAGTACGCGTGCGTCTTCGACCAACGTGATCCCCGTCTCAACCCCCGCAAGTTCCGCTGTCGCCATTAACCCCGGTAACTGGGCCAAGCCCCGTCCCAACGCCGATAGATCGCGAGGACTGGCTGAGAAGGCACGCACACGGTTAGTTAGCCGTTCGAGATCCGGCACCTTGTCCAGCAGATCACGCGCGGAACCACGTGGGCCCGCCGCGGCCAGCCACGAAGCCACACTGTCTTGCCTTGCCGTCAGATCGTCCATCTCCATGAGCGGTCGCGCCACCCACTCCCGTAGCAACCGTTTTCCGAGCGGTGATCGTGTGTGATCCAACACACCCAGCAACGTTGGCGCGTCATCACGACCGGCAAGCGACTCGAATATCTCGAGGTCACGTCTCGCACGCCTGTCCAGGACCATGAACCCGGTTTCCGACATCGTCCGAAGTGTGGTGACCTGTGGGAGACTGCCGAGCTGGGTCTCTCGCACAAACTCAAGCACAGCAGCAGCGGCCATCGCCGCCAGCGGCTTGGACTCGCATCCGAACGGTTCCAGCGTCGTGGTTCCGAAGTGGCGGCGCAGCCTGTCACCGGCAAGCTCGGCATCCAACCGTCCATCGGCCATCTTGCGGCGCACATATCCGCCGGTATCAACCTCGCCCAACGCCTGATTCGCAGCGGCGTCCAGTATCACTTCGGCAGGGGCTATCGCATCCAGCTCATCACTTAGCTGTTCAACAGGAAGATCCCGAGTAACGAACTCGCTTGTCGTGATATCGATGAACGCAATGCCCGCCCGTTCGCCATCCACCACTGCCGCCGCCAAATAGTTGTTCCGACCGTTGTCCAGCAGCCCCGGCTCAAGAACTGTGCCGGGAGTGACCAGGCGGACGACGGCCCTATCTACGATCCCTTTGGAGGCCGCCGGATCACTGGTCTGCTCACAGATCGCAACTTTCAACCCGGCTGAGATCAGACGACCGAGATACGACTCCAGAGCGTGGTATGGAATCCCTGCCAGTGGAGACCGAGCGCCGCCGCCGACATCACGAGCGGTTAGAGCGATGTCCAGTACATCCGCCATGACCTGTGCGTCTTCATCAAACGTCTCGTAGAAGTCGCCCATACGGACCAGCAGAAGCGCGTCCGGGTGCTCCGCCTTGATGTCCAGGTACTGACGTCTACCGGGAGAGAGGCGGCGCTTGCCGGTGCTTTTCGCACCGTTGCTGTTGTCTGCGCCGGGAGCGCGCGAGGAGGTCTGCGCCATCGTGCGCTGATTCTATCCGCGCTGAGCGTTCGCAAGAGCGGCCACGTCGGGCAATTCCCTTTGATTCAGGGAACCATCCCGAAAACGGAGCGACTAGTCGTTAAAACCAACCTGAATCGTGTCGGACGCTCTCCAGGTGAAACGATCCGCGTCAAAGTCAGGCGGAACCTCGAAGAGAAGCATCCCTGCTACGGACTCAGCGCCACGGATAACGATGCTCCGCCAAAGCCCGATGAAGTCAGGGTACCGATATTGAGAATCGATCGATCCGGACATGCCCTGACTGCGCTCCACGACGTTAATTGGCGCGTACTCCTCGCCATCTACGTCCGTCAGCACCGCAGCGTTCTCGTCGATCGTGACAGATACCTGCTGCGAGGTCTGGTTGAAGAGCGAAACGTGGATGACGGCCAGTTGCCAGTCGTTGGCAGGCCCCGCGATTCTGAAATTGACGGCATTGCCGTCCAGGGTCAGACCGCCGTACTGGACCTCGTCAACGATGTCGGGCTGAGAAGCGCGCATCCAGAGGGTTCGGCCTGCTCTGTAGAGAGGGTCTCCTGAAGGGTCAGACCGGGAAATCAGAACGGGAACAAGAACCACCGCAGCGATAACCGAGAGCGTGGCGAGAGCGATCAACACCCACGGCTGGTTTTCTTTAGGCCGAGAGATCAGCTCACGCGTGCGAATCGCGCCATCACCGTCCACCAGAATCCATTCCTCACCAGCACGCCCTGAGAAACCTTTCGACGGGCGGTAACCGATACGCACACGAACGTCGGCCCCGAGACGCTGGGTCTCAAGGACCTCGAACGAAAGCTCTCGCTTCGCCATTGGACCACCGTAAGGAGTGCGGTCCTCATCTACAAAGGCAAGCGCAGCAACCTCAGCTACCTCGAACGCAGCGCGATCGGCCGGATTGATCTCCCCCCTGGGGGAGCCATCCGAGTCCATATTCGCCGGGGCTTCCATACGCTCCTCGGCCATAAAATCCTTCTCAATTGAGTGCGGTTATCGGTTAATGATGGTCACAGAGGACAAGGATATATCCACCGGGATCATCGGCGTGCCCTGTCCGGGTGATTTCGGTCATACAGCTTACGACGAGACGACGAGACTTGGCCTCATCTCGCCCCGTAATTTCGTAAATTCGGGCTCGACGATACTGGATATCAGGAAGACGACGCCATCGTCGGCATTTCCCTCAATCGGGAGATAACACCCGGAAGAACGTCCAGCGTCTCACGGACTTCCGCCTCGGTATTGTCCCTACCAAGCGTGAGTCTCAGGCTACCGACCGCCAGGTCAGCGTCCAGCCCAAGCGCCACCAGCACGTGCGAAGGCTCTATAGATGCAGAGCTACACGCACTTTGCGTTGAGGCGCAGATACCTGCGAAATCCAGGCCTAGCAGGACGGCCTCTCCCTCAACGCCATCGAATGAGAAGTTGACATTATTGGGAAGTCTCCGGGTCCGATCCCCGTTGAGCCTCGCTCCCGGAATCCGTTCGAGGGTTCCTTCAATCAACATCTCTCGAAGAGGGAGAACTGACGTATACGTCTCATCGCGCTCTTGCTCGGCAAGCTCAAGCGCTACCGCGGCTCCAACGATTCCGGGGACGTTCTCCGTGCCAGAGCGACGCTGTCTCTCCTGCCCTCCGCCAACAATCAAAGGGTTAAAAGGAGTTCCCCGGCGAACGTACAGGACACCTACCCCCTTCGGCCCGTGGAACTTGTGTGCAGACAGACTCATCATGTCCACGCCAAGTTCGTTCACATCCAGCGTTAACCAACCCGCTGCCTGAACAGCATCGGTGTGGACGACGATATTGCGGCCCATCGCTTCGGCTTTTCGGTGTGTACGGCGGGCGATCTCGGCGATGTCCTGCACCGTGCCGATCTCGTTATTGGCGTACATCACGCTGACGAGGATCGTGTCCTCCCGTATCGCCGCTTCCACGGCAGCAGGGTCAACCACGCCGTTGCTTCCGACCGGTAAATACGTGACTTCGTATCCCGCCTCTACCAACTCTTCACAGGAGTGGATCACCGCGTGGTGTTCTATCGCAGAGGTGATGACGTGCTTGCCACTTGGCCTCAATGCCGAGGCCACCCCTTTGATAGCGGAATTGTCAGACTCGGTTCCCCCACTCGTGAACACCACCTCACGGGTGCGACTTCCAAGAACAGCGGCGATCTTCTCCCGAGCCTCGTCCACCGCATTTCTCGCCTCCTGTGCGAAGGCGTAGGGACTGTTCGGGTTGCCGAACACGTCTGAGAAGAATGGCATCATCGCCGTAAGTGCCTCTTCACGAAGCGGAGTCGTAGCGGCGTGGTCCAGGTAGATGAGCTTTTCGTTGGTCACGTGTACCTGTGAACTTCCCCGGAGTGTCTTCCAAATTCCCGGAATCTGACTTGGACGTTCATAGCGTGCGCACACGTTGCGGACCCCACTAACTGGCGGTTTCCCGGTGCGCTCTCATCCAAACCGTCCCTAGGCTGCCACAATTCTACATCCGACTATGATGCCCTTAGCACCCTGTCATCGCCGTTGCGGAGGTAGGAAGTTCGACGGGACGAGACCAAAAACCACCATCCACTGCCCCGATATTTAGTTGGCCCGAGGTCGTGGCGTGGGCTAAGATACTCCGGTTGCGCGGGCATCTGGTGTCGGTGCAATCCGACGGGCGGTGGTGAGTCGTAGTCTTCTTGTACGGCTGTGACCGACAGAATCAAGACGCCCGTCTCAACGGCCTGGAAGTGAACTGAACGTCGATGTACGTTCGTAACACGGTCCTTACAACCCGACCAGAACCGCCAGGAACTATCAGGAAGCAGGCTCCAGAAACAGATGATCCGGCTCGAACATATGTCGAAGTCTTACGGCGACTACCCCGCCGTGATCGACGTGTCCGCGCACATCAAGCAGGGAGAAGTCGTCGGTTTCCTCGGCCCGAACGGCGCCGGAAAGACGACCACCATGCGTGTGCTTACCGGTTTCACGCCGCCGACGGAAGGCACTGCAGCCATCGCCGGGTACGACGTCGTCTCTCGATCACTGGACGCTCGCCGACACATCGGTTATCTCCCGGAGTCCGTGCCGCTCTACCTAGACATGACCGTAATGGACTATCTCCGTTACATGGGTCAACTTCGCGGCATGAATCGGAAGTGGATCGACGAGCGACTGCCGGTCATCATCGAAACCGTCAGGTTAGGCGAGTACCAGAACGCACTCGTCGGCAAACTGTCAAAGGGATACCGTCAGCGGGTAGGAATTGCCCAGGCGATCATCCACGAAC
The DNA here is from genome assembly GCA_018650185.1 of Chloroflexota bacterium. Classification (GTDB taxonomy): domain Bacteria; phylum Chloroflexota; class Dehalococcoidia; order Lucifugimonadales; family Lucifugimonadaceae. The sequence continues at coordinate 8,224 of JABIGL010000181.1, forward strand.
CTGACGTACTGATCATGGACGAGCCGACAATTGGTATCGACCCAATCCAGGTCGTCGAGACCCGGTCCCTTATCAGCGAGTTGGGCGGTGAGCACACGCTGATCCTCAGCTCCCACATCCTCCCCGAGGTCAGCGCAATCTGCCGACGAGTACTCGTGATCCACGAAGGCCGTATCGTCGCAGATGACGACCCTGAGAACCTCTCAGACCGTCTACAACATGCGGAACGTATCGAGGTCAGCCTTCGTGGTACGGAGGCTGGTGCCGCGATTACAGCGCTCCGAAATATCCAACACGTAGTTGATGTACGTCGCGACACGAGGCCGACGCAGGAACGGCTGGCGGAAGATGGGGTCATATCCCTTGTCGTCGACGCCCGGCCGGACGAAGGCGCGCCAGAAGATGTCGCCCGGACGATCGTCGACTCCGGTTGGGGACTCGTTAACCTTCACCCCCTGCCGATGACCTTGGAAGAGATCTTCCTGGAGTTGACCACGGAGGATGAGGCGTAAGCCTGACCTCCTTGATCCGTCAGAATCTGGCGGACCGATGAAATTCTGCATGGCCTGTCCGCAGGCCGAAAACCGAGAGTACATTTGCGTAATACTTGGACCATCGCCTGGAAAGAGATCAAGACGTACTTCGCGTCGCCGATGGCGTACGTGGTTGCGGCCGCATTCCTGGCTATCACCGGGTTCTTCTTCGTAGCGTCCGTCTCCGATCCGTTCTCGGAAGCGAGCATCCGTGGCTACATAGCTGGCGCCATCTTCTTCATGGTGTTCCTCTCGCCCGCATTGACCATGCGGCTCCTGGCGGAGGAACAAAAGCTCGGCACGCTTGAGCTGCTTATGACCTCTCCGATACGGGAATGGGAGATCGTCATCGGCAAGTTCATCGCCTCATTTGTGATGCTTGCCTTGATGGTGGCGGGGACCTTCTACTTTGTGGTCGTCCTCTTCTGGTTCGGGGACCCTGACGTTGGCCCAATCTTTACCGGCTACCTGGGCGTACTTCTTTACGGAGCGGCAACACTGGCCATCGGATTAATGGCCTCTGCACTCTCCGGCAACCAGCTCGTAAGCCTGGTCGTCGGAGCGGGGTTGCTCACGGCCTTGACGGTAAGTAACTTCGTCGCCGACCGACTCACCGGCACGGCAGAAGAGATCGTCTCAAACTTTCAACTTGGAAGTTCATTCTCAGTATTTGACACATCAAGTTTCGGAGTGGTTGAAGGCGGACATTTCGCCGACTTCGCCCGCGGGATCCTCTCGGTAACGGACATCGCCTACTACGTTTCAATTACGGCGGTGTTCCTGTTCATTACCGTGGTACTCCTGGAATCGAGAAGGTGGCGCTAGAGCAGCATGGCTAACCTGGATCCAGAAGCCGAACAGGCACGGCGTAAAGCATCCCGTCCGGATGAATCCCGCCCCCGAACTTCCCTGGTAGACACGTTCAAAGACAACTTGACCTCGGTCAAGTACATGCTTGTCGTGGCGGGTAGCCTGGCGTTCGTCCTCGGCGCGCTCATATTCATCTTCATACGGGACCTGGACTCCACAGGTCTTCTAACGATGGGTATCGGTCTAGCCATCCTCGGTATCGCCGTCATATTCTCCTGGCGACAAGTAGCCAGGGCGATCTTTGGGCGACGCGGGCGATACGGCGTGAACACGCTCATCATCGTCTCGTCCTTCGTGATACTGCTCGTACTCGGAAACTTTGTCTTCTGGTGGCTGAGCGACCAGGATGACCCTCCGGGCTGGCTACGTACGGATGTCACCACTAACAACCAGTTTGGACTCTCCGAGCAGACCGTCCAGTTGCTGGCGGACCTGGGTGAACCGATACGGGCAACCGTATTCCTCCAGACCAACACGGCTGAGCGTGCTGCCGCCTGGCGAGATACTCAGGACTTGTTGTCCGAGTTCGCAAGGCGCGCCGCGGACGACTTCGACATCCGTCTTGTCGACCCGATTCTTCAGCCAAATGTCGCCGTTGATTTTGGCGTTACCCAAACTCCGGCCATCGCTATCGAAGCGACAGACTCAAGGCGCACCGACGTTGTAGTGGGCGGGGACCCCCTACTGAGTCCCGACATTTTCGACGAACAGGGGATTACGACGGCGCTGCTCGTGGTTAACCAGGTTCGTCAGAAACAGGTGTACTTCGTTTCCGGACACGGGGAACGAGACATCACGACGGCGGGCGATGATGCCGAGAGTTATGTGCAGGCCGCGCTGGCATTGATCCGGGACAACTACCGGGTCTCATCATCCACACTGATAGACCTGCTCCCTCAGATATTTTCCAGTAATCCTGATGACTTCCCGGCCGCCCTGATATTCGCAGGTCCAGTATCTGGACTTGTCGACGCAGACGGTGAGCTGCGAGACGAGACGGATATCCTGCGGCAGTACATGTTGCGTGGCGGGAGCGCCATTTTCCTGTTCGAGCCGGACCCCCATTCCTCGTACGGCGACCTGCTCGGAGAGTTCGGTGTGGCGATCGGGACCGGACACCTCGTGGATACGTCAAGTTTCGTAGCTCCTGAACCCGACTTCCTCCAGATCACCAAACGACAGTTCTCTGATGATCACCCGATTACCGCACCGCTTGACGTGGTTTACATGCCGGGCGCTACCTTCATCGGACGGACCATCACGAATGACGCCATACCCCGGACAAATTCGGGCGAGCCTCACCTGATCCTGACCGGGTTAGCTTCAACCTCCCTGAGCAGTTGGGAAGAGTTGAGCGATACCAACTCGTACGAAATCAATGTGGACCGTGATGGCCCGTTCCCGGTTGCAGTAGCCGTAGAGGCACTCGCTCCGATCGGTTTCACGCCTCAGATCGTTGACGGAGAGCCGATCCGAACGAACATAGTGGTGATTGGCGATGCCGACTTTGCGAGCGACCGGTACTTCTCGTCGGCTACGAACGGAGACTTCCTCGCAAACGCGGTCAACTGGGCCGCACGCGATTTCGAACTTATCTCGATCCGCTCCAAGACCAAGGTCTCGCGAGAGCTTGTGTTATTTGACGACGAGCGTAGTTTCGTTCGATGGTCCGGTTGGCTCTTGATGCCATCTCTAATCAGCGCCGTTGGCGTCTGGGCCTGGTGGCGGAGGCGCTAAACCTTGAACCTGCGTTTACTCCTGGTCTTAACAATCCTGGTGTCCCTCTCGTCTATCGTCGTCACGTTCATCGTGACGGATCAGACAGTAGACAGGGTCTCCGGCGGTCCACCCTTTTTCTACACACTCCCTGAGGGTGATATCGCACGCGTCGAAATCGATTCGCCGGAAGGCGCAATCGCCTTCGAACTGGACGAGGTGGAGAATTATTGGATCTTCGCCGGTGATGACACGATGCCCGTCGACCGCAGGCGTTGGAATGGTGTGACCACCCTTCTCGGCGGTCCAAGAACCCAGCGACAGCTTGAATCTTCGTTCGGTGATCCTTCTCTCTACGGCCTTGAGTCCCCTGATACCACGGTCACGATCGGCCTGAAAGACGGCTCGTCTGTCCGACTATTTGTCGGAGATGAAACCCCTGACCGTGCCGGTAACTACGCACAGTTAGAGGGCTTTCCCCAGCTAGTACTTGTCAGCTCAGCCTGGGGCGAGGTCTTAAACGGACTTATCGCCGACCCGCCGACACCACAATGGAGATACGACCTCAACGTCGCTGAGGTGACGGAGGTCGTGTTCCTTATCGAGAACGAGGTCGTTGGAGCGCTTGCGCTGGATTTAGATACAGACATATGGCATGTCTGCGATATCCCGTTGCATGGAGACGCCGTCTGTGATGGCGAGCAGCAAATCGACAAGTCCGTGGCGCTTGACCCCCTGCGGGTATTTGCCGATCCGCAGTTCACAGGTGTCGAAGAGGTCGGCGAAATCTCTGAGGACATCCGAGCACTCTACGGGCTGACCGAAAATTCCCCGTACGCCACGGTTCGTTACGAGATAGAGATCCAGGAAGGGCTAAGACAGGCCAACCAGATCTCCATCACCCTGGGTGACCCTACTCCAGACGGCTCCGGCATATACGCCCTCGCCAACGAACAGCCGGACGTCGTAGTGATCGATGCCGAGTGGGGCCAGCTAATACGGGACTTCTTCGATCTTCCGGCCGAGCTGGCCGCGGCAGAACCTACGACGGCCGAGCCCGCCGGGTAGCCCGGCGACGACCGGGGATGGAGACCGATTAAATCCCCGATCCCCCACAACCACACCGGTGTCACGTATCTTGTGTACCGTCACGCGCCGTCGTCCAGAGCCTGTCGTGTGCGTCTCAATGCAACCGATCCCACGTAATCTGCCCGTAGGAGTACCGAATGAACGCCGAGATCCTGGCCGTTGGTCACGAACTGCTTATGGGCGAGATCGTGGACACCAACTCCTCCTACATCGCACAACAACTCTCAGGGACCGGCATCACGGTGCGTTGGATGTCACACGTCGGGGACAACATTGACCATCTGTCCGAGGCGTTCAAGCGTGGTCTTGAGCGTTCAGATGTAGTGATCTCAACCGGCGGCCTGGGCCCAACATCCGACGATCTGACACGTGAGGCCGTGTCAAACGCCGTGGGTGAGGAAATGGCGGTAGACCCGGACATACTCTCCTGGCTCGAAGGTGTGTTCGCCCGGCGCGGCATGGAGATGCCCCCTACCAACATCAAACAGGCCACCCTCATCCCGTCAGCGACCAGCATCCCGAATCCGAACGGCACCGCACCCGGCTGGTGGGTCGAGAAAGACGATAAACACATCGTCATCATGCCGGGCCCTCCCCGGGAGTTGAAACAGGTCTGGGAAGAGACCGTCGGCCCACGTTTCGCTGAGATATCGGGCTCGGGTGTCACCGCGACTCGCACCTTGAAAACGCTTGGACTTTCCGAGGGCGGGATAGACGAGATTCTGTCAGACCTCTTCGGACGGGAGAACCCGTACCTGGGCATCTACGCACATACCGACGGCATACACCTCAGGATGATAGGGCGCGGCCCGGACCAGACGGCAGCAGAGAAGGTCATAGAGCCGGTCGAAGCCGAGATTCGCGGCTTGATTGGTGATTCGATCTGGGGCACGGACGACGATACACCGGCGCAACGTGCAGGCTCTTTACTCATAGACCGAAACCAGATGCTCGCTATCGTCGAGGGAGCAAGCGCGGGCGCCCTGGCTTCAATGCTCCACGCGCGACCGGAACGCGAGTCGTTCTTTCGCGGCGCCCTGGTGCCGGGATCCGGACCGGTGCACGTCGGTCACGATACAGCTCCCGCGAACCCGGATGGGGCAATCACCCTGGCGCAACTCGCACGCGAAAGCCTCTCCGCAGACGTGGGCGTTTCGGTCACTCCCATCAATATGGATGGTGGCAACGTCTACATCGGAATGGTGTCCGACGCAGGCTCTCACGTAGAAACAGGTCGTTTCCCGCGACGAAACCCGGAATGGCTGATGCAACGTTCCGCCACTACGGCCATCGTCCAGTTGATGTCAGCGCTCTCCTCGAACCGAATTTAGCAACCGCATCTAGATTCCCGGAAACACTAAGAGGCTCACACCCTTTTCACGCGCATTGCGCATATCGGAGCTATCATGCCGCCGAACGGTACGGCAGCAGAGGGCCTGTGGTGTAACGGGTCTTTTACCGTTGCTGCCAACGGTTATGGAGGCTAGATATGACCAGCGGTACAACCCAATCAAAGCAGTACGGCAGCGGCGCAGACTCAAACATCTCTATCGACCAGGGTGCTGATCTGTTCGTAGAAGCAATGCTCGCAAACGATGTCGAGTACCTCTTCATAAACTCCGGAACCGACACCTTCCCAATCCAGGAAAGCCTCGCGAAGTACATAGATCGGGGCCAGGCGGTCCCGGAAACGATTCTTTGCCTGGACGAAAAGATGGGCATGGCCGCCGCACACGGCTACTACATGGTCACAGGCAAACCGCAGGTCCTACTCGTCCACGTTGACGCCGGAACGCAGGCCGTCGGTGGCGCAGTACATAACGCCCAGAGAGGGCGAGCGGGGATAGTCTTCTGTGCCGGACGTGCTCCTTACACATTTGAGGGTGAGATGCCCGGCGGCAAGAACATGAGCA
>JABIGL010000020.1 GCA_018650185.1 Chloroflexota bacterium
CGGCGGGTACCCGGTTAGCGAACCGAGTTCACGAGACGTCTCTACATCAGGCGGTTTAGCCATGACCCCACTTTACTCGACGTCGGTGACACGGTTGCGGCAGTTGCGGTAGCATTCGACGCATGACTGACGTCGACATGGAACAGGCAGCCGTGACCTTGACCGCTGAACTCCCCAGCGAGCAAGTCGAAGCAGGCGGCTACGCCGACGAATACAAAGACAGGGACAACGACTACGGCGATACCGCTCATGGTCCTGATGCGATGACGCACCTCCTGATGGCGTACCGCCAGATGCTCGACCACCCGGAGTGCGAACCGTTACTCGCCCCGCTCATGGAGATCATCCATGCGAAGCAGGAGTTGATGGTCGACGTCGACGAGCCTGAGGTACCGATGGTGTTCGTCGAGGAGCAGAAAGACATCCGTGTCGAGGACGGCCAGTTCTGCGTCTACTCGGAAACCGGACGCAACTTCGGTTGCTACGAGTCAGCGGAGGAGGCGGCTACCCGGTTGGAGCAGATTGAACGGTTCCGCACGGATCGGGTGGCAGCGTCATCAACGCAGCAACTCGCCGCTGACCATGACCGCCTTCACACGATTAGTCGTGTCGAGACGCAGCATGTCATTGTTCACAATCTGATCGAGGAGGAGTTGGAGTCGCGTGGCGTCGCCTCCCCGTACCTCCTCGGCGATGTCGACGACAAGTTGGAACTGGTCCACAACGCGATGTCGGGTGTGTTGCCGTTGGCGAAGCAGGCCGAGCACCGGTACACGCTCGGCCCGGTGTACGTCCCTGATGTTGAGGACGCTCACGGTGAGTTCACTGATGCGACGACGCTTCAGAAGGCGTTGTGGGATTGGGTGCGGAAGGGTGACCGCCGTATCTTCATTCAGCATTCGGAGAAGGTTGCTGGGGAGATGGTTGAGGCGTTGACTTGGCCGTTCCCGATCGAGGTCGATTTGGAGGTTCCGAATCAGGGTGTCACGAAGCAGGTGTTCCCGGCTGACACTCCGTTCCTTGGTGTCGTCTGGGAGGACTGGGCGTGGGATCTGGTGAAGGCCGGGGAGTTGCGTGGCTACTCGATCGGTGGCCGTGCGCGCCGGGTTGAGGCTGATCTGCCGGTCGCTGCTCTGGTCTGAAAATAACGAAAGCCCCGACCCGTAGGGAGGGCCGGGGCTGACGCTATGGAAACGCTCAACAGGAGCGAATGGTGGCTACTTGAACTGCGTCGTCACTTGGCCTCGACGATGTAGATGGCCCCATCAGTGGGCCACGGCAGATCAAGCGAGGTGCGAGGAGACCGCTGAACCCTTACCCGATACTTACGACCTATGCGACCTGCTTGGGTATCTAGGTCCACCGCGCGCTTGATGGAATCCTCGGCTTCTTGGCGTGTCGTCCATTTCGTCATCACTTGCCCTCCGTCTTGCAGGTTGAAAAGTGGGCTGCCCAGTTGGCGATCCACCGGGCTTCACCGTCGCCGTCGCCGTGCCAGTTGGCCTGTGACTCGTAAACATCAGCGAGGTACCATTTGCCCTTGTTGGACTTGACGTAGGCGACCTCTGCGTCGCACTTGAGGCACCGGAACACGGTGCTCGTGCCCTTGCAGCCGTTACCAGCCGAAGTCGCCTCGGCGAACCTTCTTACCGATCCGGTACGACTCACGACCGGAACGACGCCCTGCTTCTCGCCAAAGCAAGTCTGGCAGGTGGTGACCCACTTGCCGTCCCGGTTCTTCGACAAGGCGAACTGCGTGGCGTTGCCGCAGAACTGGCAGGCCGCTTCGTACTTAGCGACCTGCGGGAAGTAGGTGATGATCTGGTGTGGGTTGCTCGTTGTTTCCATGTGCACAGTATTACACATAGACCTAGCCCCGTCTAGGGATAAAGGGAAGATTTAGGCATATTTCTCAGAAATCTCAAACAGGCGATCTAAGGCTCACGACGCCCTGAGCAGCCCGGATACCCGACCCGACACCCCGCACGCCGTTAGAACACCCCCACGACCGTCTCCGGGGCAGATCGTCGGGTGCTATCATCGCCAACGAGTGCCCTCCAGTGGCCGTCCCCACTACGGAGGCCACCCGTGAAAGATCCAGAAGTCACCGCCGCACTCAACCTGTTAGCCGACCGGCTCGGCAAAACCGGACCA
>JABIGL010000182.1 GCA_018650185.1 Chloroflexota bacterium
GTCGAGGAGGGCGAGGCCGGTGCCCGAAAGCATGTGAGCCAACTGGAGCGGCTGGCGGAAGCGGTTGGCCTTGCCCGCTGGGAGGTCGCGTGATGACTGCCACCCTTACCTACGTCAACGAGGACGGCTTCGAGATGGACGGGACATGCGTCCCGGTCAGGCTGACCGACGCAGCGATCGACATGATGGCTGAGCAACGGTCGGAGTGGTGGGTCGAGACCGGCGAGGAGTTGTTCACTGAGCCGCTCCGCAAGCAAGGCAAAGCGGTGGAGGTATCCACGATCGAACTGGTCGGCATCCACGACGAGATCGAGTTCCTGATTGCGCTCTGGGAGGGCGACGACTGGGACAGCGATTGGACGTACCCGTCGGAGCGGCAGCAATACCGGTTTGCGTGGCAGCAGCAGGGCCGGTCGCTGAAAGTAAACCGGGACCGGCTCGATGCGTTGATCGCCCGGTGCGAGGTCAAGTGATGACCACTTCCGAAAGACTGGACCGGGCTAGGGAACTGTGTAATACTGACGGCATGGAAACAACGAGCAACCCCAACACCATCAAGACCATCACCGCAGCGTTCGAGAACTTCGACAAGTGGGAGACCTACGGCACCTGCTTCAAGGCGATCAAGAACGGGACGATCACCCTCGCCGAGATTCAGGACATCGCCTACGAGGTCTGCGAAATCAACGACGACATCATCCAGATGAGGATGGTCGACATGGCGAAGTACGCCCCTCGGACACCGGCCAACGATCGCCTGATCGTTGCACTCGGCGGGGAGGCCAAGTAATGATCACGACCACCACCACCAACGATCCAGTAGCCGTTGTTGACGCTCTCGAACAGGGCTTCTCGCACCGGATGATCGCCGTTGAGTTCGGCATTGACATCACTACGGTCGAGGCCATTGCCGAAAGGCGCAGGCCGTTCGCACCGGCTCCGATGGTCGGGCTGCTCCTCCTCGATGCCCGCCAGCAGATGATCGAAGGCGGTTCCCGATGACCGAGTGCCGAGACTGTGACCTGACAATCAAGCATGTCGGTGACGGTGTATGGATCGACCACACGCAGGGCGATTGCTGCTGGGCGACGAACGAGCCGCACCGACCCGGCGAGGACAACGACTGATGGCGATGAAACCGGAACCGCCTCGGTGCCTGCTCTGCGACGGCCCGTGGACCGGCACGGAGACTCACCGGTCCCGTGGCCTTCATCCATACTGCTACCGAGAGATGAGGACCGCTGGCCGTCTCGACGAGTTCCCGATCCTCCGTTACCGCCTACCGCCCAAGAGCCGACAGTTGCTACCGAGGATGACTGTCAAATGCCACGGTGCTCCTGACTGCGAGAACCGGAGCCGACCGATGTACGAGCGCAACCCGGCTGCTTCGACGTTTCGGTGTGCCGAGTGCCAATACACCTTCAGAACCACCGGCGGCTACGACCCTCGCCTCCTACCCCGCTACGACGTCTCCCTCCCTCCGATGGAACGGGTGCGCTACTGGCTCGATCCCGACAACCGATCGAAGTTCAGAGGCGTCCCGACACCGTTCGTTAGACCCGGCGGTCCCGAAGGCGACTGTCTCATCTGGCAGCGGGTACTCGGTGGCAATACCCGTCAGATGGCGACCGGTAACAACTACCCGAAAGTCCACTGGTACAAGAGGCAGGAACGTGTCCACCGAATCGTCTACTCGGTCCTCAACGACATCCCGTTGAAGGAACTCCTCGTCGTCGACCACTCCTGCGAGCAGAAGCCCTGCATCAACCCGGCTCATCTCGGGGCCGAAACCCTCGCCAGCAACACCGCCGGGCGTATCAGAACGATGAGGCATGACCGCCTATGGAACGACCCGGATGCACTACGGGCACGCCTCTCCGAACTAGAACAGGCAACCTGATGGACAGAGACGCCGACTTCTGGGAGGCCATGTACCGGGCGGTCATACGCCGCCTCGGAGAAATCACCAACTCCGACGACGACCACCGCACCCTCATGTTCGAGGCAGTCACACGCGCCCACATCGACCCAACCGGCACACTCCTCGTCGATCACGACGACTGAACACACTCGGAGGGGGGACTACCCGACCCCCATCCCTCTCAACACCGGTCGCAACGCTACACTCTCAACATCCAACAACTAGCCCCCGACACAGCCGAAC
>JABIGL010000183.1 GCA_018650185.1 Chloroflexota bacterium
CCCATCCGCCTCGATCACGTCATGCGTGTCGTTGTCAGAAACGTGCTCTTCAACGGCGACGATCCGACCGCCTGCGATGGCGACATCTCGTCGTGCATGCAGATCCTGGGAGGGGTCGATCACTGTCCCGTTTTTGATGACAACGTCGTAGGTCAAAGCACGCCTTTTATCTGATCCAGCCGGGGATAGAGATCTGACCAGAGACTAAGATACGGACGATCCCAGTCCAGTAACTATCATCCGCCCGCCCGCTAATTGCGGCAACCGGGTTCAGATCCCGTTAAGAAATTAACGATGCCGACCGTCATAGACGAGGGCGAAGCAACCGGAGTAGGAAATAGCTCTACGCAAGAGGAATTTGGATGACATGATTAACCCGTTCAGTATCGAAACACCCCTGGCGAAAGTACTCGCACCCATCCTGCCGCTCCCCTGGTGATGAGTGATCCCGGCTGTACTCTCGTCGATCGGAACCGCTTCGGCGGGCGCAGCTATCGCTCCCGCGTTGCGGGTGCTCACGATTCCCTTATTACTGCTCACGGTGGTGATGCTCACCAGGGCCTGGCGTCTTGAACTGAAGGCCACCGGGCACTGGCAGGGTGTATGGGCAGTGCGAAGCCGACGAACGCTGCTGGTATCGACGATCTTGTCGATCGCAATATGGGGCATGCGTTTCGGAGGGTTACTGGGTCCAACACCGTTTTAAATAACGGGGGTTGTTAACCGTTTTCTGTGCGGACGACTCGGCCGGCGGTAACGCCGGTCGGATTTCCACCATCCAGCGCAACCTGCCCGTTTACCACGACGGTGTCGATTCCGGTTGTGTACTGGTGAGGATCGGTGAAAGTGGCTGTGTCCTGCACGGTGTCGGGATCAAATATCACAACGTCCGCAAAGCAGCCCGGTGCCACACGACCGCGTCGCGTCAATTGGAGACGCGAGGCGGGCAGGGCGCACATTTTTCGCACGGCCTCTTCAAGAGAAACAAGTCCCTTGTCCCGCCGCATCTCGGACAGGAATCGGGAGAAAGTCCCGTACGAACGCGGGTGCGGCTTGCCGCCCGACAGCGGGCCCTCAGAACGGACAGAGTTGCCGTCGGACGCAACAGCGATAAACGGATCCTGTGCAATCAGGTCCATATCGTCTTCCCGCAAAGAAAACTGGACGATAGCGGCCTCTCCACCCTCGTAAAGCTTGATCGCAGCCTCTGACGGCTCCACACCCATATCGTCGGCGATCTCGTCGAGTCGCTGTCCTTCACGTGCGTGGTCAGGTCCGTAAGCGGCCATCAAGACACGATCAGCCGAACCCATAAAGCTCTTGATATTCCAGTCGATCCCTTCCCTCAATTTGGATCGCAGATCAGAGTCGTCCATCAACTCCAACGTCGCCGCACGGCCACCAGCCAGTGCCCAGCGTGGGAACACGCCTCCGGTCAACGATGTACTGGACGCTACGTAGGGGTACTGGTCACCAGCGACATCGATCCCTTCACGACGCGCCCGCGCCTGAAGCTCAAGGATTTCTCCAGCACGACCCCAGGTGAACGGCCCCTTAGCCTTCACGTGCGACATTTGAATACGACCGCCGGTGCGACGACCGACCTCGATCGCCTCGTTCACCGCCACGTGCAGTCCGACGCTGTCGTTGGACTCTGATCGAATGTGGCTGGAGTACACCTTGCCGCGATTGGCGGCCTCCTGCGCAATCTGAACGACCTCGTCCGTAAGCGAGTAGCTGCCCGGCGCGTAGAACAAACCCGTAGCGAATCCCATCGCCCCTGCATCAAGACTCTCGGCGACCAAACGTTTCATGTGCTCAAGTTCTTCGAGAGAAGGCGCTCGAGCATCCATCCCGAGAACGTTTGTGCGGACCGTTCCGTGCCCAACCTGGAACGCCTGATTGATCGTGCCTCCGGCCTTCTCCTGTGCGTCCAGGTAACCGGCAAAGTCAGTCCAATCAGCACTGAACTCCGCCCCGGCGGTGAAGAATCGACTCTCCAGCGCTTCTTTTGCAGCCTCAGACTGCAAAGGGGCGCATGGACTCATCCCACAGTTGCCGTTCAACTCCAGCGTCACGCCCTGCGTTAGCTTGGAGTCTGCCAGGGGATCGATCAAAAAAGACATGTCGCTGTGGCAGTGCAGGTCGATGAACCCCGGCGTTACAACCTGACCAGTGGCATCGATAGTGCGAGCCGCCTCGCCATCGAAATTTCCGACCACCGTAATGCTGTCGCCAGTGATACCGACATCAGCCGCGTAAGCAGGCGCACCCGTTCCGTCCACAACAGTCCCGTTTTTGATCACCAGATCGAACATGCCCACCAATTCCTTCCAATTCCTTGGATATATTTTGAAGACTCGTATTGAGAGGTACTGTCGTCCGCTAGAGGAATGCCGACATCGAACGACGGTAGAACCATTGTTTTGAGCGGCCAGTCTAAGTCCGACCGCTGGCGACGTGACAACCAGACAAGTACACTCGCTCCGCCCAATTAAGTTCCATCTAAAACACCGATCACTAAATAACCGCCCGGACGGGGCTTGGAGAACACGAATGAAATTTGTCAGGTACTCGGCCGGAGGCCACGCCAGCTACGGAATCCTTGACGGCGACACCGTGCACGAGATCTCAGGCCCGCCGACCGGACGGTACACCGAGACCGGTGCCAGCGCGCCCCTCTCATCGGTCCAGTTGCTCGCACCCATCATCCCGGGCGATGTCTACGCCATGGCCGTCAACTTCAAGTCACACACGGGTGGAGCACCTGCACCGACGCAGCCAGAGCCGTTCCTCAAGCCGGCCAGCTCTATCTGCGGCCCGGATAGCACGATCACTCTGCCGGGCAACGCCGGTAAGGTGGACGAAGAAGGCGAGATGGTCGTCGTCATTGGTCGCCGGATGCGCAACGTCTCCGCAGAAGACGCCCTGAGCTACGTGCTTGGTTACACCATCGGCCACGACATTAGTGCACGTGAGTGGCAGGCCGGTGACACCTCATGGTGGCGCGCCAAAGGGGCGGACAGCTTCTCGCCGATTGGCCCCTTCATCGAGACCGACTACGATCCGCACAAAAAGAACATCGTCGTCACCATCGACGGCGAAGAAGTTCAGAACTGCAACACGGACGAGATGATCTTCAACACGCAGGAATGTCTATCGTTCATCTCACAGACCAACACACTGGAACCGGGAGACATCGTATTCACCGGCACATCCGGCGTGACCTCCCGATTACGGGCAGGCGACAACCTTGTAACCACCATTGAAGGACTCGGCGAACTCCGGAACACCGTTTCTGACTAGTCCCTGGGCTACCCGTGAATGACGGAATTAGCAATACGCGAAAAGGCCGCCCCGAAACATCGGGGCGGCCTTTTCATTTATTTACCGAGTACCGAATTAAGCGATCACGTCAGCCAGTCCGCCTACGGTGAGCCAGTAGAAGATCAAGTAGGCACCCGCCAGCAGTAGCAGCACAGCCGAGACCGGCTGCACATACGGGATCGCCTTCCGGACCCACTTGATCATTGCACCCTGGAACAACGCAACGCTGAGTGTCAGCGCCGTGAACAGGACCGCCATTCCCAGCGCGTACGACACGAACTGCGAAGCGCCAAACAGGAAACTACCGGTCGCCGAACTCGCCACAACCGCCAGAAATAGCGGGAGCGTGCAACCCAGCGAAGCCACGGCGTAGCTCACCCCAAAGAGGAAATAGCCAATTAATGTCGTGTCCCTGGGGTCGCCGATCTTCGATCCGGTGTTCTGCGCAAAGTTGTTGTAAAGCTTGCCGCCCGCCAGCACATATGCCGCCGTACCCCCCATCAAGATGCCTACGCCAAGACCGATCCAGTCAAAGTACTGGACGATTGACGACGTGACGGACGTGATGACGACGCCCACGATGCCAAAAAGCAGGATGAAGCCAAGGCCGACGGACAGACTCACTGTTCCCGCCCGTGCCATCCGCCTATCCAACCGAACAGATTCGTCGCCGCTGTCTGTCCCTATATATAACCCCAGATAAGCCGGAAGCATCACGAACCCGCACGGGTTAACAGTGGCGACCATGCCAACGGTGAATGCAAAACCAAGAGGCAGGAGGCTGCTCAGGCTGTCCACCTGTCCCTCGGACTGGCCCTGCAGGTTGAGAACGTTTGAGGTGACGAAGCCACCGTCACGCCAGATAAAACCAGCGACCGCCGCAAATCCGAGTACCGCAGCTGTGAGCAGAGCCGGCCAGAAATAGCTTCTCAAGACCGATTGCTGATTGATTGCGGTTGCTTCCATTATTCGTTCCAACTCTGTCTTCCCGCGCTACGGAAAGTCTCAAGACTTCCCATCCGGCGTAACAGTTCTGTTCGATTCTACGTTGTGAGACCGGGGCCGGGATGCACGCGAAATGCGGGAAATCGCATACTCCGTACGGTAGTTTTGAAACCTTTGTGTCCACCCGGGGATGTTCATCCCGGCGTACATTCTCGGCCGTTTCTCTTGTTACTCAGATGCGGAGTGGACCGGGAACGACGCGTCGTGGATTTCTTTACACGTCCGGCGACTGGCCAGTAAACGGCAATCTTCCGCTTAGGTGATAGGAATGGCGGTCACAAGCTAACGTGCCTGCAAGGCGAACGAGCCAAGAAGCTCCCATGCTTCCGGGAATGCCCGCGCCGATCGGCACGGGCGGAGAGGGCGTTCGCTCTATCATCCGGGCGCATCTCGCACTTGATGCTGAACGGACCTGGGGTCTCTCGGCCCACCTTCTCGCCTGGTCTGTAGATCCAATCTGGCCCGTCGTCCCGGAAGAGATCGGCCACGATGAGCCTGTTGTCGCCCGTGTGGGATCTCAGTCAGACCCCGAGATACCCTTCGACATTCTTCAGACCTCCGGAGCGCGTTTGATCGCCATCGTCCCTGACGATAGCGATGAGTCGCTTGTCTCCGCCGCTGCGGCGGGGGCATGGGCAGCGGTATCTGAAGAAGACGCACACGTGAGACTTGCGGATGTCGTGCGTAACGTTTCAGAAGGTCGATGCCCCTTGCTGGAAATCGCGTCACAGCGCACAAGTGCCGCCTTCGCCATACTTGCCATGCTTCGAGAAGCGTGGAGTAGAAACACCGCATCAAGCCCACCAAGCCCGTTGAACGAACGTGAGGTCAAGATGCTGCGTATGGTGTCCGAGGGCGTCACGAACAGGGAGATCGCCGGGCGTCTTACTCTCTCCGAGCAGACGGTCAAAAACTACCTGTCCATGGTGTTCGAGAAGATGGGCACGCGCAGCCGTGCGCAGGCGGCGACGATGGCACTCGAGTACGGCTGGCTCCGCGAAGACTGAAACAGCGCCCCGAATACACGGCTCATCGGTACCCGTCCCGTGCTATGATTTAGCGTCACTTCCGGGAACGGAATGCAATCGTATTCGACCCGGTGGTTTTGTGCGCGCCCGTTGGCGTTCTCCACATACCAACAATTCGGAGAATTTAAACCTACCGATGACGACCACACAGGCTCCGGCGGATCAGAGCCCGCCAATTACCCTGCGCGGGCTGCTTGAAGCCGGCGCCCACTTCGGCCACCCCACCAAGCGCTGGCACCCCAAGATGAAGCCATTCATCTTCACCGCCCGCAACAAGATCCACGTCTTTGATCTAGCGAAGACGATGGACCGGCTTGAGGTCGCCGCAGACTTCGTAGAGAAAAAGGTTGGGGAAGGCGGGCAGGTAATGCTCGTTGGAACCAAGAAACAGGCGCAGGAAGCGATTTCCGATATCGGAAATCAAACCAAAGCCCTGTACGTAAACCAGCGTTGGCTCGGCGGAATGCTGACCAACTTCCAGACTATCCAGAAGCGGATCGAATATGTGATCCGGCTTGAGGATGAAATAGAAAAGGGAACCCTCCAGGCGGCCACCAAGCGCGAGGCGCAGAAGGCAGCCACAGAGGTCACCCGTCTCAACAAATTCCTGGGCGGCATCAAGCAGATGACTACGCTGCCGCAAGTGTTGTTCATAGTCGACATCGGCAAAGAGAAGATCGCCGTAGCCGAGGCCAAGAGGCTCGGAATCCCGGTAGTCGCCATCGTCGACACGAACTGCGACCCCACCGGAATCGACTACCCGATCCCGGCTAATGACGACGCGATTCGTAGCGTTCGCCTGATCACTGAACGGATCGGCAAGGCCATCACGGACGGTACCGAAGCACGACAGGCGCGAGTTGCCGAGCAGATGGCCTTGAACGCCGAGATCGAGGAACAGGAAGAGGCAGCACGTCGCGCCGCACAGGAAGAGGCAGCAGCACGACAGGCAGCCGCCGAAGCCGCAAGACGTGAGGCTGAAGAAGCCGCAGCCGCTCAGGCCGCCGCTGAACCCGCAGCAGAAGAGACTCCCGCAGCGGAAGCTCCTGCCGCCGAAGCCCCAACCGAGGAGCCCGCTGCAGAAGCGGCTCCGGAAGCCCCGGCAGCAGAAGTGGAGGCAGAGGCCCCCGCCGCTGAAGCCGAGCCTGAGGCTGCTGCAGAAGCAACAGCGACGCCTGAAGTTCCATCAGAGGAACCGGCCGCCGCCGAGGCCTCTACCGAGACTCCGGACGAGACCGTCGACAAGACGGCCGAGTAACCAATACATCGATAACAGCCGGGTGATGTTAAGAGCTTCATGCTGAACTCACCGGCCGGCAATTAGCAGAACACAGGGAACAGGTCACTTGGACATCACAGCCGCAATGGTCAAATCGCTCCGGGAGACGACCGGGGCAGGGATCATGGACTCCAAGCGCGCATTAGAAGAGGCCGAGGGCGACGAGTCCAGGGCCATCGAGCTTCTGCGCGAAAAGGGACTCGCATCCGCCGCAAAACGTGCCGGACGTGCGACATCTGAAGGCGTTATCGAGAGCTATATCCACAGCGGAAACCGCGTGGGCGCTCTCGTGCATCTCTCATCCGAAACAGACTTCGTAGCTCGGACAGATGAGTTCAGCGAACTGGCGAAAGAACTCGCCATGCAAGTCGCAGCTATGAACCCACGTTTTGTTGACCGGGACTCCGTTCCGGAAGACGCGGGTGAGGTCGCCAACGAAGAACTGTTGATGGAACAGGCCTACATCCGTGACCCCGGCCAGACCATCGGCGACCTCGTGAAAGACCTCGCCGCCAAGACCGGCGAGAACGTCCACGTCGGGCGATTCGTCCGGTACGGACTCGGAGAGTAAAAACTCACATCAGTCCGGCTGGGCAAGCGATAGCATCTGTCCAGGACAAGTTCCGGTCTGAAACTGTTCTGGCTAAATTTCATCCCCGGAGGATTCAGTGAACGCGTACAAACGTGTCCTGCTCAAACTGAGCGGTGAATCGCTCAAAGGGGACCGTGAATTCGGCCTCGACCCGGAAGCCTTACGTTTCGTAGCGGAGCAGGTGACCGAGGCGGCCGACACCGGCTTACAGATCGGTATCGTGGTTGGTGGCGGCAATATCTGGCGTGGTGCCGACTACGAAGCTGTAGGGATGGACCGGGCTACCGCGGACAACGCCGGGATGCTCGCCACCATCATCAACGCCCTCGCGGTTCAGGACGCCCTGGAGCGTAACGGGTTAGAGGTCCGCACCCAGACCGCCATCGCTATGTCCGCCATAGCGGAGCCGTACATCCGTCGCCGCGCCATCCGGCATTTTGAAAAAGGCCGACTGGTCATCTTCGCCGGCGGAACAGGCAGCCCTTATATGTCCACCGACACTGCCGCTGCGTTGCGAGGGTTAGAGGTCGGTGCCGATGCGTTGTGGATGGCCAAGAACAACATCGACGGCATTTACACATCAGACCCGAATATTGACAAAACTGCATCCAAGCTTGGTCACATGACCCACCTGGACGCGCTTCAACGACGAGTGGGTGCGCTCGACTCGACCGCCCTCTCGATGTGCATGGACAACAAGCTGCCTATCGTCGTGTTTAATATGTTTGATCGGGGTAACCTGCTTCGGATACTTCGCGGAGAAGAGATCGGCACCCTTATCTCTGACACCGTAGCGGCATCCGTCAAATAGAAGAAACCGTACCTACTTGAACTGACTGCAACGCCTGCGGGCCGCGGGCGAATAATCGAAGGGAACCGGGATGACGACCGAAATCCTAGAGGACGCTCGAAGGCGAATGCAGGGCGCAGTTGATGCCCTTGAGCGTGATCTGGCCGGTTTCCGGACCAACCGCGCATCCCCGGCCCTCGTAGAGAACCTGATGGTCGACTATCACGGTACCGAGATGCCGTTGAACCAGGTCGGCACCATCACCGTCGGCGATGCCAGACTACTGATCATCCAGCTCTGGGACGCGAGTGGGGTTGCAGGTGTGGAGCGTTCCATACAGGCCGCTGAACTGGGCATGAGTCCACAGATAGACGGCCAGACCATCCGACTCGTTCTTCCAGTACTTACAGAGGAGCGACGGAAAGACCTTGTTCGCCAGATGGGCCGACGCGTCGAAGAGGCCAAGGTATCGGCCAGAAATGTCCGCCGTGACGCCCAGGACTCGCTCCGGACGATGGAGAAAGAGGGCGAGGAGTCACAGGACGTGGTTCGTCGGGCGCTGGACACCCTTCAATCTCATACCGACACCGCTGTTGGAGAGATGGAATCAGCCAGCAAGAGGAAAGAGGAGGAGGTGATGGAGGTTTAGCCCTCCATCACCGGGAACCTCCTGTGACCGTCTCCCCGCGCCCATCTACAGACAGTTCGTCGTCATCAGAATCCGCTGACGACCACACACCCAGACACGTCGCCATCATCATGGACGGCAACGGTCGCTGGGCGTCAGAGCGTAGCCGCCCCCGCGCGGATGGACATCGTGCCGGTACTGAAAACGTCCGCTCGGTAATCTCCCGCCTCGTTGAGCGAGGGGTGGGATACGCAACTTTGTTCGCCTTCTCTACTGAGAACTGGTCACGCCCGGGCGAAGAGATATCGGCTCTCCTTGCAATCCTTCAGGAAGTTATCCGATCCGAGGCCGAAGAGCTAAATAAAAACGGAGTGAGGATCCTGCACATAGGCCGCCTCGACAGACTGCCTGATGAACTTAGCCGGTCGATCGTAGACGCAGTAGAACTGACCAAAGGCAACGACAGGCTCACGCTTACGGTGGCGTTCGACTACGGTGGAAGGGCCGACATCGTCTCGGCCATCAAAGCGATCGTCGCCGAGGGAACATCCCCGGACGATATCGACGAAGAGCTCATCAACCGTCACCTCGCCACACCGGATACGCCGGACCCGGACCTGGTCATCCGGACAGGTGGCGAGTTCCGAATCTCCAACTTCCTGCTCTGGCAATCTGCATACGCAGAGTTTTACTCCACGCCCGTGCAATGGCCGGATTTCGATGGCGATCAGGTAGATGTAGCGCTCGACGCGTACACGCACCGGCAACGCCGTTTCGGCGGCGTTGAACCGGTAGCCTGAGCCGAGTGTGATCCTCACCAAATGACGCTGCGAATCATCACGGCTGCCATAGCGATACCGGCCCTACTCGGCATCCTCTGGCTAGGCACCCCCGCGGTCGGCGCATTTATTCTGCTTGTGGCAGCAATCGGCGGCTGGGAGCTGGCGGACATGGTGCGTGCCCGCAGGAACTGTCCGCTCCGCTGGGCGTACATCGGATGGCCCGTAGCGTTGGTAGCCGTCGGATGGCTCATCGCCGAAAACCAAACCGACTGGTGGGTGCTACCGGCCGTTATCGGCGCAGGGATGATTCCTGCTCTCTATCTGCTCACCAGCGGGCGACGATCCGCATTCGTCTATTCGCTCGCTGCCGGACCCTACGTCGGCGCTGCGCTTGCTCACACCCCGGTCCTACGCTCCGTCGAGGACGGCGCTCAGTGGCTGCTCCTGGCCCTCATCGTCACCTTCGCCGCTGACACAGCCGCCATGGTCACCGGAGTGACTCTAGGACGGCATAAGTTAATGCCCAACGTCAGCCCCAAAAAGAGCTGGGAGGGGTTGATCGGCGGATTGATCGGGGGTGGGATTGCTGCCCTTATTGTCGACATAGCGTTCGATCTTGAGATCGCCTCGGCGATGGCCGTCGTACTTGGTGTTGTGATGGCTATCGCGGGAACGCTGGGAGATCTTGGCGAATCCGCTTTCAAACGTCACGCCGGGGTCAAAGATTCCGGGTTTCTGATTCCCGGTCATGGCGGCGTTCTGGATCGATTGGACTCTCTAATGCCTAACCTCGTCATCGTATACTGGGTGTCCGAATGGAGCGCCACTTGAAACGGTCCCCGAAACGTGTCGTGCTACTTGGCTCAACGGGCTCGGTAGGCACACAAACACTAGACGTGATCCGCGCACTCCCGGACCGATTCCAGGTCCTGGGTCTGGCCGCGGGTCGAAACGTCGACCTCCTCGCGTCCCAGATCGCAGAGTTCCGACCCTACCGTTACTACGCCGCGGACGGGCGAGAACCTGAGAACGCAGAAGACTGTCGCCCCGCTTCCCTGATGGAACTGGCCACACTTAACGACGTCGACCTCGTAGTCGCTGCCATGTCTGGCGCAGACGCACTTGAACCGGCGATCGCCGCGCTCAGGGCAGGGATCCCGGTAGCGCTCGCCAACAAAGAACTGGTTGTCATGGCCGGGGAGCACCTCCGGGCCGCGGCCAAACACGGCAACACAGAAATCCTGCCGGTCGACAGCGAACCTTCAGCGATCTGGCAATGCATACGTGGCGAGCAAGAGGAACCGAAACGTCTAATCATCACGGCGTCTGGCGGCGCATTTCGCGACAAGTCATGGGACGCGCTACGGACCGTGACCCCGGAAGAGGCGCTTGAACACCCGACCTGGCAAATGGGCCGCAAGATCACCATCGATTCGGCGACTCTAATTAACAAGGCGCTAGAAGTGATCGAGGCGCACTGGCTATTTGATATCCCGTACGAGCAGATAGACGTGGTGATGCACAAGCAATCCATCGTCCATTCGATGGTGGAGTTTCAGGACGGGTCGGTGAAGGCCCAGCTAGGACCACCGGACCTCCGCTACCCGATTCAGTGCGCCCTGACCCACCCCGAACGCGTTGAGAACGGAACCCTGCCCCGATTCAACCCGATCGAAACCGGAAGCCTGACCTTCGAAGAGCTGGATTCCACGCTCTATCCCTGCTTCGACCTCGCGCTGGAAGTCGCACATCGCGGTGGAACCTGGCGTGCGGCTCTCGTCGGCGCAGACGAGGCCGCTGTCGAACTGTTCCTGGACGGGACAATCGGATTCACCGATATCGGGCCGGTGATAGAACAGGGGCTGGCGGCGCATGAGCCGATAATGGAACCATCACTCAGACAGATCACCGAAGCCGCGGCCGAAACAGCGGCACGCGTACGCGCCGGGATCTCGGTACTTAAGGGCTAAATCTTGCCAATCCGGCAAGATATCTTGAATTTATGATCCCATCGACTCTCATATTCGGCATCCTGACGTTCCTCCTCGTTCTGGGACCGCTGATCATCCTCCACGAGCTCGGGCACTTTTTTACTGCCAAGCTCACGCGTACCAAAGTCGTAGAGTTCGGATTCGGCTTTCCGCCGCGGGCCACCGGCCTCTGGACTGGCCGCACCGAAGTTGTGGTCACAGAAGAAACTATTTTTGAGGGATTTGAAGAACACGCGAGTGCCGTTATGCCGGCACTGGTCGGCGAGGGCAGCGATGACCTCAGGGATCACCAGCTAACAGAATCAGACCCACGGCTGGCGGTACTTGAGCCGGGTCAGCAGATCGAAGCCACGGTGGAGAAACGTGCCGACGGCTCCCTTCACGCACTTTTGATCCGGCCAAAGAATCGTCGAAACGCGCTGGCGTCAGACGCCGGAGACGCCGTTGTCGGCGATCTGATCAACGGCAAGCTTCGGGAGGTCGGTGCACACAGCATCGCTATCTCGGAGATGGTGTGGTCCATCAACTGGCTGCCACTTGGTGGCTTCGTAAAGATGGTCGGAGAAGAAGACCCCGAGGCCGAAAACAGCCTCGCCAGCAAGCCCAGATGGCAGCGCGCTATCGTCCTCGGATCCGGCGCTGCCGTAAATGCCATCATCCCCGTAATCCTGTTCACATTTGTCCTGATGTTGCCGCAGACCCGCCTGGCCGGCGACGTCACCATCACCGCCGTCTACCCGGACTCTCCCGCAGACGTGAACGGCCTGCGCGTTGGGGATCGCATCCTCGAGGTGGATGGTCGTGAGATCAACGACCTGACCGGTCTTCAGCAGGCCATTACCCTCAAACTTGGCGGCACCAGCAACTGGCTCGTACGCCCCGGTATTCCGGATCCCTCACCCATGCCGGGAGCGACCGGATTCCAGTACATAGAAGGCCGGGACAAAGAGATCTCGCTAAGCCCGCGCTACAGCGTGCCGGAACGGGATGTCGTGTTTGAGGTCACGGACCCGGACAATCAGCTTTTCCTTGCCGAAGCGCGCCTCCTGGACATCACCGTCGGTGTGAGCGACCGGCTTCAGGTGGTGCAGGAAGCGACAGATACGAGCCAGGAAATCTCTCTCAGTGACGCCCGTGAACTGGACTCCCGAATCCAGATAGGCGACGAGCTACGCGTAGTGGCGCTCGTTTCGGACACGACAGATCAGATCTCCCTCACAGACGCCCGTCGTCACGACTTCTCGTTGGGGTTGGATACGTCCATAACTGACGGGGCTGTCGGCGTCCAGATTCGGACCGAAAATTCCCGTAATCAGACCTTCTCGGAAAACCCGTGGAACGCCTTCACCGGTTCCTTCCGGGAGATCAAAGACCTGATCCTACTGACCAAGAACTCGGTCACGGGAATCGTGCAGTCGTCCAACAACCCGCAGCTAAGCGGACCGGCGACCGTCGGCCCCATCGGAATAGGACAGCTAACGGGTGAGATCGCTACCGCAGACGCATCCGTAAGCACCAAGCTGCGGACCTTCGCCGTGCTATCAGCCACCATCAGTCTGTCGCTGGCTGTCATCAACATCCTCCCGCTTCCCGGATTGGATGGAGGACGACTTCTCTTCGTAATCATCGAGGCCTTCCGCCGTGGCAAACGAATTTCGCCCGAACGGGAAGCCATCGTTCACCTCGCCGGCATACTGGTGCTGCTGGGCCTGATGGCCCTGATTAGCGTCCAGGATGTGATGCGGATATTCCGCGGCGAAAGCTTCTTCTGATGAAACGCGTAACACGTGAAGTCTCCGTAGGCGGCGTCAAGGTAGGGGGGCGTAACAACCCCATCGCCGTTCAGTCGATGACCACCTGTGACACACGGGACATCGAGACCACGGTCTCCCAGATACTCGGGCTCGAAGAAGTCGGCTGCGAGATCATCCGCGTCGCCGTCCCAGATATGGTCGCGGCCGAGGCGATTGGCGAGATCAAGCGCCGGATCAACATCCCTCTTGTCGCCGACATCCATTTCCATCATGAACTGGCGCTTGAGTCGGTTCGGCAGGGCGTGGACATGCTTCGCCTCAACCCGGGCAACATCCGGGACGAGACCAAGGTCCGTGAAGTCGTGGAGTCCGCCAAAAAGGCTGGAATTCCTATCCGGGTGGGAGTCAATTTCGGAAGTCTGCCGCCGGTCGGCAAGATCGGAATGGCCCGCGGCGGGTCCCGCCTGACTGATGGAGTCAACCAGCTTGCGAAAGCGGGAGACTTAAACGGCGGCTACGCGGTTGCCGATCACATGGTCGCCACGGCGCTCTGGGAGATCGGCATTCTTGAAGCGCTCGATTTCGAAGACATCAAGATCTCTTTGAAGGCGTTCGATGTCCCGACCACGCTCGACGCCTATCGCAGACTGGCACCTCTTGTGCCGTACCCCTTCCACCTGGGCATAACAGAGGCCGGTACTCCGTTCAGCGGTGGTATCCGGAGCGCTGTTGGACTGGGAATTCTCCTCTCGGAGGGCATCGGCGATACGATCCGTGTATCACTGGCTGGTGATTCACGGGAAGAAGTCAAAG
>JABIGL010000062.1 GCA_018650185.1 Chloroflexota bacterium
ACTCTTGGGCGAGATCAGCCTGTTATCCCCGGGGTAGCTTTGATCCGTTAAGCCACGGCCCTTCCACTCGGTACCGTGGGATCACTTTGCCCGACTTTCGTCCCTGCTCGACTTGTAGGTCTCGCAGTCAAGCCACCTTATGCCAATGCACTCTTAGACTGATTTCCATCCAGCCTGAGGTGACCTTTGGGCGCCTCCGTTACTCTTTTGGAGGCGACCGCCCCAGTCAAACTGCCTACCAGACAATGTCCCTTATTAAAGGTTAGGATCGCTATTAATGAAGAGTGGTATCTCAACGACGGCTCCACCCTGACCGAAGTCAGAATTTCAAAGCCTCCCACCTATCCTGCGCACCATTAACTACGATTCAATGTCAAGTTGCAGTAAAGCTCCACGGGGGCTTTTTGTCCTGCCGCGGGTAACCCGCATCTTTACGGGTCCTGCAATTTCACCGAGTCCACCGTTGAGACAGCGCTCAAGTCGTTACGCCTTTCGTGCAGGTCGGAACTTACCCGACAAGGGACTTCGCTACCTTAGGACCGTTATAGTTACGGCCGCCGTTCACCGGGGCTTCAGTTCGGGGCTCTCACCCCTCTCCTTAACCTTCCGGCACTGGGCAGGCGTAAGCCTGTATACATCAGCTTGCGCTTTAGCACAGACCTATGTTTTTGGTAAACAGTCGCTTGAGCCAATTCTCTGCGGCCACCAACGCTTTTCGGAGTAAATCCTAATACGCCAGTGGCACCCCTTATCCCGAAGTTACGGGGTTAATTTGCCGAGTTCCTTAACGATGGTTCTCCCGGTCACCTGAGGGCATTTACCCTTGTCCACCTGTGTCGGTTTGCGGTACGGTAACCTGCTTCCTAATTTCGGGGCTTTTCTTGGCGGTTCAACGTCAACGAAGTTCCCGAAGGAGTTCCTAAGGGTTCACATCCCCCTCAGCTCAAACACCACGACATTTTTAACGCCGCAGCTCGCCTGCAGGGATACACACACCATGTCCAATAGGCATGCTTCGTCTAGCTCTCCGCGTCCCCCCGAGATTTTAAAACGGAAGTAAGTTGTGCAGGAATTTTGACCTGCTGTCCATCGACATCGCCTTTCGGCTTCGCCTTAGGACCGACTAACCCTACGTCGATCAACGTTGCGTAGGAAACCTTGGACTTCCGGTGTCCTGGATTCTTACCAGGATTGTCGCTACTCATGCCGGCATTCGCACTTCTCAGCGGTCCAGCAGACCTTCCAATCTACCTTCGACCCCCTGAGAACGTTCTCCTACCGATCCTAGAATTACTCTAGAATCCCGCAGCTTCGGCAACGGACTTGAGCCCCGTTTATTTTCCGCGCAGAAACCCTCGACCAGTGAGCTGTTACGCACTCTTTAAAGGATGGCTGCTTCTAAGCCAACCTCCTGGCTGTCTGAGCATTTCAACTACGTTTCACACTTAGTCCGTATTTTGGGGCCTTAGCTTGCGATCTGGGCTGTTTCCCTTTTGACAATGGCGCTTATCCGTCACTGTCTCACTCCCGGATTAAACCTCTACGGCATTTGGAGTTTGGTTGGGTTTGGTAAGCTCACGCCCCCTAGTCCATCCAGAGCTCTACCTCCGCGAGGCAATTATCCGAGGCTGCACCTAAATGCATTTCGGAGAAAACCAGCTATCTCCGTGTTCGTTTGGCATTTCACCCCTACCCACAGCTCATCCCATCACTTTGCAACGTAAACGGGTTCGGACCTTCACCCGGATATTATCCGGGCTTCATCCTGGCCATGGGTAGCTCACACGGTTTCAGGTCTAATCCGCACAACCCTCGACACAAAGATTTCCTCGTCTCATTCACCCGACGCTAATTACTCTCATATTTCATTCGTCATAAATCCGAAGATCTAATCAAAAATCAATAATCAAGCGTTCACTAAAGGTTTCAAAAACGAGTTCCTCTTAAGTCGGTGCTCGCCCTATTCAGACTCGCTTTCGCTACGGCTCCGGTACGTCATACCTTAACCTAGCTACGCAGATTAACTCGCCGGCTCATTCTTCAATAGGCACGCGGTCATCCTTCAAAAGAAAGACTCCCACGGTTTGTAGGCGCACGGTTTCAGTTCTATTTCACTCCCCTACTTGGGGTGCTTTTCACCTTTCCCTCACGGTACTTGTTCACTATCGGTCACCAGAAGTATTTAGCCTTGGAGGGTGGTCCCCCCAGATTCCCACAGGGTTTCCCGTGCCCCGTGGTACTCAAGAACACATCAAAGAGCTATTCACTTTTCGTCTACGGGTCTATCACCCTCTATGGCCGCCCTTTCCAGAGCATTCGACTAAGTGAATAATTTGTAACTCTCCGGAAACTCTGAAGCGTTTCCACGTTGCGTCTTACAACACCGTCGAGGCATAGGACTTCAGTCCGTTAGGCCCCTACGGTTTAGGCTGATCCCTTTTCGCTCGCCGCTACTCAGGGAATCTCGGTTGATTTATTTTCCTCGGGGTACTTAGATGTTTCAGTTCCCCCGCTTACCCTCCGGACAAAGTCCGGACTCCTGCTCGCGCAGGATGGTTACCCAATTCGGGAATCCACGGCTAAGCTCGCTGGACAGCTAACCGTGGCTTTTCGCAGTCTAGCCACGCCCTTCTTCGGCTTCTGGTGCCAAGGCATCCCCCGTGCGCCCTTAATAGCTTGACCCTCGTTAAGGTTCGGCTATCTCTCGGCTACTCGGAGTTTTGGAGTCAGATATTCAGTTTTCAAGGTCCGTATCCCCGTTTCCCGGCAGGCGACTTAAGTCCCCAGCAAGGATTTACGAGGCGTCCCGATTACCGAGGTAATTCAGGGCGACTTACAAATATACCGATACCTATCGGGTGGGTCAACCGATTTGGGAGGCAATTCACAATCGAATTTGCACGCCGCAATCACGTCGCCTCGCGGGTATAATCTGAGGACGCTCTCCGGTGGACTAGTCGCCAA
Source organism: Chloroflexota bacterium (assembly GCA_018650185.1). Lineage (GTDB taxonomy): Bacteria > Chloroflexota > Dehalococcoidia > Lucifugimonadales > Lucifugimonadaceae. The sequence continues at coordinate 2,965 of JABIGL010000062.1, forward strand.
CGAAGAGCCGTTTGCGCGCGAGCGCTCTTTGTACGTATACGGAAATAGTTCCCGCAACACCGGATTGCTTCGGTGGGGTGGGTAGAGGCAACGGAATGCCGGCTTACGCCGTGATCGGTGGACAATGGGGCGACGAAGGCAAGGGCAAGATCATTGATTTTCTCGCCCAGAACGCCTCCGCAATCGCTCGGTACTCAGGTGGTAACAACGCTGGACACACGGTCATCAATGACCTTGGTACGTTCAAGCTACACCTGATCCCAAGCGGAATATGCTGGCCCCACACGACGAGCATCATCGGTAACGGCGTTGTCGTTGACCCTGACGTTCTGTTGGGTGAGATCAGTGACGTTAACCAGCAATTGAGCGAGGTCAGCGACCTCACACTGGATCCACAGAACCTGGTGGTGAGTGATCGCGCTCACCTGATAATGCCCTACCACATCAACCTTGACCTGCTGGAAGAGAAGCGTCGCGGCAATGACGCCATCGGCACCACAGGCAGAGGAGTTGGTCCGGCCTACCTGGACAAGGTAAATCGAACCGGCCTCAGGGCCGGAGAACTCCTGGATCCTGAAGACCTAGCGTCGCGTCTCCCGGGCATCGTCGAGTTCAAGAACGAAGTCCTAACGAAGATTTACGGGGCCGAACCCGTCAAACTTGACGACATATTTGAGGCGACGCTCAGGTGGGCAACCGAACTCGGTCCGTACATCAAGCCCGCGGAGTATTTCGTAGCGGAGGCGCTTGAGTCCGGCGAGAACCTGATCCTTGAGGGTGCCCAGGGCGCACTCCTTGATCTGGACCACGGCAGCTACCCGTACGTCACTTCTTCCAACCCAACCGTTGGCGGTGCGTTATCCGGCCTCGGTATCGGGCCCCGCGTTTTCGCCGGCGTATCCGGTGTGTTCAAGGCGTATACGACGCGTGTGGGTGCCGGACCGTTCCCGACCGAACTCGACGACGAAGTCGGTGAAAAAATCAGAACCATCGGCAAAGAAGTCGGTACAACAACTGGCCGCCCGCGACGGGTTGGCTGGTTTGATGGCGTTGCGGGTCGCTACAGCGCAAAGGTTAACGGCTTTGATAGCCTCATCATCACAAAGCTGGACATCCTGGACGGCTTTGACACGGTCAAAGTTTGCGTCGCGTACGAGCTTGATGGTGTGCGGACAGAGAACTTCCCGATTGACAGTTCTCTTCTGGCGCGCAGCAAGCCTATCTATGAAGAACTGCCCGGCTGGTCCGGCTCCACAGCCGGAATCACTCGACCGGAAGATATTCCGGCCAACGCTATGGCCTACGTCAGGTTCATCGAAGATGTACTAGGCGTAAAGGCCTCCATCATCTCCAGCGGACCGAAGCGGGAAGAGACTGTAGTTCTCAACGACATTATTCCGACCTAAGCCAGATCGTTGGGCTGACAAGCCCAGACCAGACGGAATAAAAAGAGGCCCCCGGAATTATCCGGGGGCCTCTTTGCGTAAAGCGTTAACCGGCTCAAGGAGCCATGCCTTGCCTAGACCGGCAGGTCCATCTCGTATTGGTCGAGCATCTCATCCAGCCGCTTCTTCGCTCCCGGATCCGCGTCCTCCATGCTCACCATCGGCAACCGGTACGTCCCGGCGTCGAAGCCAGCCCGGTTCACGGCGTACTTGATCGGGATCGGGTTCGTCACCCAGAAAATGGCCTTGAACAGTGGGAGTAGCCGACGGTGTTCCGCAGCCGCTGCCTCGATATCACCCTCAAGGATGAGCCCCATCATGGTCTTGATCTGAGTGCCAACGATATGACCCGCGACGCTCACAATTCCGTGCCCGCCCGTGGCCATCGTCGCAAACGTCTCGTCGTCATTCCCGCTCCATACCCGAAACCCGTCCGGCGCACCGTCGATCACCATCGTGATCTGCGTCGGGTCGCTGGAAGCTTCCTTAACGCCGACCACGTTGTCGATCTCGGCAACGCGTAGCGTCGTCTCGGCGGTCATGTTGAGCGCAGTTCTTGAAGGAACGTTGTACAGGAGACAGGGTAGGGCGGTCGATTCCGCGAGTGCACGGAAGTACTGAAACAACCCTTCCTGGGGCGGCTTGTTGTACGCCGGTACGGTTAGCAAAACTCCGTCCGCCCCGGTCGACTCCGCCTGTTTGGTCAGTTCGTAAGAGTTCGGGAAGTCGTTATCGGAAGTGCCGGCCACCACGCTCCCGCGGTCGCCGATCTCTTCTTTGATCTCCGTGAACAGGCGGATCTTCTCCTCATTGTTCAGAGAAGGAGCCTCGCCCGTGGTTCCGCCGATGACGAGCCCGTCATTACCGGCATCGATCAATGCGGACGCCAGCTTCCTGGCTTTTCCGTAGTTGAGAGTACCGTCCTCATCGAACGGCGTAATCATTGCTGTGAGCAGTCGGCCGAAGTCAGTCATTGCCGTAACCCCTGGTTATATAGCCGCCGATTCGTGACTGGCGGCGGTTGCGGTGTGTGAGATTGTTGGAGCAGGAACCTTACCGGCTCGGCTTAATGCAACCCCGTCGCACCGCTTCGTCCATGATCTGGAGTGCATTCAGTGCTGCCCCTTTTCGGAGGTTGTCGCACGCAATCCAGAGTGCCAGGCCATTCGGGTGAGAAGCGTCCTTGCGAATCCGACCCACGAACACCTCGTCCTCTCCCGATGCCTGAGCGGGCATAGGGTAGACGCTGGCCTGTGGATCGTCCACCACGGTGATGCCCGGGAACTCGGATAACAACCGGGTCGCCTCGTCGCGACTCATCGGCGCATCGAACTCGACCTGTACCGACTCGCTGTGGGTTACAGGCACGGGAACCCGGACGCATGTCGGAGATATTGCGATCTCGGCGTTATGAAGGATCTTGCGGGTTTCGTTGATCATCTTGTGCTCTTCGCCGGTGTAGCCGTCCTCTGCGAAATCATCTACCTGCGGCAACACGTTGAAAGCGATCTGGTGAGGGTACTCTCGTGGATTCACCGGCCGACCTGCGAGCAGATCTCCGGCCTGCTCGTCCAGTTCTCGTACTGCCGCAGCGCCCGTGCCGGACACCGCCTGGTAAGTGGCAACCGTTACACGCTTCACAGAATTCGCCTGTCCAAGCGCCGCCAGCGACATCGCAAGTGGCGTGGTCGTGCAGTTGGGGATCGAAACGATTCCCTTGTGCCACTCGAGGTCGGCACCGTTCACCTCGGGAACGACCAGCGGCACATCCGGGTCCATCCGGAAAGCCGAGCCGTCATCGATCACGAGCGCACCGCGCTTCACAGCTTCCGGGGCGAGCGCCCGGCTCACGTCGGCGCTCGCGGAGATGAATGCGACGTCGACGCCTTCGAACGAATCCGGGGTCGCCTCTATAACGATCAGCTCCGTATCGAGATATGGAATCTTTTTACCGGCCGACCTTGAAGACGCCATCGTGATGATGCGCTCAGCCGGATAAGCCCGGTCTGCCAGGAGATCAAGTGCCACCGCACCCACGGCACCCGTGGCGCCGACGATGGCGATAGTCAGGTTGTTGTCAGACATTGTGAATACCGTTCTATTTATATGAAGTACGCAATTTTAAAGGGCCGATCGGTAATCGTGAAATCCGATCCCGAATGGCGCAGTGCCGCTGTCGTCGTCATGGGCCCCATTGTCGGGGGCGCGTGACGTCGATCAGGAGTTCACGATTTGAGGGCAGCCCGTAGGCCGAGTCGCCGCGGTTCGCCTTTAGTCAGCGCCCGCGGCTACGGCTTGGCCGGGGCTCGAAGGCCCAGGACCTGGTCGAGCCCGATCATCAGCCCGGTCAAGGACGTCACTCGCTTAACGGCCGCCAGCACGCCAGGCATGTAGCAGTCACGGTTGATCGTGTCGTGGATGATCGAAAGCGTCTGTCCGGAGGTGCCGAACACCAGCTCGTGCCGTGCCATACGGCCGGGCATACGCGCACTGTGGACATTAACGCCACCCATAAGCCCTCCGCGGACCTCGTCCAGCGTCACTTTTTCCGGCTCGTTATAAGTGAAATCTTCGTCACGTCCTACCCGAGCCGCTTCCGCGATAGAAAGCGCTGTGCCGGACGGTGAGTCGATTTTTGCTTCGTGATGGCTTTCTATAAGGTCGGCATAACCGAAATGCGGCCCGGCGATCTCAGCCAGGTACATCATCATCACAGCGCCAAGGGCAAAGTTGGAAGCGCTGATGATCCCGATCCCGCCGGCCTCTGCAACTGCACCCAGTCGCTGAAGTTCGCCGGACGGAACGCCGGTAGAACCGGATACAACGCGGACACCTGCGCCCGTGGCTGCCTCCATCGCTGCTACGGCGCCGCTTCCGTTTGAGAAGTCCACCACCACGTCGGCGTCTACCTTCTGTAAAAGCTCGGCCAGTGATGCAGCCAGTGGAACCGGGTTGCCACCCGGAACCGAGACGGTATCAGCTGATGCGGCGCTGTCTGCGCCACCCACAGCGGTCGTGCCGGGGTCGCCGTTTACCGCACCGAGGACGGTCTGTCCCATGCGGCCAAGCGCCCCGTTTACGACAACTCTTATCAGCTGATCCGTCATTGTTTTTTTACCTATCTTGAGGGCGGGCCCTGTCGACGTTCGCCATCGAAGCCACCCATGCGCCTTCGTGGTCCGCCGCCGCCGCCATCGCCACCGGCATTGTCACGGCGCGGTCCGCGTGGTCCGCGGTCGCCGCCACGGCCACCCCGATCTCCGCCGCGTCCGCCACGGTCCCCGCCACGACCACCACCGCGGTCGAAGCTGCGTGGTCGGTCACCACCACCGCCACCTGGACCGCGACCACCGCCACCGTCTCGGCCGCCACCATCTGAACCGACCTTCTCGTCGCCAGACAGTACCGCCGGTCGGGCGGAAAGGTTGACCCTGCCCATGCCATCGATCTCGGTGACAAGCACTTCCAGTTCGTCGCCGATTTTAACGACCGCCTCTACGGACGGGACGCGTTCATCGGCGAGCTCACTGATGTGGACCAGACCGTCCTTGCCCGGGAACAGCTCGACGAATGCGCCGAACGTCATGAGCCTGACAACCTTGCCCTTGTACCGGGTGCCGACCTCGACCTCGCCGGTCATCGCCTCGATCTGCGCAAGCGCAGCCTCGGCGGATTCGGCGTTCGGTGAGCCGATGACAACCGTGCCGTCGTCCGACACGTCGATCGTTACACCAAACTGGTCGATCATGCCCCGGATGACCTTGCCGCCCGGGCCGATGATCGTGCCGATCTTGTCGGTCGGTACGGAAGTGGAAATCATTCGTGGTGCGAACTCGTTCATCTCGGCGCGGTGCGTCGGGATGGTTGTCGCCATGTGATCCAGGATTGCGTTTCGAGCGTCCTTGGCCTGCGCCAGTGCGTCGCTCATCAACTCCCAGGTGATCCCTTTGACCTTAATGTCCATTTGGAGTGCCGTGATCCCGTCGCGGGTTCCGGCCACCTTGAAGTCCATGTCACCGGAGTGGTCTTCTGCGCCCTGGATGTCCGTCAGGACAGCGCGCTGACCGTCGTCGCCGGACACTAGTCCCATGGCGATCCCGGCAACCGGGGCCTTAAGTGGCACACCGGCGTCCATAAGGCTCATCGTGGAACCGCAGACGCTCGCCATTGAGCTGCTGCCGTTCGAGCTCATGATCTCGGAGACGACACGTACCGTGTACGGGAAGTCTTCCTTGGTCGGTAGTACCGGTACGAGGGCTCGCTCTGCGAGCATGCCGTGACCGATCTCCCGCCGACCTGTGAACATCCGACCCGTCTCACCCGTGGAGAATGGCGGGAAGTTGTAGTGGTGCATGTAGTGCTTTTCGTTGATCGGACTCAGGTTGTCCATCCGCTGGCGTTCACCGGGAGAACCAAGAGTCACGATCGAAAGCGCCTGCGTTTCGCCACGTGTGAAGATTGCACTTCCGTGCGTGCGAGGCAGGAAACTGACCTGGGACGAGAGGTCCCGTAAGTCGGTGAGACCGCGACCATCTGGTCGTCGACCGTCTTCAAGAATCCCGGCCCGTACGGCTTCGGTCTCAAGAGCGTAGAACGCTGACTGGAGATTTTTCTCGTCGTGAGTGTCTTTGAGAGCTTCCTTAAGGGCGTGGTTGATCTCTTCGAGGGCGTCCTCGCGAGAAGCCTTGTCCCCTGGAGCTTTCAAAGCGTCTGATATTTTTGACCCCGCCCAATCCCGGGCAGCGGTCTCGGCGTCATCGGCAGCGATGTCCGGCTCGACAACCCATTTCTTCTTGCCGACCTTGGCCTGGATCTCACGGATGAGTTCAACGATCTCGCCGTTGACCTCCTGCGCAAGCCGGAGTGCCTCGACGATGACGTCCTCGGACACCTCTTTGGCTCCGGATTCAACCATCATGATGGCGTCAGCGGTTCCCGCCACTACGAGATCGAGGAGGCTCTCCTCGATCTCTTCGTACGTCGGGTTGACCACGAGTTCATCGTCGATCAGACCGATGCGGCAAGCGCCGATCGGGTCGTCGAACGGGATCTCGGAGATGGTCAGAGCGACGGAAGCACCGATGATCCCGAGCACGTCGGTCGGGTTCTCCATGTCAACGGAGAGGGCGCTCGCGATGATCTGGACTTCGTTCTTGTATCCCTTGGGGAATAGAGGGCGAAGCGGACGGTCCGTGATCCGGGCCATCAGAATTGCCTCGGAGCTCGGTCGCCCCTCGCGCTTGAAGAAACTGCCAGGGATCTTGCCCCGGGCGTACATCTTCTCTTCATAGTCGACCGTAAGCGGGAAGAAGTCCTGTCCGGGCCGGGGTCGTTTTGACCCACAGGCCGTGACAAGCATCATCGTGTCGCCGTAACTCAGAGTCACCGCACCGCCCGCAAGATTGGCTATACGGCCGATCTCAAACTTGAGCGTGCGCGCTCCGAATTCGATCTCAAAATTGGAAATCATTAAGTGATAAATCCCATCTTCTGGGCCTGTAATGACGGGCCCGGCCGGACTCTGTACCGGCTCCTTGATTGCATCCGGGAGCGACCTGCGCTGTCTACCCGGTTTTGGATCAGCCTGACTTCAGACCGGACCCATAAAAAAGCACCCCTGCCTTGGTGGGGAGGGGTGCGAAGTGGCTACCTGCGCAGGCCAAGCTTTTCGATGATGGCGCGATAACGCCCTACATCAGTACCGTTGAGATAACTCAGGAGTCGACGCCTCTGGCCGACCAGCTTCAACAGACCGCGACGTGATGCGTGATCGTGTTTGTGCTCTCTGAGGTGATCTGTGAGTTCGTTTACCCGGCCCGTGAGGATTGCGACCTGGACTTCCACCGACCCTTTGTCGGTATCGTGTCGCTGGTGTTCCTCAACTATTGCCGCTTTTGTCGCCTGGTCCAAGTGATTGGTCTCTCCTGGAGATAATGCAATTCGAATACCGAATAGCTCGGTGGAAAAAATCCTCGCCGACTGCCTGAGTTTCACAGGCTTTCACCACGATATTCCGCGAGGCGAAACCCGTCATACGCGAGGGCGAACAAAGTATAGCACGCAGCCGATGCCGGATTACGGTGCGGAATACACGATTAAGCCGTGCCTGTGGATGAGGTCCGTGGGCGTACTACAAGAGACGTTCTTGCCCGCCGTTGCATGAGAGATGTGGGTAAGTTGGCCCGTGGGAGCATTAAATCTGAAATACTGGAGCGTTCACGGTAGCCTGAATCTACCTTGACACCCGCGAAGCGGCTGAGATATTGTTGGCGGGTGCTCGTAGGGGGTTAATATGCCGCGTGCTGAGTGCAATTTTAGTCTGGTCGGCCACTTTAGACCCGCCGTCCCAAAAAAAGACGAATGGCGTACCCGCCCGGGCTTGCGCCGAAACACCTCAAGGATGGAGGACGGGGCTCAATGAATCTAATCATGCGCGGAAGACGAAAACTATTCTTCCTTACGCTTTCCTCAGTTGCCGTACTGGCACTCGCCGCCTGCACTGGCGACGATGGATCTCAAGGAATACAGGGACCCAAGGGTGACCCCGGAGCTGCGGGTAACCCCGGCGCTCCGGGTGCGGCTGGTGCCGCCGGTAACCCGGGTGAACCCGGACTTTCCGGTGCGCCTGGTAACCCCGGAAATCCCGGTCCTGCCGGTGCTCAGGGTGCACAGGGTGTAGCCGGTGAAACCGGTCCCCGAGGAGCATCTGGTGCAGACGCCAACTCCACCTCGCTTATCGTCGTGGACGCTGGTACCGGCGCTGCCGGGTTTGTGGAGCACAAGGCTGCTGGAACCACGGAAGCTAACGTAGTTGGCTCCGGTTTCATTGGGTCAGAGGTCATATCGCTGCACGCTGGTAATGTGTTCTTCGACGCTGTAACGGCGAACGGAGAGGGAGCATTCTCGGTGACGGTTGACCTCTCAGGCTTCGCTGTAGGGAGCATTCGCACCCTCGAAGCCAACGGAGAGATCAGAAGCTCAGCAGCAGGCGGCTTCGTGATCGTCGACAAGGTTTCCACCGACTAACTCCCTGAGTTAGACAAGAAACTAAAAGAACAGGCCCCGGCGAATCGCCGGGGCCTGTTTTGCGTTCAGGACAAATCGCTTTTGTGCGGCCCGAGTACTCTCTGGCCCCAGGGTGGCGTGTGCAGCTTGATATGGCAGGCTCGAACCGACATAACGACAACGACTACCCATCTCAACGACACCACGAATCATTGTCAGAGAGAGGTCAGTCCGTCGGACTACTGTCCTGTCCGTAATCGGGCCTGGGTCAGCCCTGCGTTACATCGAGGTCAGGCGTTCTCCGCTGCCGTCTCCTGTTGTACCACCCGGACCTGCCGAATGCGCCGTCCCATGGTCGACTCCACGGTTAGCACGAGATTTGCCACGGAGACGCTGTCGGCGACTATCGGCATACGGCCAAGCTCTCGATAGATGAGCCCACCGACGGTGTCGAACCCGTCACCTTCGATGTCCGTATCAAACGTCTCGTTCAGCGAATCCAGTGTGAGACGTGCATCTACCAACGATTCGTGCTCGGTAATCTTTTGAAGCTCCGGCTCGTCCTGATCGAACTCATCTTCAAGCTCGCCGACGATCTCTTCAACAAGGTCTTCATGTGTCACCAGTCCAGAGACACCGCCGTACTCGTCCACCACAATGGCCACCTTCACACGGTGACGCTGGAACTCCTGCAACAGATGCTCAAGGAACTGCGATTCCGGCACGAAGATCGCCGGCCTTACAAGGGCCAGGATCCCATCGTCCCCGTTGGACTCTCCCAGCTCTGCCTTCAGAAGGTCTCGGGCGTAAACAATCCCTAGTACGTCATCGATCTGTCCGCGGAACACCGGGATCTTGGAATAGCCCTCGTTGATCATCAGATCAGCGATTTCACGCCGCGTCGCCTCAGCCTCCGCCACCACCATGTCTACTCGCGGTCGCATGATCTCCCGGACGCGTGTCGTGTCCAGATCCAGCACACCACGAATCATCCGCAACTCTTCTACGTCCGTCGCGACCCCGGCCGCTTCCAGCAGATCCAGATTTTGCTCAAACGCGGCAGTGACCACGTCATCCGGATTCTCGATAAATGCGGGCGTGCCTGACGCCCTCAAAAGGAGCGCGCGTAGACCTGGAATGAGGGCGATACCCTCAAACAGCACTTCGAGCGGCCTGACTGCCTTCTCGGTGCCGCTTCGTTCATTGAGGCGTAAGGCTCCTGCGATGACGTGCACGAGCGCGAGGCCGCCGATAACTCCGACGCCGACGATCACCCCGAGCTGTGACTGATCAGATACATACTCGCTGAGCGCAACGAATAATGCAGTGGCGGTCACCACGAGCGATATGTACATAGCGGCACGCGAGGCAACCGGTACGGCGGCGTCGTAATGAGCCATGCGACTGGTGCCGCCATTAGTGCCGTTTTCGGTATCGGAGGCGGGCCTTAGAAGTCGTATGCCGGGCGCACGCCTCGCCGCTACACCGGCGACAAGTGACGTCACAAGGTAAAGAGCGGCCCCTATCCCGAACACTACCCACGCGAAAAACGTTTCTCCGCTCATCGTAGGAAGCCCGTCTGGATTTCGGCCGGGTCAGGTCCATCGCCCCTGAAACCCGCATCGGGAGCGCTGGTACTGGGTGGTTCATCCTCAACGGGACCACCATCGAGCGCACCGATCAAACGCCCGTTTTGATTGACCGGCTGGTCACGATTGCTGCGGCGTCTATCGCCGGGGTCGTCGCTATTACTCATTTCGCTCGCTCTAGTCTCCTGGTCTCGTTCTTTCTGCCAAGCGGTGCGGAACCAAATGTAGTTCCGGTCGTCATTTTTCAGAATCTACTTCCGGCATAGGTCGCGCCGGAACTCCCGCCACGCGTACTCCTGCGGGTACGTCATGTGTCACAACAGAACCTGCGCCCGTACTCGCCCCGGGACCGATAGATACCGGAGCTACGAGCATGCTCCCGGAGCCTATAAATGCGTTGGCCCCGATTACTGTCTGGTGTTTCGAATCACCATCGTAATTGCATGTGACGGTTCCCGCACCGATGTTTGCACCGACGCCCACCGTCGCATCTCCCACATAGCTGAAGTGGCCGATCTTGGCCTCCGCTCCGATTATGGCGTTCTTCACCTCTGCGTAATTACCGATGTGCGCATCGGGCCCAATCAAGGTGCCCGGTCGCAGATGGCTAAACGGTCCTATCGTGGCCCTCTCGCCGATTCTTGCCGATTCCACATGTGAAGAAACAACGCTGGCGTCGTCACCGACTCGGCTGTCCTTCAGCACCGTGCCCGGCCCGATCTCGGCGTTCATGCCTACTTCGGTCGAACCCAGCAAGTGTGAATTGGGCCGGATAATCGTGTCCTGTCCGATCGTCACATCTGAATCAATATAGGTGGTCGCTGGGTCGGTCATCGAGACGCCCTCGAGCATCCAGTGACGCCGTATCCGATCACGTAGCAAGGCTTCGGCCTCGGCAAGCTCTGTTCTGTCGTTAACGCCGGATAACTCGGAAGGATCGTCCGAGACCACTGCACCTACGGAAGCGCCGGAATCGACCGCAGCTGCTACTGCATCTGTGATGTAGATCTCGCCATTTCCGGCCGGTGTCAGTCCAGCAAGTAGACCCCACGCCGCTGGTGCGTCCATGCAGTAGTAGCCGGCGTTGAACTCGTCCAGTGAAAGCGCAGCCTCATCAGCCTCCGCCTCTTCCACTATGGCGGTCACTCCGCCGCCTGTGTCACGTCGCACTCGGCCAAATCCCGCGGGCACCGAGCCTCTGCCGGTCAGCAGAGTTATCGCCGCCCCGGACTCTGTATGTGTGGAAAGCATGGTCCTGATGGTCTTTGGAGTGACCAACGGCATGTCGGCATTTGCGACAAGAATTTGAGACGCGCCGTCGACGGCATCAGAGGCGGTAAGCAGGGCATCACCCGTCCCGCGCGGTTCGGTCTGGATAGCAACCCCGGCGTCTTCACCAACCACCTCGGCAAACGCCGGGTCGGCGGCGATTAAAGGAGACACCACCACCACCAGCCGTTGCACGCCGGCGTCCTTAAGAACGCACATCGTCTGCCCGAGGAGTGTCCGCCCGCACAGGGAGTGCAGTGGCTTGGGGATGGAAGATCGCATCCGGGAGCCGATTCCGGCCGCCAGGATCACGCCCACCCACTGATTTTCGTTATCGCTCGTCATGTGACAGAAGGGAGGTACGTAGAGCTTAAAAAGCGGTTAAATAGCAGACGAGCCACCCGAGCGTCGAGATTCGACGTGAAGGATGACTCGTGTGAACGGATTGATATCTTGTGGCGCATTAATGACCGGTTCGGTCACGATCATGGTATGAGGCTAGTTCGTGGAAGGTCAAGGCGGGCGCTATCCGGCAATAGCGGCGTTTTTGATAGCGTAAACGCGATCAATCGGCCAGATCCGTTGCTATACTCTCCCGTTGGAGAGGTGGCTGAGTGGCTTAAGGCGCCGCTCTCGAAAAGCGGTGTGCGGCAACGTACCGCGGGTTCGAATCCCGCCCTCTCCGCCACCCACCCCTGTTCGCGCCCGGGGGTTTGTCGTGAAAGCGGCAATGTGTGGCAGACGGGTATCACTGCGGAGAGGTGCGAGAGTGGCTTAATCGGCACGCCTGGAAAGCGTGTGTGCCGGCAACGGTACCGCGGGTTCGAATCCCGCCCTCTCCGCCATACCCACCTCAACGCAAACGGGATCTTGCACTACCGGTCCCGTAGGCAAGTGGCCGCGTGACAAGCTTGTTGGGAGTGGATGCGGTGGTCGCTGACCCTGTCCCGGACCTCAAATACTGGGTTGCGTTTAGCCAGATACGCAGACTTGGTCCTGTCCGACTACGCCAGATAGAAACTCGGTTCGGTGATCTGTCGTTGGCATGGCAGGCCAGCCAGGCGGACCTTTCGAGTGTCGGGTTAGACAAATCTACTGTCCGCGAAATTGTTTCGGGCAGGCCGGAGATTGATCCAGATTCCGAGATGGAATCACTGGAGAAGTCCGGGATTGATGTCATCTGCCTGCGATCACCTGAATATCCCGCGCGCCTGGCGGAAATTTACGACCCGCCCTCCGTCCTCTATATCAGGGGCAAGTTGGAACCAACGGACGAACGTTCTGTAGCGGTGGTGGGCACTCGTAGATCTAGCGGATACGGCCTCGAGATGGCGACGAGACTTGCCGGTGGGCTGGCAGCAAACGGGGTAACCGTCGTGAGCGGTCTAGCGGCTGGCGTTGACGCGTCAGCACACAGGGCAGCGCTGGATGCAGGTGGGCGGACGATCGCCGGAGTCGGGTCTGGGTTGAACCACGTATATCCGGCGGAACATGTCGATCTGGCTCGCAACATCGCTGCTTCAGGAGCGGTGGTGAGCGAGTATCCGCCGAACGTTAGACCGCATGCCAGAAACTTTCCGCGCAGAAACCGCATCTTGAGTGGGCTGACCCTCGGAACACTCGTTATAGAGGCGGGACTTCGGAGCGGCGCACTTCTCACGGTTACCCACGCGCTTGAGCAGAACCGTGAAGTGTTCGCCGTCCCTGGAAGCGCACTCTCTGAGCGCAGCGGCGGAACAAACTGGCTCATTCAGCAGGGCGCAAAACTGGTCCTTGACGTACAGGACATACTGGAAGAGTTGAATATTGCGGGACTTGGGTCGCAACTTGGACTATCTGCACCGGAGCCGGATGCGGGTACAGTAGAGTCACAATTACTTAAGATGTTGCGCTCGGAGCCGGTGCACGTGGACGAAATCACACGCCGGTCAGGTAAACCAAGCTCGGTTGTCAACGCAACCCTTACCATGCTGGAATTAAGTGGCCTCGTAAGACAGGCCGGTTCCATGATGTACATTGCCGTCCCCGGAATCGTCCGGGACGAAACGTCAGACACCAGAGAAGACAGTTAGGCAGAAATTGGCCAAAGCCAAAGCGAAAACAAAATCAAAAGACCTCGTCGTCGTAGAGTCGCCTGCAAAGGCGAGGACAGTCGGACGATTCCTGGGATCTGACTACGAAGTCGTCGCATCAGTCGGCCACGTACGAGACCTTCCAAAGCGCAAACTCGGCGTGGACGTGGATAACGACTTCGAGCCGTCGTATGTGATTGCGGACGGCAAAGAAACCGTCATTAAGGACATCAAGAAACTGGTCAAGGGCGCCAGTACGGTTTACCTCGCAACCGACCCGGACAGGGAAGGCGAGGCCATCTCCTGGCATCTTGTGGAAGCTCTCGGACTTCGGGACATGAAGGACGTGGAGTTGCGCCGCGTTGTGTTCCATGAGATCACTAAAAATGCGGTCCAGGAAGCGTTCGCCGACTACCGCGATATCGATATGCAACTGGTGAATGCCCAGCAGGCGCGTCGTGTGTTGGACCGCATCGTCGGGTACAAGTTGTCGCCGGTTCTGTGGGGCAAGATCCGCCGAGGCCTCTCCGCTGGACGCGTACAGTCCGTAGCGTTGCGCCTCATCGTTGACCGCGAACGTGAAATAGAGGCGTTCAACCCGGTTGAATACTGGTCCGTTCTCACACGTCTTGCCAAGGCGGTAGATGACACTCAGAAATTCCGGGCCACTCTGCAAGCTATCGACGGCAAGACAGGACGACACCTCGTCCACAACAAGGAAGAGTCAGACAAGGTCGTCGCAGATCTTGAAGCGTCTGCTTACACGGTCTCCAAGGTCGTAAAACGTGAGGTCAAGTCACGACCGTCTGCACCATTCACCACGAGCACGCTGCAACAGGAAGCCGCCCGCCGTCTGCGATTTGGCGCACAGCGAACTATGCGAGCCGCCCAGGGTCTGTATGAAGGTATCCAGCTCGGCTCGGGTGACCCCGTCGGCCTGATTACATACATGCGGACTGACTCTACGAACCTCGCCACATCTGCGGTTGCGGAGATCGGCGATTTCATCAAGGACAAGTACGGCGCTGACTACTTCGGCAAACCTCGCGTCTACCGGACCCGTAGCAAGAATGCCCAGGAGGCCCACGAGGCCATCCGGGCTACGTCGGTACTGCGAACACCAGAGAGCATCGCTACGCACCTGAACGCCGACCAGCGCTCCCTCTACGACCTGATCTGGAAGCGCATGGTCGCCAGCCAGATGACCGACTCCATCTCGGACGCCACCACGGTGGACATCGAGGCTACCGGTGGGCCATCTGGCACGCCGTACACGCTGAGAGCTACCGGGTCTGTGATCAAGTTCCAGGGTTTCCGTGCGGTCTACGTCGAAGCGAAAGACGTGACCAACGAGTCGGATGATGACGAAGAGAACGAGTCAGACACTTCACGCTCACTCGTCCCGTTGGACGAAGGCGATGTGGTGAACCTGGATGAACTGAAATCTGAGCAAAAGTTCACGCAGCCACCGGCCCGGTTCTCGGAAGCCATGCTGATCCGAACCCTGGAAGAAAACGGTATCGGCAGGCCTAGCACCTTTGCCAGCATCGTCGCCACAATCGAATCACGCGACTACGTCTCCCGGGAACGGGCACGGTTCCAGCCAACTAAACTCGGCTTCGCTGTGAACGACTTCCTGGTCGAGTGGTTCCCGGACATCATGGACACCGGGTTCACCGCTGGCATGGAAGAGAAACTGGACGAAGTTGCGCGCGGGGACATCGACTGGGTGCCCATGCTCAAGGAGTTCTACGGACCGTTCGACGGCACCGTGGAAGGAACCAAGGAAAAGGCTGAGCGCGTCCCGCGTTCACAACTCGATGAAGAGAGTGACGAGGTCTGCGAGGAATGCGAACGGCCGATGGTCATCAAGACCGGTCGGTTCGGCAAGTTCCTCTCTTGCTCCGGATTCCCTGACTGCAAAAACTCGAAGCCACTCCGTCTTACGACCGGTGCCAAATGCCCGGAGGACGGCGGAGAGCTGCTTGAGCGCAAGGGTCGGGGTCCGCGTGGTCGCAAATTCTACGGCTGCGAGAACTATCCGGAATGTGAGTTCTCCACCCGACAACGGCCGCTCAAAGAGCCCTGCCCGGAATGCGGCGGTTTGCTCGTCGCACGCGGCCGCAACGGCGCAAAGTGCGTTACCAAGGAAGACTACGACGGACCGGCCCCGGAGGCTGCGCCCGATGGTGAGTCCGAAGAAGCAGTGGCCAAGGTCGAGGCCTAACGGCAACTGCGACCGGCAGGGTCAGGTTAGCGGCTCCTTGACGGGAGCCGCGCTATGACCACCCGTTCCGGCAGAGGCCGGAGGTCCCGCAGCGCGCCCGTCGAACCCTTCGATGATGTGCGCTGGGACGCAATGGTTGCCAGGTTCGGAGATCATCTCCGCACAAGTCGACAGCTTTCGGCATACACCGTCCGAAACTACACGTCGGACATTGCTGCTTACGGCGAGTTCCTGCGTCTGAGGCAGGTCACGGACCTGAACAAGGCAGATCGCCGATTCCTGCGTGACTACCTGGCGTGGTTACTGGAACTCGGTTACGTGAAACCCAGCGTGAGCCGAAAACTCACAGCGTTGAGGGCCTTCTACCGGTTCCTCACCGATAGCGGCGACATCCAGCGAGATCAGACCGATCTCGTGACATCTCCACGCCTCGATAGACGCCTCCCGGTCGCCGCGACCCGCAGGGAGGTTGAGACCCTCTTAGCCACGCCGGACACTACTACCGACACCGGCAAACGTGACCGCGCCATCCTGGAAGTCTTGTATTCAGCCGGATTACGCGTAGCGGAGATTACATCGCTGGACGTCGGCGATATCGACTTCCAGGCGAAGGAGCTGCGGGTGGTCGGCAAGGGCGACAAAGAGCGAGTGGCCCTACTTGGAATACCGGCCCTTCATGCTCTCACCGGGTACATCAACGGGACCCGTGGAGAGCTGGCAGGCCGACCTTCAGAGACAGCGCTGTTCTTGAATCGCTACGGCGGACGGCTTAGCGCCCGCAGCATCGAACGGCTCGTTAAAAATTACGCCCTGAAGGCCGGTCTGGACCCGGACTTCCACACACACACACTGCGCCACAGCTTCGCAACCCACCTGTTAGATGGGGGTGCTGACCTCCGTGTAGTGCAGGACCTCATGGGCCACTCGAGTCCGGCCACGACACAGATCTACACCTACGTCTCCACGGAACAGGCCCGCCGCGTCTATATGGATTCGCATCCGAGAGCGGCGCGTCCAAAACAGGTGACGCCCTCTAACGACGAGTAAGTCCAACGGGAAGAAATTCCCGACCGGACAATCTCCTCTCCGTCACCTGTTCAACCGAACTGTGCGACTTCCCGGAAGCTCGACACACTGCTGGCGTTGTACCCTATCTGCCGACGCGCCCCCAAACCATGCTGCTATTAGTGCGAGCGCGCACTTGAAACAGCCGGGAGAACCGATATCGCGTGACCAAGATTCTCGTTATAAACGGACCCAACCTGAACAACCTGGGCCGCCGAGACCCCGGTCAGTACGGAAGCATGACACTTCCACAGATCGAGACGGCGATCACTGAACGCGCCCTCGAACTGGGCGTGGAGGTCGCGTTCTTCCAGTCCAACCACGAGGGAGCAATCGTCGATTTCCTTCAGGAGAACTCCGGCGGCGCGGACGGCATCGTGATCAACCCGGCAGCGCTGACCGGCGTTGGCTACTCGCTCGGTGACGCCCTGCGGGACGCCGGGTTGCCCCTGATCGAGATCCATCTCTCAAATATCCACGCACGGGAAGAGTTCCGGCGTCATTCGGTCTTTGCGCCCATCGCGGTCGGCCAGGTGGCTGGACTCGGCTGGCGCGGCTACCTCTACGCGTTGGAGCACATGACACACCATCTACAGAGTGGCGGCGCATCTTGAGCGCCGTCGTAGACCGGATCAACAACTACCGTTCCAAGTTCGAAGAGCTTGGCGTGGATGCAATGCTGGTGACCGACGACGAGAACCGGCGTTACCTGTCGGGCTTCGTCGGCACCGCCGGTTATCTGTTCATCACGCAGGACGGCGCAGTTCTTGCGACCGATTCTCGTTATACGGAACAGGCCGGAAATCAGGCACCTGACTACCGCATAGACAGGATCACCGGACGGCTCGACTGGATCCCGGGATTGATCGGCGAGTTCGGAATCAAGCGACTGGGCTTTGAGTCGGACAATGTGACTGTTCAACTGCTCGATCGCTTTAAGGCTGCGACCGCCGAATCCGAGAACGGTGCAGCAGACCTCGAACTCATCCCAACTTCCGGCGTTCCGCTTGGCCTAAGGGCCTTCAAGGACGCCGATGAGCTGGCGTTGCTCCAGCGCTCCATTGATATCGCTGACCACGCCTTCACTGAGGTCTCCAAGACCATCGCCATCGGCGACACGGAAGACGAGATCGCGTGGCGGATAGAGGTAGCGGTCAGGGAGCAGGGCGCTGAGTCCCTATCATTTCCGACTATCGTGGGTTCGGGCCCGAACGCAGCACTTCCGCATCACCGTGCCGGTGATCGCAAGGTACAGGCGGGCGAGTCTATCGTCATCGACATGGGCGCTCGTTACGAAGGCTACTGCAGCGATCTGACCCGCACGGTCGTCGTCGGCGAGCCGGACAACCAGTTCAAGAAGGTGTACGACACCGTACTGGCTGCCCAACTGACAGCCATCGAAAGCGTAGAAGCCGGGATGACCGGGGCCGAGGCCGACAACCTGGCCCGTGCGGTGATCGTTGAGGCCGGATATGGCGAGGAATTCGGACACAGCCTTGGGCACGGCGTCGGGCTTGAAGTCCACGAAGCCCCGTGGGTTGCATCACGTGTCGAAACCAAACTCGAAGATGGGATGGCGTTTACTATCGAACCCGGAATTTACATCTCTGGATGGGGCGGCGTCCGTATTGAAGACGTCGTCGTGCTTGAGAACGGCAGAGCGCGCGTTATGAGCCATGCCCCTAAAATCGAAACGTAAATCCTGACCGACACGAGTCCAAACAACGTAAACACATGCTCCGGACCAACAAACGGCCGGGTGCGAGTAACTTCAAGGACCAGAGAATGACCATCAGCTCCAGCGAGATCAAACGCAACATGAGCATCCTCTTTGAGGGTGAGGTCTACACCATCATGGAGTGGCAGCATCGGCAGGCACCGAAGGCCCCGCCGACGCTCACCATGAAGTTGCGCAACGTGAAGACCGGCAACGTGTTTGAGCGCAAGGTTCACGGCAACCACAAGCTCACCGTCGCACCGATGGACCGGCGGTCGTCTCAATTTCTCTACTCCGAGGGCGATCTCCACACCTTCATGGATAACGAGACCTTTGACCAGTTTCCCGTCGGCGGTGAAGTTCTGGGCGACGCCCTGAACTACATCAAAGAGGGTGAGAGCCTGGACCTGTTGTTTTACGAAGGTAGCGTCATCCAGGTAGAGCCGCCGATCACGGTGAACCTGGCTGTTGTCGGTACCGAAGCGGCTGTCGCCGGTAACACTGCAACAGGCGCAACCAAACAGGCCACGCTTGAGACCGGGATCACGGTGACGGTTCCGCTTTTCATCAGCGAGGGCGAGATCCTGAAGGTCGACACCCGGACCGGAGACTACCTGGAACGGGTCCGGGACTAGAACACTCGGAGTTCATCACCATCATCGAGCGGGATCAGGAACTGGCGAAGATCAAGTCCATGTCAATAAGGCCCCCACGGGGGTGACGACTCAGAACGCTTATACGGTCTCTCAGGTTGCGGAATACCTGAAGAGCCTTCTTGAGGGCGATCCCAGCCTGTCCGACCTGTGGGTAAGGGGCGAGGTTTCGAACCACGTTCGGGCCGGGTCTGGACACCATTACTTCACGCTGCGAGACGCCGAGGGCGGAATGCGCTGCGTCCAGTTCCGGCCGGCGCGTGGAGCGGAGTTCCTGCAGGACGGCGCTGAAGTTCTCGCACATGGACGCGTCTCAATCTACACGGTGCGCGGCGATCTCCAGTTTTATGTTGACATGGTCAAGCCGGAAGGCGTCGGCGCACTTCAACAGGCGTTCGAGGAACTGCGACGTCGGTTGGACCAGGAAGGTCTCTTCGGAGTCGCCCGCAAGCGCGAGCTTCCGACTTTCCCTCAACGTGTCGGCGTAGTCACATCTCCCACAGGCGCGGTGATCCAGGACATTACCAATGTCTTGAGGCGACGCTATCCGCTTGCAGAGCTCGTTCTGGCCCCAACGCAGGTTCAGGGCGACGCGGCGGCTCCCGGAATCGTTGACGCCATCGCAGGTCTCAACAACGAACCCGGGATAGACGTCATCATCGTCGCCCGCGGTGGCGGCTCCCTCGAAGACCTGTGGGCCTTTAACGAAGAGATCGTAGCGCGGGCAATATTTGGCTCGGAAATTCCGGTCGTAAGCGGAGTCGGCCATGAGACAGATGTCACCATCGCGGATATCGTCGCCGACGTACGCGCACCAACCCCGTCGGCCGCTGCGGAACTGGTCGCACCAGATCGACGAGAGCTCTCGGCTACCGTTGCCGGATTTGCCGCCCGGCTTTCGGACAGGGCATCACGAGGTGTGTCAGATCACCGGATGAGACTCGAACAGGCGGTAGATCGGCTCGCGTTCCTGGCCCCTGAGACCCGGTCATACCGCCAGCAAGTGGACCAGCAATTGCGGGCAGCGGGGCAGGCACTCAACCAGTCAATACAGATCAACCGGGAGCGTCTCCGTTCACTGGAACTACAGCTCTCGGCACTGGATCCGTCTGCGATCCTTTCCCGCGGTTACGCGGTCGTCCGGGCGAGTGACGGATCGATAATCAGTTCTATCGATGATCTGTCGACGGGTGACTCTCTGGACGTATCGGTCGCAGGCGGCGAAATCGGTGTTGAAGTGACCGACGTTCGACTCAGCCCCGGTGACGACTAGCCAACGCGCTGATAACCTGAATCCCGCATCTCCTGATCAACGACGAACTAGATTCAGAGCAGTAGGAACCCACCACGCATGAGTCCCAGAAGGACATCGCAGGACGAAAAAGCTTCAGAAGCTCAGGAGCCTGCAAATTTTGAAGACGCCTTCTCCCGGCTTGAGGAAACCGTCCGCAAGTTGGAGACAGGCCCGCTCTCGCTGGACGATTCGACGCGGCTCTTTGAAGAGGGCATGGGGCTCGCCAAGCGTTGCAACGAACTGCTCTCTGCAACCGAGCTAAGGGTGACCCGATTACAGTCAGCGTTCGCCGAACAGATGCGCTTCGTCCCGGACGATTCAGACGCTGATCCTGACGACGATTTTGACGATTAATCAGGACACACCGGCAGAGGGTACCCCGCTAAAGCTGGGCTGGTTCTCTACCGGCCGGGGTGAAGGTTCCCGCGGACTACTCATCTCAGCGCTGGACGCAATCGATTCCGGACGACTGAACGCGCAGATCGAATTTGTGTTCGTCAACCGTGAGCGCGGCCAACACAAAGGCACCGACCGCTACATGGACCTCGTTGAACAACGGGGTATTCCGCTTGTAACCCTTTCCTCACAGCACTTCAGGACCGAACACGGTCGAGCGCCCTGGTCTGAGCTACGGGGCCGCTTCGACGAAGCTGTCCTGGAGCTCCTGGCGCCGTACTCGGTTGATGTCTCTGTCACCGCCGGTTACATGCTCATTGCGCCGGTTCTGTGCCGACACTTCATCATGGTCAATCTGCATCCAGCACTCCCCGGCGGCCCCGTCGGCATGATCGATCAGGTGATATGGGAGCTGATCGAAACCCGGGCAAGTGAGTCAGGGGTCATGATCCACGTCGCCACGGAGGAACTGGACCTGGGTCCTGTAATTGCCTACTGCCGATTCCCGTTAGTCGGTGCCAGTTATGCGGGTGCCTGGTCGGAAGCAGGGGATCGCTCTGTTGAACAGTTGAAGGCGTCCGAAAACGAAGACCTCGAGCTGTTCCAACTAATACGCAGTGCTGGTGTGGACCGGGAACGACCCCTTCTTGTCGCGACGCTTGCTGCGATAGGAGACGGGCGGATCGGCCTGAATGCGGCGGGAGAGTCAGTAGCAGTTGATCTGACGGACGAGATTGAACCGGGTCTGACCCAGACTTAACCGGACGCGAAAACGGGACCCCGACCACAAGTCGAAGTCCCGTTTCAGTTGACTGATTGACCCCGGCCTCTCGACCAGGGAATTAGGCCGCCGGCCGTTCCGGCATCTCAAAGGCCACACGACCGCCTTCACCGTCCAGCAAAACCGGCGCGGCGCGCTCTGTCACGCACTTTTCGTCGATGATGCATCGTTCCACGGCGTCCATTGAAGGCAGCTCGTACATGATGTCGAGCAGCGTCTCCTCAAGGATCGCCCGTAGACCACGAGCACCGGCGCGGCGCTTCTTTGCGTCCGATGCCATGGCAACAAGGGCCTCCGGCTTGAACTCAAGTTCAACGTCGTCCATCTCGAACAAGGCCTGGTACTGCTTTATGAGTGCGTTACGCGGCTCCGTGAGCACCTCGACCAGTTGCGGTTCACTCAGGTCGGACAAACCGACGCTAAGCGGCACGCGTCCGATGAACTCCGGGATGAACCCGTACTCAAGCAGGTCTTCCGGCGTTACGTGTGTGAAGATCTGATCTTGATCCTCTTCCGAGACACGTCTGACGTTTCCGCCATTGCCAAACCCCATGCTCGCGCCTGAGGTAAGTCGACGCTCGATAACGTTGTTCAGGTCCTCGAACGCCCCGCCAAGAATGAACAGGATGTTGGAGGTGTCTATCTGGATGAACTCCTGGTGCGGATGCTTGCGTCCACCCTGCGGCGGAACACTGGCGACCGAACCCTCAAGAATCTTCAGCAGCGCCTGCTGCACACCCTCACCGGACACGTCACGCGTGATCGACGGGTTCGCCGCTTTACGGGCGATCTTGTCGATCTCGTCGATGTAGATGATTCCCTGCTCGGCCCGACCGATGTCGAAGTCCGCTGCCTGAATCAGGCGCAGCAGGATGTTCTCCACGTCCTCACCCACGTAACCGGCTTCGGTAAGTGGAGTGGCGTCCGTGATAGCGAACGGCACGTCCAAGATCCTGGCCAGCGTCTGCGCTAGGTGCGTCTTGCCTGAGCCCGTGGGCCCGACGAGCATGATGTTGGTCTTGGCCAGCTCCACATCGGAGTCGGGCGTGGGCCGCCAGACACGCTTGTAGTGGTTATAAACGCCAACACTCACAACCCGTTTGGCCCGTTCCTGCCCAATTACGTACTCGTTCAGCCGCTCGAACACCTCGCGTGGAGTGCGTGGCAGGCCGTGTGGAATGGCCGCTATGGGTACCTGATCATCTGCAATGATCTGGTGGCAGCGGTCCACACATTCGTCACAGATAAATATCTTGGACGGACCTGCGATAAGCCGCTTGACCGCCTGCTGCGATTTACCGCAGAAGGAACAGACGTAAGTCTCTGGCAACTGGCCTTCGGGACCCTGGGGGCCTTGTGGAGTGTTTGTTGTCATGCCTCTACCGAGCCTTCGCCGATCGGACGCCAGTTATATATTGAGGTCTGGCGGCCGATCATGTGGCGAGCTGTTTTACGTGCTTGAGTTAGTCGGCCGCCTGTTCACCCTCCTGGGCATCTTCAGGCTTGCGAAGGACTTCGTCGATGAGGCCGTATTCCACCGCCTGCTCGGCTGTCATGAATCGGTCACGGTCTGTGTCCCGTGCAATCGTGTCGTAAGGCTGGCCCGTGGCATCCACGAGAACCCCCCGCAGCGTGTCTTGTAGTCGCAGGATTTCACGGGCGTGGATCTCGATGTCACTTGCCTGACCGGATGCGCCACCAAGAGGCTGGTGCATGTGGATCGTAGAGTTTGGCAGTGCGTAACGCTTGCCCTTCTGACCCGCCGCCAGAAGTATCGTGCCCATGCTGGCTGCTGCGCCGACACAGATGGTGGACACGTCAGCCCGCAGCATCTGCATCGTGTCGAAGATCGCCAGCCCATCGTAGATCACTCCGCCGGGCGAATTAATGTACATGTTGATGTCCCGGTCCGGGTCTTCCCGGTCCAGGTACAGGAGCTGAGCGACGATCACGTTCGCAACCTGAGAGTTGATCGGTGTGCCCAGGAATATGATTCGCTCTTTTAAGAGAAGCGAATAGATGTCGAAGGCGCGCTCGCCGCGTGCCCCGGTCTCGATGACCATCGGAACGATGTCTTCGGGGCGCTGCATTGAGTGTTCGGGCCTCATCAGCATTCAGATTTCCTTTATCTAGATGGCCGGATAGTCCGGCCGGTAGTACTACAAGCTGGCTACAAAAGCTGCGTAAGCGTGCTGTGTATTCGTGCTTATTCGACCCGTATTAGCGGGCCGGTCAAACTCATTCCTCGGACTCTTCCTTCTTGGAATCATCATCGTCCGAAGAGGATTCTTCTTCGTCCGCGGGCGCTTCGGCCTCCGCCGTAGTCGCCTTCGCGGGCGTCCCTCCCTTTGACTGTACTATCTCCGCCAGCTTTTCGACGGACTTTCGTCTCAAGATCATCGACTTGATTGATGCCTGCGCTTCTTCAGACTCGACCTGAGAGCGGTCCGCCTGCGGTCCTGCATTGGCGAGCAAGGTCTCGATCTCGGCCTCGACATCCTCGTCGGAAACGTCGATCTCTTCGGCCTTGGCAACCTCTTCAATCAGGATAGTGCGCTTGAGTCGCGTGAGAGCGGACTCTTTCGCTTCTTCCAGCAGTTCCTCACCGGTCTTCCCGGCGTTCTGCATGTAGTCCTGCATCGACACCTGGTAGCGGGCGAGAGCCTGCTGCTGGTCGTTCAGTACGTGCTCCGCCTCATGTTCTACGATCAGTGGCGGTATCTCAAATTCACTCGTCTCCAGCAAAGCCTCGACGATCTTTTCTTGCAACTCACGCTGTGCTGTCGCGGTCGCTGCTTCCTCAAACTGCGTGCGTAGTCCCGTCTTCATCTCGTCCAGCGACTCATAGCCCTGTCCGACGCTCCGGGCGAGATCGTCATCGATCTCCGGAAGGTTGTGAAGCTTCACCTCGAACAACTCGACCTTGCATTCGACCGTCTTACCCGCAACCTGATCGCCAGGGAAGTCCTCCGCGATATCTAGCGAGAACTCCTTCGTCTGGCCGGGTTCCATCCCGACGATAGCCTCGGTAAAACCGGGGATCGGCGTCTGGGAATCTTCCGTGAGGACGAACTCGACGTTGTCGCCGTTCAGTACCTCTTCGTCTCCGGCCTTACCTTCAACCGTGAGAACAGCCTGGTCGCCGATCTCCAGCGGACGCTCTACCGGATCCCAGGTGGCCTGACTGATCTGGGCCTGTTCAACGGCTTGGTCTACCTGTTCATCCGTGACCTCTTCCGTCTCTTCCTCTACCTCGATACCGGAGTAATCTCCGAGCGTGACTGAGGGGCGGAGAGGAACCGTGACGTCAAGTTTTGGGACCGGCTCGGACTCCGTAACGCTCACCCTGGGGGTGCCGTACGCGTCAATATCTTCTTGCTCGATCGCCGCTGCTACGGCATCTGGAACAAGCGTCTCAAGGGCCTCTTCGACCAGTACAGATCTTCCGATCATCTGCTCGAAGAGCCTTCGAGGCGCTTTGCCCTTCCGGAATCCCGGAATTGTGGTCCGTTGGACGAGCTTCTGATACGCACGTTGTAGGTGCGTTTCAAGGCGTTCGTCTTCGACCTCGACGTGGAGTAGCGCTTGCCGGTCCACGACCTCGTCCTGGGTGACCTTCAAAATTCGATTTCTCCCGTGGCGCGAAAACCCTCGGCTTACGATTGGAGGGTACCCGAAATTATATCACCGCGGATAAGCACCTTTCGGCAGCGGTGCGTCTACCCGATGGACCTTGCAGTTATCCGCCAGAATCCACTACGCGAATCGACAACTCTTTTAGCTGTTCATCCGTAATTGCGCCGGGTGCCTCGAACAGAGGATCGACCGCGGCCTGTGTCTTCGGGAAAGCGATCACTTCCCGTATGTTCTCCTCACCGGCGAGTAGCATCACAATGCGGTCCAGACCGAGGCCCATCCCGCCGTGGGGCGGTGCGCCGTACTGGAACGCACGGAGCAACTGACCGAACCGCTCTTCAACCTGCTCTGGCGAGTGCCCGATTAGCTGGAACACCTTCTCCTGAATCTCTCGATCCACGATCCGGATGCTCCCGCTACCAAGCTCCACACCGTTCAAGACGAGGTCGTAAAGCTGTCCAAGCACCGCGCCGGGGTCGCTATCAAGCAGATCAGCGTCCTCGGGACGAGGCGAACTGAACACGTGGTGCATCGCTGCCCAACCATTTCGGTCGTCGTCCCACTCAAATAACGGGAAGTCCACGACAAATAGGAAGTTAAAAGTGTTCGGGTCCGCAAGCTCAAGCCTGCGTCCCATCTCCCCACGAAGGTTGCTGATTGCGACGTTCACCACGCTCTCCGTTCCGGCGATGATCAAAATCAAATCACCCGGTCCGGCGCCGGCCTCGTTGGCGACTGCTCTTAGAACATCTAGAGATACGTGGTTTCGTATGGGTGAACGAACGTCCTCAAGGGTCATTTCATCGACGCTGCTCACGTCGGCCGAGATGTGCATCGGGATAAGGCCCTGTGCACCACTGCTCTTTACGAACTCGATCAGCTCATCCGTTTGCCGGCGTGTGTAATCGGCACACCCCGGTGCGACGATAGCCCTGATCGCGCCGCCGGATTTGGCGACTCCCTCAAACACGCCGAACCCTGATTGAGCCACGATGTCTGTGAGACGACAAACCTCCATCCCGAACCGAACGTCCGGCTTGTCGGTCGCATAGCGTTCAATCGCTTCCGCATATGTCATGCGCGGGAAGGGCGTCGGCACCTCAAGCTCAGGGCGAACTTCTTTGACCATCGCCGTGTACAGACCTTCCAGGATCTGGAGCACGTCTTCCTGTTCAACGAATGACATCTCGAGGTCGATTTGCGTGTGCTCTGGCTGCCGGTCCGCTCTAAGATCCTCGTCCCGGAAACAGTGAGCAAACTGGAAGTAGCGGTCCACGCCGGACACCATCAGCAGTTGCTTTAGCTGCTGGGGCGACTGCGGTAGCGCGTAAAATTCGCCCGGATGCACCCGACTCGGGACAACGTAGTCACGTGCGCCCTCCGGGGTCGATTTCAGGAGAATCGGCGTCTCAATCTCAAGAAAGTTCTCGCCGACCATGTATGTGCGCGCAGCCTGAATGACGTCGTGTCGAAGTTTCAGGTTCTTGTACATACGGGGACGTCTAAGGTCCACAAAGCGGTAGCGCAAACGCGTCTCGTCCGCAATGTTCAGCTCATCCTCTACCTCGAACGGCGGAGTCTCGGAGCGGTTGAGGATCGTCAGATCGGACGCAATCAACTCAACTGTTCCCGTCGGCAGGTCAGGGTTATCTGCTCCGGCGCGCCGTTCCTGAACGGTGCCCTTCACCTTTACTACCCACTCACTCCGAAGGTCACCCGCAAGCGCGTGTGCTTCCCTGGCGGAGTCCTCGTTGAACACGACCTGCATCAGCCCCGAGTAGTCCCGAAGGTCGATGAAGGTCAGTCCGCCGTGGTCTCGGCGTCGATGCACCCATCCTGAGAGGGTCACCACTTTTCCGGCGTCCGTCTGGCGCGGCTCGCCACAGGTCATGTCTCGATACATCTGATTAATCCCCGCGTTCGGTCCAGATCAAAGGACCGCAGCAATGTGGTTCAGGATGAGACCAATTTGAGATCTTCTGACCTGAAACGAAACGATTATCGACGAGGGACCCAGCGACCCGAGGGAACGGCTGGACCCCTACAGATTACCGTCGGAATCCGATCCGCCCTTTGAACGAGGGTCGTATCGGTCGTAAAGCGCCCACGCGCTGGGCAGTGCGATAGCCACCAGGACGATCTTCGCCAGATCGCCGGGGATGAACGGCCAGAGGCCCCACTCAAGAGTCTGGCCGTATGAGGAACCCAGCTCACTACCGAGCCACAACAGGCCAGGTATGTAAATAAGGGCATTTGCAACAATCAGGGACGCCAGCAGCCACGGACCTCGGTGCCAACCGCGTTCGGCGAGGTAACCGACAAGGAACGCCGCCGGGATGAATCCGACGATATAACCACCGGTGGCGATGCTCCAGACAGCGCCGGAACCACCGCTGGCCCAGAAGGGAAGCCCCGCTGATCCTTCGATCAGGTACAGAACCGCAGCGAGTCCACCTCGCTTTGAACCAACGGTCG
This sequence comes from Chloroflexota bacterium, assembly GCA_018650185.1. Lineage (GTDB taxonomy): Bacteria > Chloroflexota > Dehalococcoidia > Lucifugimonadales > Lucifugimonadaceae. Next base: position 30,589 of record JABIGL010000062.1, read on the forward strand.
CGGCAACAAGAAGCACTGCGAAAGTTTGGCCCGTAATAGGAACAACGGTAGTCGGCAGCGTGTATTTGAACTGCGCAAACGCTGCGATTACCAGGCTTCCGACGATGATGGTGGCGATATCCACCCACAGTCCTGAATACGGAATCAGGGCGTCGGACAGTGTGCGATTTTGTCTGGAGACCGCGGTGGTCATCGATACTCCTAATCAGGGCGTAAGTCAGAATGCGGCGCTGCGGTACAAGAATTCGCAGGGCGAGCAGCGTGAGAGTTTCTAGCCTTGGTTGCTTTAGCGCAAGTCCCGGTCGCTGACCTGAACTGAGTATTCTGGCCCGTTAAGCGATCGGAACTCCGTAGTCACGCTTACGGATGGCCAGTGTCACAAAGGTCTCCGTTCGGCGCACGCCGGGGATCACTCCGACGCTCTCACGCAGGAAGCGCCCCAGCTTTTCGGCGTCCGGCAATGTCGCCCAGGCGAAGATGTCGAATGTACCGGTCGCCAGGGCGACCCACCGGGTGTTCTCCAGGTTTGAAAGCTCGGTCGCAACCTGATCCATCTTGTCGGGATCTACCTGAACCCCTATCAAGGCCTCTGAGTCAAAACCGAGTGCCTTGGGATCTGGGAATGCCATCACCCTGATGACCTCATCCCCTATAAGACGCTTTAGACGCCTTCTGACCGTTCCTTCACTAACTCCGACCTCTCGGGCGATAGTAGCGTTTGGTGCTCTGCCGTCTTTTTCGAGGATGGTGATGATTTGTCGGTCTAGCTCGTCCATGCGCGAGGCGTTCCCCATTCAATCGTATTAAACTGATGTTCAGCGGTTTAGGAGACGGTGATTACCCTCTTGGTGAGGGATATTCCATCAGGATTGTGACCGGGCTGGACCGCCAGTATTGCGATACCGGGCGTTTGACCCACCGATTCTTACGGAACCGTTCGTAAAATAAGTCACATACGCCATGTTACGCCACGCTAGTACGACTTGGAACTATTGGTATACGATGTGTGGCGCGGATAATCTCAATCGCGGCGTAATGCGTTAGTCGCGATAAAAAGCGCGATTATTAGTCAGCACAACGTAGAATGGCCTGAAGACCTCAAAACCGGCCATATGGAGAGACGGAGAAACCACATGGTGATCGAGAACGCGACCCTTCTGACGGTATCTGAAGCGGCTTCTTCCAAATTCAAGGAAGTTCTAGCGGAACAGGACGCAGATGAAGGTTTAATCCGGATCTCACTCGCACCCGGACAATCGGGCGGCGTGGAGTACATTCTCGGCCTTGAAGAAGCGCCTGAGGAAAACGACACGTTGGTCGAGTACTTCGGTGTGAAGATCGTTATCGACGCGGAGAGTTCCCCGCTCCTCCAGGGTTCCAGCATCGACTATGTTGATGGCCTGCAGCGTAGCGGTTTCGTAATCTCTAACCCCAACTTCGCCAGTGAAGGCGGCGGCTGCGGCGGCGGCGCATGTGGTTGCGGCGGCGGTGCAGCAGAGGCTGCTACACAGCAGGACCCGCACGGACAGGCCGGCGGTTGTGCATGCGGTGGCGGTGGCGGCGGATGTGGCGGCGGCGGCGGAGCTTGCGCATGTGGCGGTGGCGGCGGTCACGCCCACTAACTCCACAAGGATTTGATCAAAAGGGGCGGTCCGTTCACGGGCCGCCCCTTTTTTGTTGCCTGTCACCGGGATTGCGCAACGTACCCG